>CAVAIX010000041.1:0-14588 GCA_963588695.1 Bacteroidaceae bacterium | reverse complement strand
CCACAACTCGTCGTTGTTGGTCAGGTACTGCGAGTACAGCTCAGCATAGTCCTCTTTCGGCTCCACCATGGCGTAGTTGCGGATGAAACCATTGGGCAGGGCATCCACTTCGGTGCCGTACATATACCAGTCACCGCTGACGTACTGGCCTTCAGAAATCAAGTCGAACGAGGTGTCGTAGGGCTTCTTCTGGTTCAGGATGTGCTGGAACTCGTGGTGTAGGGTGGTGAAGTACCACTCGTTCAGTGCCTCATAGTCGTCGAGGGCGAACGAGGTTCCGAGGTTGTTCACGTTGTAGAGCGTGATCTTATAGCCGCCCTCTGCCGTACCCATCACGACCGTTCCGTTGTTGTTGATGGCTAAAGAGCCGATGAACTGCAGCACGCGTGGGGTGTTGGCCTTCACGAAGTCGGGACCGGCCACCTCTGCGTAGGCGTCGTACCACAGGTACTTCACAATCATGGCTAACTTGGCACATTTGGCGGAGTCGGCGGGGGTCAGCGTGTAGGTATGGTCGATCTCGGTGTCCTTCATGCGGTAGAGCACCTCCACGTTATAGGGATAGGTGAAGTTCTCCAGCAACCACTGCTCGAAGGCATCGGGCGCGGCACTGTCGTTCACGAAGATGCTGTCGCCGGAGGGCTGGTCACCGTCTGAACAGGCCGTGAAGCCGAGCGTGGCAACAACGGCTAACAGGATGATATATATCTTTTTCATTGTATCCTTGAATTAGAATGTGTCGTTACTTTTTAATCTCGTAGATGAAACCAGAGTCCTCTAACTTACTGCTGCCCTGGTTGCTCACGGCCATGCGGTCGTTGGGCTCCAGTCCGGAGGTGATGACATCCTGCGGCAACTGGATGGCGCGGCGGGGATCGTCAACGGTGAGGGAGTCGGTCACGGCAGAGATGGAATAGCTCGTGTTGGTCTGACGGCGGTAGATGACGATGCCGTAGCGCTTCACGTCCTGCATGCGATATCCCTCACCTAACTCCATGATGCGGCGCAGGTGCAGGATGCCCTGCAGCAATGCTTCCTGGTCGGAACCCTCGGCTCCGATGGTGTAGACGGGCTTCTTCAGGTGCTTCTTGACGGTCGGTGCGGTTGGCGTGTAGTACTCCTTGCCGTTGTAGAAGCTGACAATCTGTTCCAGCGTATAGGTCTTCGGCGACTTCATGAAGATTTTCATGATGGTGTTGTAGTCGTCCACGGCCTTCTGCAGGTTGCCACTCAAGGCGTAGGCCTCGGCGCGCTCCAACAGGAGTTGCTCGGTGGTGAACACAGCAAACTCGGAATGGGCATAGCCGATACCAGCCTGCTGATCGGTGTATTCAAATTCGTAGGGAATCTTCTGGTGGAACAACTTGGATATGCTGTTGTTACTAAACACCTTTTGGTAGAAGACGGAGGCGGCAGAACCGAACGGTCCCTTGGAGGCGATATCCTCGTCGTAGGTGATGCGGTAGCTGTGGGCAAACCGACCACCGTACCTATAAGCACCGCAAACGGCTCCCCATTCCGAGTACACGGTTTGGAGCAGGAAGTTACACTTCTCGTCGGCCGATATCCATGCCTCGGGACGAATCTGATCGTTCATGTTCAGCGAGGCGTAGTATTCCCAGTCGCGCGCCTTGGCGGTGGGGTCGGCACCTAACGCTGTCGTGGCGTAGGCGATGGCCTTGTCGAAGTCGCCCTTGTAGAGGTAGAAACGGGCGGCAAAGGCGTTGGCGGCCTCGGTGTTGAAGTGGAACTTGGGCTTGCTGTAATTGCTGCTGACCAGTGGCAGACCGCGCTGCAGGTCCTCGTCAATCTTACTATACAGCTCCTCCATGGTGCCACGCTGGTAGGTGACACCCACTACACTCTCGGTGTGCAGGGGATAGGGCAGTCCCTGGTCGGTAGAAGCCGTGGCAGGGTTGTATGCCTTACAGAACACGGTGGAGAGCTGGAACATGGCGTAGGCGCGGCAGAGCAGGGCTTCGCCCAACTGTTCGTTATACTCCTCCGGAGCACCCTTGCCGTCGATGAAGTCGATGGCGGCGTTGGCCGACGCGATGGCGAGGTAGTGGCTGTCCCAGAGCACCTGCGGTGACTCGTTTTCACCAGTCTCTGTGATGTCTTCCCAGCGGTAGGCCTGACCCTGGAAACGTGAGGCCTCCGTCCAGGTGGAGTTGATACATTCGTCGGTGTTGTCCGAGTACATCTCCAGCAGGTAGGCGGGATGTACGTTGGGGTATGCGCTGACCAGCAGCCCGCTGACATCGTCGGGACTCTGCAGCTCCATGCGGTTGTCGGGCATCTTGTCGAGCCAGTCGTCGCAGGCGGTCAAGGCTAAACTCAGCGCGAGGATAGAAAATCCGATATGTTTTTTCATTTTATTGTGCTTTTGAGTGTTACGTTATTTCCGTTACCTGTATTAGAAACCGACCTTGAGGGTGGCGGTAAACTGCTTGGGCACAGGAGCCGACACACCGCCAGAGCGGAAGAATTCGGGATCTTGACCGTTCAATTTCTTGTCGGCGTAGATCAGGAAGAGGTTCGTGGCCTGCAACTTCAGCGAGAGGTTGACCAAAGGTTTGATCCATGTCTTGGGGAAGTCGTACTGCACGGAGATTTCCTTCATGCGCACGAAGTCACCCTTGGCGATGCGGACATCGGAGTAGTTGTAGGCGTTGTAGCCGTAGCTCAGCTGGGTGTTGTTGGTGTACTGGGCGTAACTCAGGATGACGGGCACGTTGGTCTTGGTCTCGTCGCCTGGCACCATCCAGCGGTTCTTGAACTCCTTGGTCATCGAACTCAAGTCGTTATAGGTGGCCGAGAAGACGGGGTCCAGACGCACCACGTTGCCTAAGGAGTAGGTGATGAAGAGGTTCAAGGTGAAGTTCTTATACTTGAAGAGGTTGCCCAGTGAACCCTGTACGGTGGGGTCTGTCGGACCTTCATACTTCAGGTAGTCCACCTTGTCGCGCTCCTGGAAGTTGATGTCGTCGCTGGTGATCTCGCCGTTCTCGTTGTAGAAGGTGGGCAGACCGTTCTTGTCCAGTCCTGCGAAGGGGATGGAGAACAGGGAACGCACGGGGTAGCCCACGCGGCGGCCACCGAAGTTGGTGATCATGTCAATCACACGGTCTTGGCTGGCCAGGTCGGTAATCTCGGTCTTGGTGTGCGAGTAAACCAGCGAGGTAGTCCAGCTGAAGTCCTTGGTCTTGATATTGGTAGAAGAGATGGAGAGTTCCTCACCGCTCGACTTCATGTCGGCAGCGTTGGCCCAGCGGATAATCTGACCACCGATACCCTGTGTGGCCACAGGACCAATCTCGTCGTAGTTCCGACGGGTGTAGATATCGAACGACACGTTGATGCGGTCGTTCAGGAAGCCGGCCTCGAAACCGAAGTTGAACTCGTTTTTCTTCTCGTAGGTCAGCTCGCTGTTCTCCAGGTCGGAGAGCTGGATACCAGTCTCCTTGTCTGCGGTGAAGATGCGGTAGGGGTTGTATGCCTTGAAGACATTGGTGGAGCTGGTGTAGGAAGAGGGCGGTGGGGTGGCCGTCAGCGAGTAGCTGGCCTTCACCTTCAGGTGGGAGATGGTGGGCTCCCAAGCCTTGAAGAAGTCCTCCTGGTCGACGTTCCACGAACCAGCCACGTTCCAGGTTGGTGTCCAACGGGCGGAACGACTCTTACCCATGGCGTTCGAACCTTCGTAACGGATGGTGCCGTTCAACACGTAACGGTTGTTGTAGCCGTAGGTCATGTTGGCGAAGAAGGCGGCCGAACGGGAGTTGGTGTTCGACAGGGAGTAGTAGTCGGTGTTCTCCTCCAGACTCTTCTTGAAGAACATATAGGTGTAGTAGGGAATCTCACCCTTAGCATACTGCATACCCCAGCCGTTGAACCACGAGCGGCTGCGCTGGATCTCGGTGGTCTCCATACCACCGAACAGGTTCACATAGTGGATGTGGTTGAAGGTGTGCACATAGTTGGCCGTGGCGCGGAAGTTGTAGTCGCGCATGCGGTTGTCGGTGCGCTTGTACATACCGCCTTCGGGCAGCACAGAGATGGGCAGGGCGTACAACTCGTCCTTGTCCGTGTAGAGGTATTTATTGGCGTCGCGGATGATGGTGTTCTCCATGGCGCGGTAGGCCTCGGCCTGGTTGGAGTCGTCTAAGATCTTATACTCCTGCGAGGTGGTGGTGTACTTCAACGCGCCCAGCACGGCAATCTCTAAGTCCTGGATGGGCTTGTACTTCAGCTCGGCCTGGAACTTGGCATCGATGAAGTTCACGTCGATGTAGTTGGTCTCCAACTCATGCAGGATGTTGAAGGCAGCGTAGTTGCTACGGTAGTAGGTGCTGGGGTCGAGGGCACGCGAGGTGTTCAGCGCGTAAGAGTATGGGTTGATGTCGAAGTCGCGCTTCACCTGACCGCTCACCACGTCCACGTCCTGACTCAGCGTGCCGGGGGCGCGCTGGTTACGGTAACTGCCACTGCCGATGATGTTCAGCGAGAGGTTGTCTAAGATCTTGTGGTTCACGTTCATGTTCAGCGTGTAGCGGTCCACCTGCGACTGCTTGTACCATCCCGGGTCGGTCATGGCACTGACAGAGGCGTAGTAGCTCGACTTCGCCGTACCACCACTCATGCTGACGGAGTGGTTCTGCTGGATGCTGGTGGAGAAGAGTTCGTCAAACCAGTCGGTGTTGCGGAACTCGGCGTTGCTCAAATAGGCGTTGCGGGCATCCTCGGTATTGGCCAAGGCAAAGGCACCAGTCTTCGTGTTGTAGGTGTTGATCAACTCATACATCTTACCATACACACCATAGTCGCTACCATTCAGCGTGTTGCTGAGGTTCAACCATCCCTTGTCGTACAACTCGCGGTAGATACCCATCTGATCCTGCGAGTTCAGGATGTTGAAGTTGCCGTAGGTGGGCTTCATGCGCATGGTGAACTCACCCGTGTAGTTGATGTGCGACGTGCCAGCCTTACCTTTCTTGGTGGTGACGACAATCACACCAGCCATGGCGCGCGCACCATAGATGGAGGTGGCGGAACCGTCCTTCAAAATCTGGAACGACTCGATATCGTCGGAGTTGAGACCTGCGATGGCGGAGGAGATCAGCGTCTCGGGGTCACCCGATGACAGCGCGTCGGAGTCGATGTCGGTGACATCCTCCATGATCACACCGTCCACCACCCACAGTGGCTTGGACGAACCATAGATGGAGGTGGCACCGCGCACGCGGATCTTCGGAGCGGTACCGAAGGTGCCGCTGACGTTCTGCACCGATACACCGGCGGAACGACCCTCCAACGAACGGGAGATGTCGGCGATACCGTTGAGGATGGCATCCTCCGCGTTCACACGGTCGGTGGCACCAGTAAACAGGCGGCGGTCCGTCTTCTGCATACCAGTGACAACCACTTCCTCCAACTCGGCACTCGAGCGGAGCACAATGGACATCTTGGGTTTGGGGGTCAGCGTCTGGGTTTCCATACCGATGTAGCTGACACTGATCTTTTTACCTGCCGGAACCGTCAACGTGAAATGGCCATCGGCATCGGTCACTGTTCCGGTGTGCTGCCCTTGAATGAGCACGGATGCGCCGATGACGGGCTCGCCGTCGTCCTGAGATACTACGGTACCGGTTACTTTCGTCTGAGCCAATATCCCTCCACATAGAAGGAAAATATTGACCAGCAAGAGAAGCAGTCTCTTTTCCATAAAAACTCTCAATAATTAAAATTAAACATTTCGTGTTGGATGATACCCTGAATAACGTAGTTCGTTGTCATTTTAGGTACTTTTCACAATCTTTCACGTGCAAAAGTACTGCAATTCGTTGAAACATCCAAACGAAACGCTTACTTTTTTCTAATAAAACGCAAGAAATACCGCGAATGTGGTAGAATAAGGGGTGTAAAGAAGTAAATATGTTAGTTTTATGCTGAAATTAACAGAAAAAGGTCAGAATGTTAGCGGAGCTTAAAGGAGCTTTCACCCCTGCCCCGAAAGACAAGCTTTTCTTTTTGACGGAATGTCTAAAATGCAATCAAAATTGGCGGGGCAGGCGTGGCAGTTTCAAAATTATTTTGTATTTTTGCAGAAAAAAACAACGGCAATAAAACTTGAGTTATGGAAAAGGGTATAAGCGAGCCACGCATAGTGAAGTCACATGACGTAATGCTGGATGCTGAATATGCAGAGTGGATTGCGGAGGTGAAGCACCGCTATCGCTCTGCGCAGGTGAAGGCCGCTGTGAAGGTGAATGGCGAGAAGCTGTTGTTTAACTGGCAGTTGGGATGCGATCTTGTGCAGAAGAAAGCGGAGGAACGCTGGGGTGCAGGCGTCGTAGAGCAAGTGAGCTTGGACTTGCGGCGGGAGTTCCCCGATAGCAATAATTTCTCTGTCAGAAATCTATGGTATATAAAGCAATGGTATCTCTTCTATACGGAGAATATGGAAAAACTGAAACAGCTTGTTTCAGAATTGCTCCCTACCGATGAGTCTGAGAGGAAACTAGCACAGATAGATGATGGTGGCACGGAAAAACTGAAACAGGCTGTTTCAGAATTCCCCCTGCCGTTTGCCTGCGTGCCTTGGGGACATCATGTGCGTATCGTGCAGCACTCAAAATCTGTAGAAGAAGCTTTGTTCTATGTGGGCTATACCATTCAAGAGGGCATCAGCCGTGATGTCTTGGAAAGAGTGATGAAGGACAACCTATACAAAGCTCGTGGCAAGGCTCCTAATAACTTTCCCCAGCATCTCACTCCTCAGCTGGCTCAACTGGCAAGCCTTGTCATCAAAGAGAATTATGACTTTGGCTTCGCTACGGTCGATCATGAGACATACAACGAGAATGAACTGGAGAATGCTCTTCATGAAAACATAACAGCGTTGCTGCTTGAAATGGGTAATGGCTTCGCATTCTTAGGAAAACAAAGAGAAATACTTGTGGGCGGTAGAACAAGAAAGATTGACATGCTGTTCTACCACATACGTTTGCGTTGCTATATCGTCTGTGAGTTGAAGGCCAAGGCCTTTGAGCCTGAGTTTGCCGGGAAACTGAACTATTATGTGAATGTCGTTGACGAGGTAATGAAACAGCCAGACGACAACCCGACAATCGGACTGCTCATTTGTTCTAACATGAACAGGGCTGATGTCCAATGGTCGTTTAAAGGAATTACCACACCCATGGGAGTGGCTACTTATAATAATATACGTATCAAGGATATGTTGCCTACTCAGGAACAGTTGAAGGAAAGAATGATACTGTTGCAGAAGGAACTAAGAGCCACCAAACGGCTGTTAAATAAGAAATAGTCATTTAACACTTAACATTCGACATAAACATTTATGGCACTCAACACGAACAAGAACCTGAAGGTATATTATTCCATCCGCGAGGTAGCGGAGATGTTTGGCGTCAACGAAAGTACGCTGCGCTACTGGGAAACGGAGTTTCCGACGCTCAAGCCCAAGACTACGGGGCCTGCTCGCGTGCGACAGTACCAGCAGGCGGACATCGACCTGCTGCGCATTATCCATAACCTCGTGAAGGTGCGCGGCTTTAAGATTGCAGCGGCACGGAAACTGCTCAATGCCAACAGGCAGGGAACGGCTAATAAGGCGGATGTGCTCAGCCGACTGATAACGGTGCGCACGGAACTGCAGGAACTGAAAAAGCAGATGGACGGTCTCACTTGAGACCGTCCATCTGTCTGTGTATGCTCGGCATTGGTTTACCGCATGGGCATCCACTGGTCGTCGCGTGCAAAAACGCTGGACACGGTGATGGCCTTGGCTTCCTTCTTCGTGAGTTGGCGGCTCCACGGAGCGCGCTGACCAGTGGCCGCTCCCTCCCCCCGGTTGTTATACTCCATATAGCGCGCCGTCTGCTTGGCGGCCTCGCGCCAGGGATGCCATCCCTCGGGACGTATCTCTTTCGGCAACTCACAGTTCATGAACAGCGTGTAGCCGTAGTCGCGCCAAGGGCGTCCTAAGTACACGCGGTCCACATCCGCTGCGGCGGTGATGCGACAGTCGTTGAAGACGTAGCCGTAGGCTACATCCTGTGGGGTCGAGGCCGCGGTGATGTAGGAGTTGGCCTTGCAGTGGATGTCGCAGTGCTCAAACCACGCCGTGGCAGGACCGAAGATGAAGTCGGTAGTACCCTCGATGTAACAATCGGAGAAATAGAGGCGCGTCTTGGCGTTGCCCGTGTAGATGGTGTCCTGATGACCTAAGAAGCGGCAGTTGATAAACAGCAGGCAGTCGCCTTCGGTATGCAGGGCAACGGCCTGTCCCAATCGCGCTGAGTTGTTCTCGATGGTGATGTTCTTCAGCGTGATGTGGCTGCCTGCGATGCGCAGCGTGTAGGTGCGGAAGGTGCCCATGCCCTTGCCGATGGCTGGCAGGTAGATGTTGGCGTGGTCATCCCACGTGATGATGGTGTTGTCGCGGTCCTCGCCGCAGATCTCCACGTTGGTGAGCCACTGTGGCACGGTGACCTTCTCCTTGTACACGCCCTTCTTCACGTAGATGACCTTGTGGTAGTCCATGAAGGCGCGGCACACCTCGAGGGCTTCAGCCACATTGCGGAAACGTCCCGTGCCGTCGCGTGCCACAACGATGGTGTCGGGGTTGTCGAAATTCTCTTTGGCTTCCATGCTGGCAGCGGCACACAGGAAGGCCATAAGGCAGATTAGTTTTTTCATGTTGTTTGTATCGTAGTTTAGTTAGTTTGTTTGTTACATGATCTGTGCCACGTCCGTGACATCCTTGATTTTCTTGAGCTTGTTCACGATGACCTTGGCGTCTTCCCTGTCGTGGACGCGCAGCTCGATGGTGCCGTCGAAGAGCCCCTCCTCGCTGGTGATGGCGAACTTATGGATGTTCACGTTGAGTTGGGAGGAGACGATGCTGGTGATGTCCATCACGATGCCGACGCGGTCGATGCCCTGCACCCGGATGGTGGCGTCGAAATAGAGCTTCTTGTGCATGTCCCACTTGGCGTCGAGGATGCGGTTGCCATAGCTGCTCTTGAGCTTGGCAGCCACAGGACAGGCGCGCTTGTGGATCTCGATGCGCCGCGTGTTGTCGATGAAGCCTAAGATATCGTCGCCAGGGATGGGGTGGCAACAGTGCCGGAACTTATACTGTCCGATATTGCTGTCGGTGATGTAGATGGGCTTCTTGCGGTTGAAGTCGTCGGGGACGACGAAGAGTTCTTGCTGTACCTCACCACCTTTCTTCTGCTTGCCGCGCCCGAGGAAGGGCACGAGGCGACGCCAGCCGCGTTTCGTACCTTGTTTGTTCTTGCCGTGCAGCTCGTCGAGGTCTTTGTCGCCTAACAGGATGGTCTTCTCGCCGATGGCTTCCAGCAGGCTCTCCCGACTCCCAGCCTCGTGGTAGGCGGTCAGCCGATCCACGGTGGCAGCGGTGTTCTCTATCTCGTTCTTGGTGAGGAAGGCGTCGAGGAGTTCCTCACCGCGCTTCTGCATCTCGCGGCTGTCGCGCCGTAGGATGGCCTGTATCTTGGCCCTGGCCTTTGCCGTCGACACGAAGTTGATCCAGTCGGGTTGCACGTGCTGCGACTTGGAGGTGAGCACCTCCACCTGGTCTCCGCTGTTGAGCTTATGGCTCAGGGGCACGAGGCGGTGGTTCACCTTCGCACCGATGCAGTGGGAACCCAAGAAGGTGTGGATGCTGAAGGCGAAGTCGAGGGCGGTACAGCCGGCTGGCATCGTTTTGATCTCGCCCTTCGGGGTAAAGACAAAAATCTCGGAGGCGAAGAGGTTGAGCTTGACGGCGTCGAGGAAGTCCATGGCGTCGGGCTGTGGGTCGTCGAGGATCTCCTTGATGGTGCGCAGCCAGTCGTTCAGTTCGTTCTCGTCCTCGGTGTATTCGCCGTCCTCGCCCTCTTTGTATTTCCAGTGGGCGGCGAAGCCCTGCTCTGCCACCTCGTCCATGCGGTCGGAGCGGATCTGTACCTCGATCCAGCGCCCCTGCTTCGACATCAGTGTGACGTGCAAGGCCTGGTAGCCGTTGGCCTTCGGGTGGTTGAGCCAGTCGCGCAGTCGGTCGGGGTGCGACTTATAGATCTTCGAGATGGCCACGTAGATATTAAAGCACTCATTGACCTCTTCCTCGCGCTTGATGGGGGTGAAGATGATACGCACGGCTAAGATGTCGTAGATCTCGTCGAAGCTGACGTGCTTGGTCTGCATCTTGTTCCAGATGGAGTAGGGGGTCTTCACGCGCTCCTTGATTTCGTATTTGATGCCCATCTTGTCGAGGGCTTCCTTTATCGGGGCAGTGAACTGGTCGAACAGCTCGTGGCGCGAGGCCTCGGTGGAGGCGAGTTTCTCGGTGATGCGAGCGTATTCGTCGGGGTGCTCATACTGGAAGCTGAGGTTCTCTAACTCGGTCTTGATGCGGTTCAGTCCTAAGCGGTTGGCCAGTGGGGCGTAGATATAGAGGGTCTCCCCTGCGATTTTATATTGTTTGTTGGCGGGCTGCGAGGCCAGCGTGCGCATATTGTGCAGGCGGTCGCAGATCTTGATGAGGATGACGTGGATGTCGTTGCTCATCGTGAGCAGCAGCTTCTTGAAGTTCTCGGCCTGGGCGGAGGCCTGGTCGCCGAAGATGCCACCGCTGATCTTGGTCAGCCCGTCCACGATCTGTGCGATCTTCGGACCGAAGATGTTCTCGATGTCCTCGGTGGTGTAGTCGGTGTCTTCCACCACGTCGTGCAACAGGGCGGCGCAGATGCTGGTGGAGCCTAAGCCCACCTCTTCGCAGGCGATCTGCGCCACGGCGATGGGGTGCATGATATAAGGCTCACCCGACAGGCGGCGCACTCCCTTGTGGGCCTGCCGTGCGAAGTTGAAGGCCTTGGTGATGATGTCCACCTTCTTACGGTGGCGCGAGGCTAAATAGGTGTCCAACAGGTGCTGGAACGCCTGATCCACCATCGCACTGTCGGCGACTTCTCTCTTGTTGATGTCTTCGTCCATGGCTGTTTCTCTCTGGTTACACCTTATTATATATAGGGCGCTGATGTCATCTGCGCCGACGGCGTGCCTTGCTCTTCTTGCTGCGACGCGCCGTACTCTTGCGCTTCGTGTAGCGGCTACTCTTCTTCTTCACGTAGCGTTTACTCTTGTGGTAGTAGGTGGGCACCTCGTCGTTCACCTCCACCTGCAGGCGGTTGCTCAACAACTCGCCGGCGCGGAAGCGGGCAATGGAGTCCTCTAACTCGATGAAGCGGTTCACGTCGCCCTGCGGCAGGCGGATGGCGTAGGGCTGCGAGGCTCCAGGCACCACGTCGCGGCGGTACATGGGGTTCAAGGCGCGCAGGGCCTCGATGTCGGTGCCTAACACACCGGCAATCTGCTGCAGGTGGATGTTCTGCGAGACCACCACGGTGTCGGTCTGTGCTGGCAGTCGACTACTCATCGGACAGATGTTGTGCTTCGAGTAGTAGGCCATCATGTAGTTGGCGGCGATGAAGGCGGGCACATAGCCGCGCGTCTCCTTCGGCAGGTAGGGGTAGATATGCCAGTAGTCCTTCGAGCCACCAGCGCGCTGGATGGCTTTCGTCACGTTGCCCGGTCCACAGTTGTAGGCGGCAATCACGAGGTTCCAGTCGCCGAAGATGCGGTACAGGTCACGGAGGTAGTGGGCGGCGGCAAAGGAGGCCTTCACGGGGTCGCGGCGCTCGTCCACGAGGGAGTTGATCTGCAATCCGTAGGTCTTGGCGGTGGCTAACATAAACTGCCACAGTCCGGTGGCTCCCACGCGCGACACGGCCTTGGGGTTCAGTGCCGACTCGATGATGGGCAGGTGGCGCAACTCCAAAGGAACCTGATACAGGTCGAGGGCCTGCTCGAAGATGGGCATGTAGAAGTTAGAAGCACCGAGGGCGTAGCCGATGGTGCCGCGCAGACGCGTGCAGTAGCGGTCGATGAACTGCTGCACCACACTATTGTGGGCCATCTCCATCACGGTGGGCAGGCGATGCAGCCGGTCTACGAAGTCGGCGGTGGTCCAGACGGGGTTCTCGTCCTTCATGTGACAGGTGTCGGGGGTCAGGTAGGTCTTCGCCATGTATTCGCCCAACAGGCTGTCCAGGTCGTAGGTCATGGCCTCGGGAAACTGGATGAGTTCCCGCTTGCCCGTCTCGTCGTCGATGACCACGAGTTCGTCTTCGGCATCCATGGCCACGGTGTCTTCCATGAGTTCGTCTGTCGCGAGGGTGTCTATCGCGATGGAGCCTACTGCCACCTGCGCCTGCACGGCGGTCAGCGTGGCTAACAGAAGGAGGAGTATGGTTGTTCGTCTTTTGCTCATTTCTTTTTCTTTTTGTCTCTTAGTCTTTTCGTCTCAGAAGGTCAGACTGCAGTTTAGTCCCACCGACTGTGACGTCAGTGTCCGGCCGTTGCCCGTGGTGGGGATCACGGTGGGACTCACGCGCAGGCTGAGGTCGTTGGAGATGTCGAACACGGAGAGCTCGGCATCCACGTAAGCATCGATGACGGAGAGGGCGTAGACACCCACCATCACGAAGAAACTCATGTCGCGCCAGCGGCGGTATTTGTCTTTCCTGCTCTTGAAGATCTGCTTGTAGCGTTCTTCGTTGCTGCTGTTGATCTGCATGCCTAAGTGCAGGAACTTGTTGTAGCTGTTGGTATTGGGGTCGTCGTCCATGATGTCGAGGTAGGCTTGCGAGTAGTCCTTATACATCATGTTATTCCACGTCAGGGCGTAGACGCACCCCATGATGCCGCCGTAGACGAGGGGCAGCTTCCAGTATTTCCTGTTGTAGATCTGACCAGCACCAGGCAGCACGAGGGCCAGCCAGAGGGCGCGCTGTGGGTCGGGACGCCAGGTGCTCCAGTCGCGTCGTTCCCGCCGCTTCATGGGCACGCTGTCTGCGTGGAGGGCGAGCAGGCTGTCGCCGTTGATGGCCTGCGGATGGTCTAAGGCCTGGAGCGTGTCGGGGGAGAGGGTGATGAGGCTGTCTTGTGGCGCACTGTCCATGGCCAGAGGGTGTCGCCCCTGGGCAGCGGCGGCGGTGCAGAGTGTTACTAATAGCGTGCAGACGACCGCCCTCAGTGTCTCTATGGTGCTATTCGGTCTCAACGTCGGTGTCGGTGGTGTGGCCGCGATCCAGTGCGTTGAGCAGGTGCTCCAACTGGGTCTCGCTGTCGAAGACGAAGGTGAGCTTGCCGCTGCCCTTGGGCGAGAGGCTGAGCTTGACCTTGGTGTCGAAATGGTAGGAGAGGCGGTCGCGCAGCAGGGCGTACTCCTTGGGTAGTTTGTTGTCGGGCACGATGCGTCGCCGCCCGGCCTTGATGTCGTTGCCGTTCTTGAAGTCCTGCACCATCTCTTCCACCTTCCTCACGGAGTAGTCGCCGTTCTGGATGGCCTTGAAGAGGCGGATCTGAGCCGACGGACTGTCGATGGAGAGTAGGGCACGGGCGTGTCCCATGTCGATCTTGTGCTCCTTCAGTGCCATCTGCACCTGGGCAGGCAACCGCAGCAGGCGCAGGTGGTTGGCCACGTCGGCGCGACTCTTGCCCACGCGTTCCGAGATGCGCGCCTGCGTCATACCGCTCTTCTCGGCCAGTGTCTGGTAGGCTAAGGCAATCTCGATGGCGTTGAGGTCCTCGCGCTGGATGTTCTCCACCAGGGCCATCTCCATCACGTTCTCGTCGTCCACGGTGACGATATAGGCGGGCACGGTCTTCAGTCCCGCCAACTGTGAGGCGCGCCAGCGGCGCTCGCCAGCGATGATCTGGTACTTGCCGCCTTCCACCTTATGGAGGGTGATGGGTTGGATGATGCCCAGCTCTTTGATGCTGGCGGCTAACTCCTGCAGGGCGGCCTCGTCAAACTCGCGACGGGGCTGGTTGGGGTTGGGCTCTATCTGCCCGATGTCTATCGCGCTGAGGTTCGACGAGCCTTGCGTGTGCACGGCACTGGTGTCGATCAGGGCGTCTAACCCTCGCCCGGCACCCATGGCGTCGAGGCCGCGTCCCAGCACGTTGTGATCGTATTTCTTTCTTACTGCCATGAGAATCTGGTGTTATTGTCCTTCTTGTCCTTGTTGTTGTCCTTCTGACTGCTCCTTGTTCTTGTCGATGATCTCCTTGGCCAAGGCGAGGTGGTTCTTCGCACCAGTGGAGTCGGCGTCGTAGAGGATGACGGGCAGACCGTGGCTCGGACTCTCCGAGAGCTTCACGTTGCGCTGCACCACGGTCTTGAAGACCAACTCCTGGAAGTGGCGCTTCACCTCGTCGTAGATCTGGTTGGCCAGGCGCAGGCGCGAGTCGTACATCGTCAGCAGGAAGCCCTCGATCTCCAGCACGGGGTTGAGCTTGCTCTTGATGATGCGCACGGTGTTCAGCAACTTGCTGATGCCTTCCAGTGCGAAGTACTCACACTGCACGGGGATGATCACCGAGTCGGCGGCCGTCAGCGCGTTGACGGTGATGAGACCTAACGAGGGCGAACAGTCGATGAGGATGAAGTCGTAGTCCTCGCGCACGGTGTTCAGCAGTCGCGCCAACACGTGCTC
>CAVAIX010000040.1:0-14947 GCA_963588695.1 Bacteroidaceae bacterium | reverse complement strand
GGGGATGCACTGGAAGGCATCGATTGCCACGGTGACGAACATCGTCCACACATATGCAGGATGGTCAGCGTAGCCCATCGCACGGCTCAAAGGCGCAATGAAGAGGAACACCAGGGCGACGAAGAGCAGGGAGGTGCAGCCCACCATGCAGAGCACGGTGTGGTAGACCTTCTCGGAATGCTCGCCTTCCTTGTTGACGAAGCGGAAGAAGGTGGTCTCCATACCGTAGGTCAGGATGACGAGGAGCAATGCCGTGTAAGCATACATATTGGTGATGACACCGTAGCCACCGCTGGCGGCACTAATCTTCGCCGTGTAGAGCGGCACGAGCAGATAGTTGAGGAAGCGGCCGACGATGCTGCTGAGTCCGTAGATGGCTGTGTCTTTCGCCAAGGATTTGAGATTTGCCATAGTTATTGTGCCTTTAATGGAAGAACAGGTAACAGATGAAGATGGAGGCCACGATGCCCGCTAAATCGGCCAGCAGTCCGCCAGCCACAGCGTGGCGCGTCTTGCTGATGCCCACACTGCCGAAGTAGACGGCAAGGATGTAGAAGGTGGTGTCCGTAGAGCCTTGGAAGATGCACGACAGACGCCCCACAAAGGAGTCGGCTCCGTAGGTGGTCATAGCATCCACCATCATGCCGCGCGCTCCACTGCCCGATAGAGGTTTCATCAGTGCCGTGGGCATGGCGTCTACCCACTGGGCGTTCAACCCAGTCTGTTCCACCATCCACCGCATTCCGCCAATCAACAGATCCATGGCTCCAGAAGCTCGGAATACACCAATGCCTACGAGGATGGCCACGAGATAGGGGATGATGCGCACGGCGGTTTGGAAACCGTCCTTAGCTCCTTCGATGAAGGCATCGTAGACGTTGACTTTCCTGCGCACACCAGCCAAGATGAACCCTGTGATGATGGTCATCAGCAGGATGTTGGCCACGGTGGTGCTGACGCGGTTCATCGTCTCACCATCCAACTGTGAGAAGCCCCAGATGACGGTGGTCACCAACAGGCAGGCTCCGCCGAGGGTGAGCATCATGACGCGGTTCAGTAGGTTGATGTGCTGGAATAGGGAGGTGACGATGATGCCTGCCAGTGTTGAGAAGAAAGTGGCCAGCAGGATGGGGATGAAGATATCGGTGGGTTGGGCGGCTCCTAATTGTGCGCGGTAAACCATGATGCTGACGGGGATGAGGGTCAGTCCGCTGGTGTTGAGCACGAGGAACATGATCATCGGGTTGGAGGCCGTGTCCTTCTTTGGGTTTAGGGCTTGCATCTGCTCCATGGCTTTCAGTCCTAACGGTGTGGCGGCATTGTCCAGTCCCAACATGTTGGCGGCCAAGTTCATAAAGATACTTCCCGTGACGGGGTGGCCCTTGGGAATGTCGGGGAAGAGCTTGCAGAACACGGGTGACAGCACGCGAGCCAGGGCGTCAACCACGCCGCCGCGCTCACCCACCTTCATCACGCCGAGCCACAGCGACAGCACACCAGTCAGTCCCAGTGAAATCTCGAAAGCTGTCTTTGACGAACTGAAGGTGGAGTCCATCATGGCCGGGAACACGTCAAAGTCGCCCCACACCACCAGTTTCACCGCTGCTACTGCGAAGGCGATGACGAAAAATGCAATCCAGATGTAATTCAGAACCATGCTAACTCCCGTTTCATGGTGCAAAATTACGTCATTTCTGCTTCTCTGCCAAATTTTTCCTGTCCTTATTTGCCCATGGTGAAGCGGAGACCCACGTTGACGTTGAAATTCAGGGGCTTCTCCTTATAGATAGTATGGAGCGATGAACGGTCGTCGAAATAGTAGCTTAGTCCCGGCTCTGCGTAAATGCCGACGTTCTCAGACAGATTGAACTGCACACCAACAGCTGCGTTGACCGACAGTTGCAGCGGTTTTGTGGTGACGTCGGTTTCTTCCGTCCTTGTGGATGTTCCGTTGAGAACCATGTCTTTGGTCATCTTTCCCGACACGCACTGCTCGGCGAGCAGTCCAGCGGAGGCGTAGAGACGGGCGCGGCGATAGGTCAGCACTCGGTATTTGAGGTTTACGGGAATGCCCACATAGTTCAGTTCCTGCTTTCCTGTGGAATAGTTTTCCTCCGTACCATCTTTCATATCGGAGGAGAGTTGTGTGTAGCTCAGTCCGCTCTCGATACTGAGGCGGTCAGTGAGGCGGTAAGCCACGTTGAGGCCGAAGCGGACGGGCAGGTGGTGTGTGTATTCTGTCTTGGTCTCCCGTCCTTGATTGTAGAGGTAGAAGCCCATCTGTGGGTCGCCCATCCAGTTGACGGCATCGGAGCCCGCTGCGACGATGGGCATTCCATGCGAACGAACGGCCTGCGAGGAACCCATTCCTGCCGTGGCGTTGGTACCGAGACTCCAGCGAGAGTCGGTGTTGCCCTGTCGGCGGTGTGGACGATTACTCTCTGAGTAGGCCAGGAGGTTGCGATTGTCTGTCTCGCGCACGGGCTTCTGCTGCTCTTGCGGCTGTTGGCGGTGGTCTTCTTCTGTTGTGGAGGCTGGCGATGCAGGAGTCGTTCCTTCGTGTTGCGGTGCTGTATCCTGTGGTGTTTCGAGTGTTTCTTTGGCTGTCGCATGGCCGTTGGACTGTCGCTGGGTCTGACTCACTATATGTATGCTTTCCGCTGCCGTCGGTTGCTCGCTGTCCTGCGTCGAAGACGGGGCGACAACGGTCTCTGCCGTGTAGTCTGTGCTGCCCGTTCCGTCTGTGCTGTTATCGTAGAAATGGTAGCCAATGGCAAGAGCCAGACAGGCGGCAGCAGCGACACCCACTGCGCGTCGCATCGGGAGTGTGAGAAAAAGGGTGGACTTCTTTTCTCGTTTTGGCCGTTGCTTCGTCTCGGCCATCTGCCGACTTATCTCTTCCCATAATCCGTTGGGGGCATCCTGCTCATGGTTGCCCAAACGGTCGTGTAGGTCTTTTTCCCAGTTTCTCTTCATAGTCAAGCGGAATGGTGGGTTCTGTATTGTATGATCTTGTGTGCCAGTATGGCTTTTGCCTTATGCAGCTGTGAGGCGGAGGTGTTCTCCCGGATGCCGAGCAACTGCGCAATCTCCTTGTGGCTCTTGTCGTCGATGACATAGAGGTTGAACACGGCACGGTAGCCGTCGGGCAGTTCGCGAACGAAGCGGTGGAGCACGTCGGTGGGAATGTCTTCTGTCTCCAGGTCGTCGTCCGCCACGTTCAGCTGCCGTTCGTCCACGTCCACGGTGTTGAGGCGATTGGCACTCCGCAGGAACTTCAGTGCCTCGTTCAGCGTGATCTTCGCCATCCACCCCCGGAGCGAGCCTGCACCTCGGTACTGGAATGTCGCTATCGAGGAGAAAATCTTCAGGAAGCTGTCTTGCAACACGTCCTTGATGTCCTCATCGTTCGTCAGGTAGCGTGCGCAGAGTGCGGAAAGGTAGCGCACATGAAGCCTGTAAAGCGACTCCGCCGCAGCCAAGTCGCCTTTCTGCACCAGCTTCAACAGGTGCTCCTCGCCGTTTTCCCGGTGATGTGAGATTGCGAACATTCCGATGCCGTTATCTGTCGGCCTGCAAAGTTACGGATTTTTTGGCATTTATCCTGTTTCCAGTCTTTATTTTACGTATCGGGACATCGAAGCCTGTTCCACCGCTGTCTCCGTCTTGCTGCTCTCGTGCATCTTCAAGGAGAACTCAGCCGATTTCTTACCGCTGAACGACTGCCAGTTGATTTTTATCTTTACATTGTTGGGCAGTTCTGACCAACGGCTGTTGAGGTTGAAGGCGATGAGTGCGTCGCCCATCTGCCCGTTCGTGTCGCCTTGGGCATTGTGGCGCAGGTCAAACTCATATACGTTGTCCTTGTTGACACCGCCCACGAGGTTCAGCACGTGTGTTGGCTGACATCCGTAGAATGTTCCCCAGCGCGTGCGGACGCGCAGTGTGATGAAACCGTCTTCTGCCACGGTCACCCAGTCGCGCACGATTTCGATGGGGTCGTTGCCATACTGTTTCTCGTCGTCAGCTCCTAAGGTCTCCACTGGCAGCTTGGTGCGGATGCTGTCAATCCAGTTGACGTGGACGTTGCGGATGCTGCCGTTGGTGGCGTTCTCCTCGGTATAGTTGACGAGGGCACGCACGTTCTTCTCGCCGAAGGGCGACGCTGTCATGTTGGTTGGAACCAGCGTGGTCTTGTCGTCCAGCTGCATGGTGAAGCCAGACGATGTGCCTGGATAGACCGTCACGAGTGCGGTGGGACGCCACACGTCCACGTCGTCAGAGTCGGTGTCACAGGAGTTCAATACAGGCAGAGCGGCCATCAGCCCCAGTGCCAAAACGGATAATTTCATAGCTTTCATATCTTCTTCGTTTAGTGTTTCTACCCATGAAATCCAACTAAACGGAAAATCTTGCCTGGAGAAAGAAAATTTTTTCTCTGCCTAGAAAGTTTTTTTTCTCTGCCCAGCGCGTGGAAATTCTTTGGTTTCTGGCTATAGATTTTGTACGTATTGTTTGGGGGTCATCTGAGTCTTCCGCTTAAAGAGCGTTCGGAAGTTCTTGACATCATTGATGCCCACGGCATCAGCTACCGTTTCTACGTTGGTCTCGCCCTGGCGGAAGAGCTGGATAGCCTTGTAGATGCGGTAGTCGTTGATGAACTCGATGAGCGACATACCCGTCATCTGCTTCAATTTCTTGTAGAGTGATGAATGGCTCATGTCTAATTGGTCGGTGAGGAAGGAGATGCTGAAATCAGCGTTCTGCAGGTTGTTGTCAATGATTTCGCGAATTCGGAGCAGGAATTTTTGCTCTTCTTTGGTGTAAGTCTTGTGCTCGGTATCTACTGCCAACAGTTTGTCGATGCGCTTGCGCAGCAGTTTGAGCGAAACAGGTTTGGTCAGATAGACATCCGCACCCTTGTCGAAGGCTGAGAGCATATCATCCTCGGCAGTCTTGGCCGTGAAGACGATGACCTTGATGTGTTGCAGCTTCTTGTCGCGCCGGATTCGGGCAAGCATTTCTAAACCGCTCATGCGTGGCATAGTCAGGTCGAGCAGGATGATGTCGGGCAGGCTCTCGTAGGTTTTTGCCAAGCCTTCCTCTCCGTCGTAGGCCTTTTCGATATGGAAGTCCTTTTCTAGATAGCGTTCTAAAAGCTCCACCGTTTCGCGCTCGTCGTCGACGACGAGGATAGTGTGTGTGGCTGCTGGATTGGTGATATGAGGCTGAGGGCATCGTGTGTCTGGTACGATGTCTTCCGTTTTCTTTGGGATGAAGAAGGTAAAGGTGCTACCTTTGCCCATCTCGCTGTCCACCGTAATCTTGCCGCCGTGCAACTCCACCAGGTTTTTGACATAGGAAAGGCCCAGACCGTCGCCTTCGCCCTGCCGTTTGCCGCGCTCAGAGCGGAAGAAACTCTCGAAGATGGTGTCACGGACGCGCTCGTCAATGCCGATGCCGTTGTCCTCGACGGAGAGCACCACCCGGTCGGCCTCATCCTGCACGGTGAGCGCAACCCGACCGCCGCATTTCGTATATTTGAAAGCATTGGAGATGAGGTTCGAGATAATGAGTTCCAGCTTCAGCGGATCGAAGTCGAGCGGAATTTCATCCGTGGAAGCCCTGAACGCATAGGCGATGTTCTTTTGGCGGAACATATCCGTATAGTTCTCCGTTTTGGCTTTGCAGAACGCCACTATGTCGGCTCGCTGAAGGCTCAAGTTCAGGTTCTCCGCACCGATTTTGCGGAAGTCGATGATACGGCTGATGAGTTCGTTCAGTCGCTGGGCGTGGCGATGGATGGCGGCCAGATAGGCGTACGGCACCTTCACGGTGTCCTTGGCGTTCTCCAATATCTCTTCCAGTTGCGCCGTGATGAGGAACACGGGTGTCCGCAACTCATGGGTGATGCTGGTGTAAAAGTTGGTCTTGGCCTCGTTCAAACGATGCTCCGAAATCTTTTCCACCTCTGCCAGTTCCATCTGGTGCTTGATGCGCAGCTCACGCAGATAGAAGCGGATAGCGGCCAGCACCATACATCCGCCCACCAACACCCACAATAACTTGGCCCACCAGGAGAGATACCAGGGTGGGGTGACGGTAATCTGTAGCACGGACGGTTCGCCCCAGTGGCCGTCAGCATTGGTGCAGCGAACGAGCAATCGGTACTTGCCCGGTGGCACGTTGGTGTAGGACACTTCGCGTCGGCGGCTCAGGTCGCGCCAGTCGTCCTCCAGTCCTTGCAGCATACAGGAGAAATGCACGTGGTCGGGCGACACCAGTTCGGGCACGGCATAGCTGACGGTGAAGAAATTCTGGTTGTAGTCGAGGCAGATTTTGCCGTCGTTGTCGAGATAAAGGTCGAAGGGGGACTTCTCGTTGCCAGCCAAGGTCAGACGCGTGAAACTCACGGTGTGATTGGGGGTTGAGAGGCGGAGCTTGGACGGCGAGAACCATACCAGTCCTTTCGTAGTGCCGAAGTACATGTTCCGACCGTCGTTGGCTGAGCAGTTGGGGGTGAACTCCGACACGCTCTCGTCCACGTCAAGACGGACAAAGATACGCTTGTCGGGGGTAAAGCGGAACAGCCCGTTCGACGTGCCGATCAGCATATTCCCATCGGAATCCTCCTCCATGGAGCGGACCCCTGTGCAGGCCAATCCCTCGGCAATTCCATAGGAACGGATGTCTCCTTTCTTCTCGTCCAGACAATAGAAGCCTCCCTGCTCGCCGCTGAACCAAACGCGTCCTCTGCCGTCGGCATAGACAAAGGCCAGTTCTCCGGGTGGCAGGCGCAATGCGCCCGAGACGGCACTGTAGTGTCTGACGATTTTTCTCGTCCGGCGGTCAAACTTATAGAGACCCTTGTATCGGGTGGCCACCCAGATGTATTTACCCCGCAGTGACAGACTGGAACAGTCGGCGCGGTTTATTCCTCCTATGGGTGTGATTTGCTCCGTCTGCTTGTTGAAGACAAAGAGGTCGGGGCCGCCCACCCAGATGTTTCCCGAGGAGTCGTCGCACAGCGTCCAGACATTGTTGGCATCGGGGTCGATAATGGGAAGTTTCCACGTCTTGAACTGCTGGTCGGCGATGGAGAAGCGCACCAGTCCTTTTGTGTAGACAGCCAGCCACAACTGTCCACCGTCCTTCAGTACAGACACCACGTTGTCGCCCGGCATCTGGCTGTTGGCTCGGGTGAAGGTGCGCCGTTCGTGGGTCTGTCGGTTGTAAACCTCCAGTCCGCCGCCGTCTAGTCCGATAAAGAGGTGGTTGCTGTCGGGTACGATGGCTGTCACGATGTCGTAGGAGAGCTGCTGGTTGGCGCGGCTCAGAATGGTGAACCAGCGGAAGCGTTCGGAGTAGAGGTTGATGCCCATACGGTAGGTGCCAATCCACAGATTGTCACCCTTGTCCACGAACAGCGAATAGACCGCGTCACCGTTGATATTGCTGTTGTAGGGTGTGTAGTTGCGCCGCTCCACACCATCGTCCACCATCAGACCGCCACCGTCGACACCGAAGACGGTGCTGCTGCCAAAGTCGCGGGTGGCCATTAGGGAGGGCGGAACATAAGCAGTACTCTCACAGATACGGTTGTTTTCGATGCGGAAGGCGCGGCTCTCGTAGCCGATACCGTAGCCGAGGAACACCATGCCCTTGTTCTTGCTGAAATAGATATTGACCAGTGACGTGATGGGTGCTTCAAATTTCAGGTGGTCAATCACCGTCTCGCCATCCTCCTCCAACAGGTACAGTCCCTTCGGGCCAGCTGTCAGCAGCAGGTTGTCGTGGAAACTGGCTACGGCATCGTACCGCTGGCCGTGCTGATTGACGGTCTCAAACCGTCTGTCGCCCGTCTGTCGGTAGAGATTCCCAGCATTGTCGATGGCATAAAACTGCTTGTCGGTTTTCACAAAATGATTGAAGCGGCTGGCCACGAAGCCCGTCGTAGTCTTCCCCTGATGCTGACAGTGATGGAACTGTCCATCGGAAAACGACAGGAAGTCAATGCCTTTGTCTGTGGCTATCCAAAGCCCGTCAGCCACAGGCAGCACGTCTCTCACAATGTTGCACACCAGAGATGTGGAGTCCCCCACTTGATTCCTGTATGTCGTGAAGAACAGTCCATCAAACCGGCACAGTCCATTTGCCGTTCCCATCCACAGGAAACCGCGCTCGTCCTGCCCTGTACAGTACACGGTATTGTCGGCCAGTCCCTGTGCCGCGCCAAACGAGCGGAAATACTTCTGTGCCGATACCGTTAGGGGTATCAGCACAGAAGCGAGAAGCAGGATCCATTGATGCCGTCGGTTCATGCCTTGTCCGTTTTTACCATGTAAAGGTAGTAATTATCTTCGAATTATTTCAGCATATAGGCAAAAAACTGTTCAATAAGTTGCTTGTTGACGAAATGGCATTCTTGGCCGAACATCGTGCGGCAATCCATTAGGGAGTAAAGTGCGGCATAACCAGTGGGGGCGACATCAAGTACCTGCTGCTGATAGACAGGGTTGGCTGTCTGTGGGGCGGTGTCGGACGTGACGGTAGGACAGAGACCGAGATACCAGTTGTGGCTGAAGGTGTTGCCCGTGCTGTTGGTCATGTTGAAGGACGAGTGCTCGGCTGCGTAGAAGACGTTCTCGCGGATGGTGGTGGCAGTAGCGTAGCCGTCCCATGAGTTGCTGCAAATCATCGTGCGGTCAATCTTGTCGACAGCCTTGGCGTTCTGGTGGACGATATTGCGCTCGATGAGCGTGTTCTCGATGCGCCCACAGAGGTGGAGCGCTGGTGAGAACATCCCGTCACGTGTCTCCTTGGGACGGACGGCATCACCGATGCTGATGTTGTAGCGCACGGTGGAGCCTTGGTTGCCGATACTGTAGTTGCGCTCGTTGCCCGAGTCGCAGATGAGCATCATACCGCCGTAGTTGTCGTGGCTGTAGTTGTATTGCATCAGCGTGTTCTTGCAGTTATAGTCGCAGTCGAAGCCCTGCGCGTCCCATGGTGCTTTGTGGCCGCTGACTTCGTTAAATTGTATCACGGTGTTGTCGCACGACCAGGGCCAAATGCCTGCGGCGGCTTGGTCGGAGGGCAGGATGTCTGGACAGTCGCGCATCACGTTGTATTCGATCAGACAACCGTCGCAGCCTATGGGGACGATACCGTCGCCCGGCACACCCTCGATGAGGTTGCCACGTACTACGACACCCGTCGAAGGAAGCCACTTCGAACGTTCCCAGTAGCCGCCCCAAATCATGGCGTTGCGCGCGCAGTCCTTGATGTGACAATTCTCTATCAGCAGTCCGTCAAAGCGGGAGGCGATGCTGTTGCCACCATTCTCAATGAGGATGGCAGAGCCACCTCCAGCGTCTTTCGAGAGGGAGCCGTTGACATCGTGGATGTAGAGACCACTGATGCGGATGTCGTGTGACAGACCATAGTCCGTACATTCCACTTTGATGCCTGTCCGGCCTGCCAGACGGTCACGGCCCGTGTTGACGATTTCAAGACCGCTGACGGTGAGATAATCCGAGTTCAGCACGCGCACAGCATATTTCGAGTGGTCGTTGCCCTTGATGACGGGAGCGGCACCAGAACCGTATGCCCCCACCTCGATACGCTCACTGTCAGTGCCCTTACCCGTGATTTCCAGCTCTCCCTCGAAGGTTTGTCCGCATTTCAGCAGCAGACGGTCACCAGCCTTCAGCTTGAGGCTGCTGGCCTTGGCGAGGGTTTGCCAAGCCGATGTTTCCGCGGTGCCGTTGTTCTGGTCGCTGCCCGAAACGGCATCAAGGTAGTAGGTCTGGGCGGTCTCGACGACAGGTGCTGGAGGTACCGCCGGATCGATGTCCGGGGTACCTTTCGCACAAGAAAATGAGCTACTGACTGCTAAACTAACCAACAATGTGCTGTATCTCATTTCCAAAGGGCATTTTGTTCCAATTGCTTATTGCTGTCCAATTCGCTCTGTGGGATGGGCCATACGTAGTCGCGCTCACCGTTGTAGATGCGTTTCTCGTAGGCCATGCCGAAGTGGGTGCGTTCGTATTCTACGGCTTCGACAGCATCCTTCAGCTCATGCCAGCGGTAGAGATCGAACAGACGCAGACCCTCAAAGGCCAGTTCCACGCGACGTTCGTGCTTGATGATATGGAGCAAAGCCTCTTTCGTGAGACCTGTTCCCTCTACGCTTTCGACGGTGGGCATACCAGCGCGTTGGCGCACTTGGTCAATGAGGGTGAGCACTTCGCGCTCTGTATAGCCGCCTTTCTGCACCAGTGCCTCCGCCAGCGACAGCAGTACCTCGGCATAACGTACGACATAGAAGTCCTGTCCGTTGTCCCATGAGTTGCCAGTATCCGTGGGGTCGAAATACTTCTTTACGTAAACGGTCGAGAGCGAGGCCGCTGCACCACCATACCAAGCCGACTCACCGCCTGTGCCGTTCCAGTACATACCAGGTACGAAGAGGGTGGCCTTCAGGCGCGGGTCGCGTCCCTCCCAATAGGCGGCGTTGGGTTGCCATACGTCCAGCTTTCCGTTGCTCCATGCGGCGTAGTCCTGCGAGGTGGCCTTTGTGCCGTCCAAGAGGTAGTAGTCGTCGGCCAGGTTCAGCGTGCCGTTCATCGCTTCGAGTGGTGTGTTCCAGTGCGCGTTGAAGCTGGCACCTTCACTTTGTCCGGGACCTTCGAAGCGTACGGAGAAGACGATTTCTGGTGAGTTCTGTCCGCTTTGCGTGAAGAGCTCGGCATAGTCGGGATGGAGCGAGTAGCCCAGCGACAGCATGGCTTTGTAGGCCGATATGGCATCGTCCCACTTCTCGTTGTAGAGTGCCAAGCGGCCGAGAATGGCGTAGCAGGCACCCTTCGTGATGCGTCCGAGGTCGGCGGTCTGCGGCAGGCTGCCCACACAATCCTTCAGGTTGGCCATCTCGCCAGCCACAATTTCGGCACGCTTCGAGGCTGGACACTCGGCATTCTGCAGCGTGAGCGGAGCGGTGAGGTAGGGCACGTCGTTGTAGGTCATGGTCAGGTTGGTGTAGATGAGGGCGCGCAGGGTCAGGGCTTCCGCCTTGAAGCGGGCGCGCTCTGCATCGGAGATGTCTACGCGGTCAATGTTGGCAATGAGTGAGTTGCAGCGTTTGATGACCTCATAACAGGCCGACCAGTAGCTGCCAACGGCCCATGACGAGGGCGACTGTGTGCCGTTGGCGATGTCGTAGCCCTCCATCCAGCCGCTCCAGTTGAAGTGACCACCGTTGTCGGTCATGCAGTCGAAGTTCAGCGGCCCCATATTCCACGGGCCTCCGTTGTAGAGCTGTTCGCTCTGCAGACCGTCGTAGCAGGCCACAAGAGCCATCATGGCATCATCGCCAGTCTGCCAGAAGGTCTTGGCGGATGATTCGGTCAGTGAGTCTTCCTGGAGCCAGCTGTCAGAGCAGGCGCAAAGACCTGTAATTGCCAAAAATGCAACGAATATATTCTTTTTCATAACTGTTTCGTGTTAGAATTTGATGTTAATACCAAAGGAATAGGCGCGGACGTTGGGATGCACGTCATTGCGGGTATCGCTGCCCGTCTTCTCAGGATCGTAGTCGTCAAGCGAGGTGAAGGTCAGCAGGTTGCTTCCAGCTAGATAGAGGCGGAGGCTCTGGATGCCTGCCTTCATGAGCATCGGATTCTTGACGAACGTATAGCCTATTTCAAGGCTCTTTAGACGTAGGTAGTCGCCCTTGGTCAGCCAGAACGACGAGTAGGTGTTGTTGTAGTCACCGCCCATGCGTGGCATAGTGCCGTTGGGGTTCTCGGCGGAGTAGCGATCCAGCCAGCGCGAGGTCTTGTTGCCACCATTCGAGATGGTGGTCTCGTCCCAGTTGAAGCGGTCAAGCCCGGCAATGCCTTGCCAGAAGGTGGTCAGGTCGAAGTTCTTGTAGCTGGCACCGAGCGTGAAACTGTACTGGAGTTTCGGGAATGGATTGCCGATAATCTGGCGGTCGTCTGCGGTGATATTGCCATCGTCGTTCGTGTCTTCATACATAATATCGCCCAACACTGGTTCTTGACCGTTCTGCTTGATGACCACACCTTTCGAGTTCGTGCGCTGCAGGTCGGCCGTAGTGCGGTAGATGCCGATGGCTTTCAAGGCGTAGTACGAGCCGATGGCTTCACCCTCGCGATTGATGGTAGAACCGCTGATGCTCTCCTGCCCATTCATATCGACAATCTCGTTCTTCACACCGGCCAGGTTGAAACCTGCCTGCCAGTTCCAGTCGCCACAGCGGTCCTGATAGTTGGCCGAGAGTTCCCAACCACGGTTGCGCACCTTGCCCGCATTCTGATAGGGGGCAGAGAGCGAGCCGAGGAAGATACCGGGCATGGGCAGTTGCAGCAGAATGTCGGATGTCACCTTGTCATACCAGTCAAAGGTCACGCTGAAGCGACCTTGCCAGAACGAGGCGTCGAAACCGAAGTCGGTGATAGTGGTGGTCTCCCACTTGATATTCTCGTTGGCAATCTTCGAGGTCTTCATGCCGATGTACTTGGTGTCGCCGAGGTAGTAACTGCCCTGCGCTGAGAGTGTCTCGGAGTAGGCGTAGTTTCCAATTTCCTGATTGCCGAGCTTGCCCCAGCTACCGCGCAGTTTCAGCGACGAAAGCCATTTCACGTTCTCCATGAAAGATTCGTTGGAGAGGATCCATGCAGCGGAGAACGAGGGGAACGTGGCATAGCGGTTGGATGAAGGCAGTCGCGACGAACCGTCACGGCGCACGTTGAACTCGGCCAGGTAGCGGTCACCATAGTTGTAGCTCACGCGCCCGAAGAATGACTGCAGGCGGGTCTCCTCTGCCGATCCACTGACGTGGTCGTTCTGCGAGCCACCGTCCATCTCGTAGATATTGTCTGTCGGGAAACCCTGACGCGATGACGTATTGGTGTCCCAACGCGAAGACTGGATGGAGTGGCCTAACAGGATGTTGATGTTGTGTTCTCCGAATTTGTTGTTGTAGGTAAGGATGTTCTCATTGGTATAGCTGGTCTCCACCCACCGGTAATCGGTCAGTGTGTTCTGCGTGCCAGCAGGAGCCAGGATGTCGCCCTCGGGGTTGGTCTTAGCTGCCGAGCGGGGGTCGTAGCTTGTGGTGTTGTTGTTGTAATATTTATAGCTGAGACTGGAGCGGAATTTAAGACCCTTGTAGAGGTTGATTTCACCGAATACTTGTCCGTCGAAGCGGTAGTGCTCGTTTTTCTTGTAGCCGTTGTACAGGTCGTAGATGGGGTTCTTGAAGACGGAGGCACCGATGGCACTGTTGCCATCGACATAGCCGTAGTCACCATTGGAATATTTCACGGGCACTGTGGGACGCGTGTACCAGGTTAGTGTGCGCAGCAGACCGTCACCGCCAAGACCCTTCACGGGTTCCTGGATGTCCTGCTTATTGCCAGAGAGGTTCAACCCGACCTTCACTAAGCCCAGCTTTCCGTCGATGTTCGAACGGAAGTTATAACGCTTATTGCCCGTATTCTTCAGGATACCGTCTTGGTCCAGATACTGGGCTGAAATCATATAGTGCACGTCCTTACCACCGCCTGTCACGCTGAGATGATGCTGATGCATGGCGGCCGTGCGGTACATCTCTTTAGCCCACTGCGTGTTGGCAAAATGGTCGGGATCGCTGCCGTCCTTCAACTTCTGTAGCATCTCGTCGGTGTAGGCCTTGGCAGGCTGACATTCGTTGTACATCTTTGCCCACTCGTACGAATTCACGAAGTCGGGCAGCACGGTGGCTTCCTGCAGGGCAATGCTGCCAGAGTAGCTGATGCTGGGGCGCATCTCGCTGCCACGCTTTGTCGTGACAAGGATCACACCGTTGGCAGCTCGCACACCATAGATGGCAGCGGAAGCAGCGTCTTTCAGCACCGAGACGCTTTCAATATCCTCAGCGGCGAGGGCCGACATCTGGCTGATGCTGCTCTCAATGCCGTCGATGAGCACCATGGGGTTGTTCTTCGAACCGCTGCCCAGTGTTCCCACGCCGCGCACGCGAATTTCTGGGTCATCGTGGCCGGCCTGTGCTCCGTTGGTCTGCAGCACCACACCCGGCAGACGGCCTTGTAGCATCGTTGAGGTATTGGCCACGGGAATGTTTTGCACATCGCTGAAATTCACGGCAGCCACCGAACCTGTCAGATTGGCCTTCTTCACCGTGCCGTAACCTACGACCACTACCTCGGAGAGCGATTGCTGGTCTTCCTGCAGGGTAATGGTCAGCGACTGCCCTGCGCTGAATGTCACCTCTTTCGTCACATAGCCTACATAGCTGACCATGAGTGTACCACGCGTGATTCCACTGATGGCGAAATGACCGTCAAGATCGGTCACGGAACCTGTGGCGGTGTTACCTTTCACCTGTACGGACGCACCGATGATGGGTTCTCCATTCTTGTCAATGACCTGGCCCTTCACTGTTCCGCTCTGCTGAACGGTCTGTGCAGAGTCGTCGACGGCAGCTGTCACCGCCGATGGTGCAGCGGCCGTCAAGAGGACGGCCAGGAGAAATGAATACTTGGATTGTTTGTTCATCTGTTCCTTTGTTTTTAGTTAATTGATGAGTGAATTACTTGGTTTTCGGCTGCAAAGATACACGATTTCATCGAAATCAAAGGCTGTGAAATTCGTCTGATAAAGGGTGTTTTTCGTTTTTGTCAAACAATCGAGAGATTTTTTCTCTGCCTATAAAGTTTTTTCCGCCGATGGCTTACACATAGATTTCCTTAAAGCTCCCGTTTGGTGAATGACTCTCGCGCGCGTATATATAATAAGGTGTAATTTGGAGAACGAAAGTTTGCGTTGTATAGTATGAATGAAGGAGAAATTCTTGCAATCGAAGGGAAAATGGGGGTTATTTTCTTGACCAAGGTCAAACAATCAATCGACCATGGTC
>CAVAIX010000039.1:0-15102 GCA_963588695.1 Bacteroidaceae bacterium | reverse complement strand
GGTAAGGCAAGCAC
This sequence comes from Bacteroidaceae bacterium, assembly GCA_963588695.1. Classification (GTDB taxonomy): domain Bacteria; phylum Bacteroidota; class Bacteroidia; order Bacteroidales; family Bacteroidaceae; genus Prevotella. Next base: position 15,088 of record CAVAIX010000039.1, on the reverse strand, counting down.
TCTATGACATGGTACGGGCAGGATAGACATGGTGGTGGGAGCCACCCACTACATCTACGTTCTGGAGCTGAAGCTCTCCAACAATGGCGGTCTCGCTGCTGCCGAGCAGCAAATCAAGACCAACCATTACACCGAGCCTTTCAGGGCAGACAAGCGCAAGGTCATCGCCTTAGCCATAGAGCTGGACGAACAGGGCAAGGGCCTTGTAGACTGGAAGGAAGTGGAAGTATAGCGACGCAAAATGGCAGGCCACAGGAAATCACTTTCCCGCGACATCCGCAAGCTGACAGGCGAAAACCTGCCAGAAAAGTTTGGAAATTCTGACATTAATGCATAAAAAAAGGCGGAAATATTTGTTTGTATGCGAAGAATTGTATAATTTTGCACCGTAAACGAATAAATATACCCCGATGAAGATTAAAAATGACCGTTTAGAAGCCATTCGCATGATTATCTCCAGTCAGGAACTCGGCAGTCAAGAAGAGTTGCTGACCGCGCTGAAGCGCGAAGGCTTTACCCTCACACAGGCCACGCTGAGCCGTGACTTGAAGCAACTGAAGGTGGCGAAGGCTGCCACGATGCGCGGCAACTACGTCTACGTACTGCCCAACGACACCATGTACAAGCGAGTGGGTACGCCCCACAGTCTCCGCGAGATGATGCAGGTGCCTGGATTCGTGAATATCAACTTCTCTGGCAACATCGGTGTCATCAAGACGCGCCCTGGCTACGCCAGTAGCATTGCCTACAACATCGACAACAGCAATATAGAAGACATTCTCGGTACGATAGCTGGCGACGATACCATCCTCATCGTCGTCCGTCAAGGTGTACCCACGCAGCAAATCGTTGATGCACTGAGTGAAGTGGTGCCGAACATGAAATAAACAGCAATGGAACAGACAGACAATACAAAGGAAATAGAAGTGATCGTGGCTGGACCGGAACACGAGGTGTACGTGGACACCATCCTCCAGACCATTGCCGATGCCGCTAAGGTGCGCGGCACGGGCATTGCCAAGCGCACCCACGAGTATCTGGCCACGAAGATGAAGGAGGCCAAGGCCGTCATCGCCCTGTCAGAGGGACGCTTCGCCGGGTTCAGTTACATCGAGACGTGGGGCAACAAGAAATATGTCACCACCTCGGGACTCATCGTACACCCCGACTTTCGCGGACTCGGTGTGGCGCGGCGCATCAAGGACTTGACGTTCTCACTGGCTCGCGTGCGCTGGCCGCACGCCAAGATCTTCTCGCTGACCAGTGGCGCAGCAGTGATGGCTATGAACACGCACCTGGGCTACCAGCCCGTCACCTTTGCCGACCTCACCGACGACGAGGCCTTCTGGCGCGGCTGTGAGGGGTGCGTCAATGTGGATGTGCTGCACCGCACGGGTCGGAAATACTGCATCTGCACGGCCATGCTCTACGACCCTGAAGAACACCTGCCCGCTAAGATCCCCGAGACCGTGCTGGAGCGCATCAGAGTGATGGAACAAGGAAAATAAACACACAAGACACAAAAAACAAACAAGGATATGGAAAAAAAGAAAGTAGTAGTCGCTTTTTCTGGAGGACTCGACACCTCCTACACCGTGATGAAACTGGCTCAAGACGGCTGGGAGGTCTATGCCGCCTGCGCCAATACGGGTGGATTCAGCAAACAGCAGTTGGAAACCAACGAGAAGAACGCCTTTAAGTTGGGCGCGAAGGCTTACGTCACCCTCGACGTGACGCAGGAATACTATGAGAAGTCGCTGAAATACATGATCTTCGGCAACGTGCTCCGCAACAACTGTTACCCCATCTCCGTCAGTTCGGAGCGCATCTTCCAGGCCATTGCCATTGCGCGCTACGCCAAGGAGATAGGAGCCGACGCCATTGCCCACGGTTCTACGGGAGCGGGCAACGACCAGATCCGTTTCGATATGACCTTCCTCGTGATGGCTCCCGGCGTGGAAATCATCACGCTGACACGCGATAAGAAACTGACGCGCAAGGAGGAGGTGGACTTCCTCAACGAGCACGGCTTCGAGGCAGACTTTGCCAAACTGAAGTATTCCTATAACGTAGGCATCTGGGGCACCAGCATCTGTGGCGGCGAACTGCTCGACCCCACACAGGGACTGCCCGAAGAGGCTTATCTCAAACACGTGACGGCCAAGGAACCCGAGGCGCAACTCAAAATCACGTTTGACAAGGGTGAGATAGTGGCCGTCAACGGCGAGCCGTTCACCGACAAGGTCAAGGCCATCCAGAAAATCGAGGAAATTGGAGCCAGCTACGCCATTGGGCGCGACGCTAATGTGGGCGACACCATCATCGGCATCAAAGGGCGCGTGGGCTTCGAGGCCGCTGCCCCGAAACTCATCATCGAGGCGCACCGCCTGCTGGAGAAGTCGACGCTCTCCAAATGGCAGCAGTACTGGAAAGACCAGGTGGCCAACTGGTACGGGATGTTCCTCCACGAGAGTCAGTATCTCGAACCCGTTATGCCCGATATGGAGGCCATGCTCACCTCCAGCCAGCGTAACGTGACGGGAACGGCTATCCTCAAGCTGCGCCCATACGGCTTCGAGACCGTCGGTGTGGACTCGGACAACGACCTCACGAAGTCGAAGCTCGGCGAATACGGTGAGACACAGAACGGATGGACGGCCGACGAGGCTAAGGGCTTCATCAAGGTGCTCTCCACACCGCTCCGCGTCTACTACGGTACGCACCCCGACGAGCGCAAGTAAACGAACGCGCTCGGCAGAGAAAAAAATCTCTCTGCCGAGAGCGGAAAAAACAACAGCGAAAAGAATAGCGAAAAAATGATCAGAATAGGAATACTTGGAGCGGCAGGCTATACGGGCGGAGAACTCATCCGCGTGCTGCTCAACCATCCCGAGGCACACATCGTGTTTGCCAACTCAGAAAGCAACGCGGGCAACCTCGTCAGCGAGGTGCACGAGGGACTGGTGGGCGACACGCTGCTGCGCTTCACCGACCAGATGCCCTTCGACGAGGTCGACGTGGTGTTCTTCTGCTTCGGACACGGAAAGAGTGAGGCGTTCTTGAAGGAGCACACCATTCCCGAACGGGTGAAAATCATCGACCTGGCACAGGACTTCCGCATCAAGGGCAACCACGACTACGTCTATGGACTGCCAGAGATCAACCTCGACGAAATAGCCAAGGCGCGCCACGTGGCCAACCCTGGATGCTTCGCCACCGCCATCCAACTGGCGCTCCTGCCTGCTGCCTACCTCAACCTGCTGAAGGAAGATGTCAGCGTCAACGCCATTACGGGTAGTACGGGAGCAGGACAGAAGCCTGGAGCCACCACCCATTTCTCGTGGCGCACGGACAACATCAGTATCTACAAGCCCTTCCAGCATCAGCACATCACCGAGATACGGCAGTCGCTGCAGCAGGTGCAGGGCTATTTGGAAGCCGACATCGACTTCATCCCTTACCGGGGCAATTTCGCGCGCGGCATCTTCTGCACCACCGTGGTACGCACGCCAGCTCCGCTGGAGGACGTGGCAGAAGCCTACAAGGACTTCTACCGCGATGCGGCTTTCACCCACGTCAGCGACTCGCCCGTCGACCTCAAACAGGTGGTCAACACCAACAAGGCACTGGTACACGTGGAGAAATACGGCAACAAACTCCTCATCACTTCCGTCATTGACAACCTGCTCAAAGGAGCAGTTGGACAGGCTGTGCAGAACATGAACATCATGTTTGGACTCGACCAGCAGACGGGACTGCGACTCAAGGCTTCGGCCTTCTGACGCTTACACCTTATATTAATAAAGAAAGGAACAAGAAAATGAAACTCTTTGATGTCTATCCCCTGTTCGACGTGAATATCGTCAAAGGAAAGGGCTGTCGCGTGTGGGACGACAAAGGACAGGAATACCTTGACCTCTATGGAGGCCACGCGGTGATTTCCATCGGCCACGCCCATCCCCACTATATAGAAAAGGTGAACGAACAGCTGAACCGCCTCGGCTTCTATTCCAACTCGGTGGTCAACACGCTGCAGGTGGAACTGGCGGAGCGGCTCGGCCGCATCTCGGGCTACGACGACTACCAGCTCTTCCTCATCAACTCTGGTGCGGAGGCCAACGAGAACGCGCTGAAGCTCGCCTCGTTCACCAACGGACGCACCCGTGTGTTGGCCGTAGAGAAAGCCTTCCATGGCCGCACTTCGCTTGCCGTGGAGGCCACCGACAACCCAAAGATCATCGCACCCATCAACGCCAACGGCCACGTGACGTATCTGCCGCTGAACGATTTGGCAGCGTGGGAACAGGAACTCGCCAAGGGCGATGTCTGTGCCGCCATCTTAGAATGTATTCAGGGCGTGGGAGGCATCCGACTCGCCACCGCTGAGTTCGCTCAGGGACTCCAGCGCCTCTGCAAAAAGTACGGCACGGTGCTCATCTGTGACGAGATACAGTGTGGCTACGGGCGCAGTGGAAAGTTCTTCGCCCACCAGTGGCTCGGCATCTGCCCCGACATCATCACCGTGGCGAAAGGTATTGGCAACGGCTTCCCCATGGGTGGTGTACTGATCGCACCAGACTTCAAACCCGTCTACGGACAGCTCGGCACTACTTTCGGCGGCAACCACTTGGCCTGTGCCGCTGCGCTGGCCGTGCTCGACGTGTTTGAGACGGAACATCTCGTGGAGAATGCCCGTGAGGTGGGACAGTACCTTGCCGACCGACTGAAAGCCCTCAACAGTCCGCACATCCTCGATGTGCGCGGACGCGGCATGATGATTGGTGTGGATCTCGACATTCCCCACAAGGAGGTGCGCCAGCCGCTCATCTATAAAGAACACTGCTTCACGGGTTGCGCTGGCACTCATGTGCTGCGCCTCCTGCCGCCACTCTGTCTGACCAAGGCAGAGGCCGACTTGTTTATCGATAAACTCAAAAACGTATTTGCAGCATTATGAAAATAGCAATGATAGGGGCGGGAGCCATGGGCGGAGCTACCGTAGAGGGACTGCTCCGCGCTAAGACCGTCCAGCCAGAAGAGCTGACCGTGGCCGACCCGACAGTCGCGGTGTTGGAGAAATTCAAGGCGAAGGGTGTACATACCACGACGGACAATGCTCATGCGGCAAAGCAGGCCGATGTGGTCTGCGTGTGCGTGAAGCCTTGGCTCGTGGCCGACGTGCTGGCAGGCATCAAAGACAGCATCCGCCCCAAGGAGCAACTCCTCGTGGTCATTGCTGCTGGCATTTCGCCCGAACAGGTGAAGGCGGCACTGCCCGACACGCCACCCTTCTTCCTCGTCATTCCCAACATCGCCATTGCCGAACTGGCTTCCATGACCTTCATGGTGCCCGTCGGAGCGACGGACGAACAGACAGCGTGTGTCAAGGGTCTCTTCGACCAAATGGGCAGCACGCTGCTGACGGACTTCCAGCACTTGGCTGCAGGAACGACACTGGCCTCGTGCGGCATTGCCTACGCCATGCGCTACATCCGTGCGGCTTCTGAGGGCGGTGTGGAACTCGGTTTCAAGGCCGATGTGGCCAAGGACATCGTCATGCAGACGGTGCAAGGAGCCGTGAAACTCCTACAGGCCAGTGGAATGCACCCCGAACAGGCCATTGATCTGGTGACTACACCAGGCGGCGTGACCATCAAGGGACTCAACGAAATGGAACACGCTGGCTTTACCTCGGCAGTGATTCGAGGACTGAAAGCAGGACTGAAATAGTAACATTTATACACAACAAGACTATGGACGAACAATTGAAACAAATCGGCGAACGCCTGAGAGGACTGCGCGACGTGCTCGACCTGACGCCTGAGGAGGTGGCAGAGACCTGTGGCGTTAGTGTGGAATTATACGAAAAAATAGAGCGGGGAGAGGTTGACGTGACCATCTCGAAGCTCATGAAGATAGCTAAGAAGTACGGTGTGTCGGCAGAAGAACTGATGTTTGCCGAGGCACCACGCATGAAATCGTATTTCGTGGTGAGAAAAGGGCAGGGGATGAGCGTGGAACGAACGAAAGCCTATAAGTACCAGAGCTTGGCCAGTGGTTTCGTCAACCACCAGGCCGACGTGTTCATCGTCACCGTAGAACCCAAACCCGAAGCCCACAAAATCTATAAGAACACGCATCCAGGACAGGAGTTCAACCTCGTGTTGGAAGGTGCCATGGATCTCTTCATCGGTTCCAAAACCATCCGTCTGGAAGAGGGAGACAGTATTTATTTCGATTCGGGACAGCCACACGGCATGTTGGCCGTCGGCAAGAAGGCCGTGCGCTTCTTAGCTTTTGTGGTGGAGGACTAATAGACAATACAGACATGATAGAAAGATTTTTGAAACAGACGCATTTCGAATCCGTCGAAGACTATAATAAACATCTGGAATTCATCATCCCAGAGAATTTTAATTTCGCCTACGATGTCATGGACGTATGGGCGGAAGAGGCTCCCGACAAACTGGCCATCCTGTGGACCAACGACCAGGGCGACGAGATCCGGACGACCTTCCAGCAACTCAAGGAACAGACGGACCAGGCTGCCGCCTACCTCCAGTCGTTGGGCATTGGCAAGAATGACCCTGTGATGCTGATTCTCAAGCGACGCTACGAGTGGTGGGTGGTGATGCTGGCACTACACAAGATAGGGGCTGTCGTCATTCCAGCCACCCACATGCTGACCAAGCATGATATCGTCTACCGCAACACGCGAGCCAGTGTCAAGGCCATCATCTGTGTGGACGACCCGTATGTCACAGCGCAGATTCAACAGGCTATGCCAGAGAGTCCGACAGTGAAGCAACTCATAGCGGTGGCAGACCACGGCAAACCCATTCCAGCGGGTTTCCACGACTGGCAGACGGAATGGACACAGGCACCGAAGTTCGAGCGCCCTGCTTTCGTGAACACCAATGAAGACACGATGCTGATGTATTTCACCAGTGGTACGAGTGGCGAACCGAAGATGGTGGCGCACGACTACCTCTATGCCATGGGGCACCTAACAACGGGCGTGTTCTGGCACAATCTCCACGAGGGTTCACTCCATCTCACCGTGGCCGACACGGGGTGGGGAAAGGCCGTCTGGGGCAAGTTCTACGGACAGTGGTTCGCTGGTGCAACGGTGTTCGTCTTCGACCATGAGAAGTTCAATGCCGACACGCTGCTGCGCCAGATAGAGAAATACCACGTCACCTCGTTCTGTGCGCCACCCACCATCTATCGCTTTATGATTCGCGAAGACCTCTCGAAGTACGACCTCTCGTCGCTCGAATACTGCACGACGGCTGGTGAGGCACTGAACCCTGCCGTGTTCGACAAGTTCCGCGAGAAGACGGGCATCATGATGATGGAGGGCTTCGGACAGACCGAGACCACGATGACGCTGGGCACGATGCCGTGGATGACGCCGAAACCGGGGTCAATGGGAATGCCTAATACGCAGTACGATATTGACCTCGTAAAGCCGGACGGCACACCCTGCGAGGACGGCGAGAAGGGCGAGATTGTGGTACGTGTTGGCGACCGCAAACCGATTGGTTTGTTCAAGGAGTATTACCGCGACCCAGAGTTGACTCGCGAGGCTTGGCACGATGGGGTGTACCATACGGGCGACATGGCGTGGCGCGATGAAGACGGCTACTACTGGTTTGAAGGACGTATTGACGATGTCATCAAGTCGAGCGGCTACCGCATCGGTCCGTTCGAGGTGGAGTCGGCACTCATGACGCACCCTGCCGTGGTGGAGTGTGCCATCACGGGTGTGCCTGACGAGGTGCGCGGCATGGTGGTCAAGGCCACCGTTGTGCTGGGCAAGGAGTGGAAGGATAAGGCCGGCGACGACCTCGTCAAGGAACTCCAGCAGCACGTGAAGAAGGAAACGGCTCCTTATAAGTATCCGCGCATCGTCGAGTTCGTCGACGAGTTGCCAAAGACCATCTCTGGCAAGATCCGTCGTGTGGAAATCCGCCAAAAGGATGCGGAAAATAAGGAATGAAATGCAGGAAATAGCAAGGCCATGAAAAGAATAGTAGTCAAGGTGGGCAGCAACGTGCTGACCCGCAAGGACGGGAAACTCGACGTGACGCGTATGTCGGCACTGGTGGACCAGATAGCATGGCTGCGTCGCCATGGCTACGAGGTGATCCTCGTCTCGTCGGGTGCTATGGCCAGTGGACGGGGCGAAATCCGAGTGGACCACCTGCTTGACTCGGTGGAGCAACGCCAGTTGTTCTCGGCTGTGGGACAGGTGAAGCTCGTGGGACTCTACTACGACCTGTTCCGCGAGTTTGACATTCACATCGGGCAGGTTCTGACCATGAAGGAGAACTTCGAACCTGGTGAACAGTATCGCAACCAACAGGCCTGCATGGAGGTGATGTTGGCGAACGACGTACTGCCTGTGGTCAACGAGAACGATACGGTGAGTGTGACGGAACTGATGTTTACCGACAACGACGAGTTGTCGGGACTCATCGCTCAGATGATGAATGCCGAGACGCTCGTCCTGCTGTCGAATATCGACGGCATCTTCACGGCGCATCCCGATGACCCAGCTGCAGAACTCATCCGTGAGGTAGCACCAGGGCGCAACCTCTTGGAATATATCCAACCAGAGAAGAGTGCTTTCGGCCGAGGAGGCATGCATTCGAAATATACTACAGCGGCGAAGGTGTCGCAGGCGGGCATCAAGGTCATCATTGCCAATGGTGAGCGCGACAACATCCTCATCGATTTAGCTACGCGTAAACAGGATGTGCCCTGCACGGAGTTCGTGCCGACACCCAAATCAGTAAACGGATGATGAAAGAACTGTTTCAACAAGTGAAAACGGCCAGTCGGGCGTTGGCAGCTCTGACGGACGGCGAGCGCAACGCCGTCTTGAGGGAGGTGGCCGAGGCCATTGTGACGCAGAAGACCGCCTTGCTGTCGGCCAACGCTGAGGACTTGGCACGCATGGATGTAGGAAATCCACTCTACGACCGTCTGCAACTGACTGCGGAGCGGCTGGACGGCATTGCGGCCGATATGCGGCACGTGGCAGAACTGCCGTCGCCACTCGGCTATATCAGCAAGGAACGTACGTTGCCCAACGGGTTGCGCCTGCACCGAGTGTCGGTGCCTTTCGGTGTCATCGGCATCATTTACGAAGCGCGACCGAATGTGACATTCGACGTGTTTGCCTTGTGCTTCAAGAGTGGCAATGCCTGTGTGCTGAAGGGCGGACGGGATGCTGATGCCTCTAACCGCGCTGCGGTGGAACTGATTCGTGGGGTGTTGCAGCGTCACGGGATTAATCCGCAGACGGTGACGCTGCTGCCAGCCACGCACGAGGCGACGGCTGAGATGCTCAACGCCGTGGGCACCATAGATCTCTGTATTCCGCGTGGTGGCAGACGGCTGATTGACTTCGTACGTGACCATGCACGCATCCCAGTGGTAGAGACGGGTGCAGGGGTGGTTAATACGTATTTCGACAAGGCCGGCGACTTCCAGAAAGGTCAGGCTATCGTCCTCAACGCGAAGACGCGCCGTGTTTCGGTATGCAATGCGCTGGACTGTCTGATCGTTCATGCTGAACGACTGGCCGATCTTCCGCAACTGGTGGCTCCGCTGGCCGACAAGCAGGTGGTGCTGTATGCCGACAGTGAGGCGTACAGGCAGTTGCAGGGACATTATCCAGCAACGCTGTTGCAGCAGGCCACGGACGACGCGTATGGTACGGAGTTCATGGACTATAAAATGGCGATACGCACCGTGGCTTCCATGGATGAGGCCTTGGCACACATCGCGCGTTATGGCTCTGGCCACAGCGAGGCCATCGTCACCGAGGACGAGGCCGCAGCGCGCCTGTTTCAGCAGGAGGTCGATGCAGCGTGTGTCTATTGGAATGCTCCGACCTCGTTTACCGATGGTGCACAGTTCGGACTGGGTGCGGAAATCGGTATCTCTACCCAAAAACTTGGCCCGCGCGGTCCGATGGGGTTGGAGGAAATCTGCACCTACAAGTGGGTGATAGAGGGTGAAGGACAGGTTCGCACCTGAAGTGCAGCGTAAAGAAAGGAAATTATTCAAAACAAAAAACAATACCGTATGAAAAGTTTTATCAACGTACAGGATATCGGCCCACTGGAACAGGCGCTGGCTGAGGCAAAGGAAATCAAGAATGACCGCTATAAGTTTCAGCAGTTGGGCAAGAACAAAACGCTGCTGATGATATTCTTCAACAACTCACTGCGCACGCGACTCTCCACACAGAAAGCCGCCATGAACTTAGGCATGAATGTCATTGTGCTCGATGTCAATGCAGGAGCGTGGAAGCTGGAGACGGAACGGGGCGTGATCATGGACGGCGACAAGAGTGAACACCTGTTGGAGGCTATCCCAGTGATGGGATGCTACTGCGACATGATCGGCGTGCGCTCGTTTGCTGGACTGACCGACCGCGACTATGACTATGCAGAAACCGTGCTCCACCAGTTCATTCAGTACAGTGGTAAACCGGTGTTTGCCATGGAGACAGCCACGGTGCATCCGCTGCAGGCCTTCGCAGACTTGATAACCATTGAGGAATACAAGAAGACAGCACGCCCCAAGGTGGTGCTGACGTGGGCACCCCACTGTCGTGCTCTGCCGCAAGCCGTGCCCAACTCGTTTGCGCAGTGGATGAATGCCGCTGATGTAGACCTGGTGGTGACGCATCCTGAGGGCTACGAGCTGGATTCGCAGTTTGTGGGCAACGCCCGTGTGGAGTATGACCAGCGCAAGGCATTCGAGGGCGCGGACTTCATCTACGCCAAGAACTGGAGCAATCCGGGCGTGACGTGTCCAGCGGACTATGGAAAGATCACGTCAAAGGATATGGGTTGGACGGTCGATGCGGAACACATGGCGTGGACCAATCAGGCGAAGTTCATGCACTGCCTGCCCGTGCGCCGTGGACTTATCGTCACCGACGAGGTCATCGAGAGTCCAGACAGCATTGTGATTCCTGAGGCGGCTAACCGTGAGATTTCTTGTTCTGTCGTTATAAAACGAATGTTGGAGGCGTTATGATTTCTTTCGAATGTGATTATAACAACGGGGCGCACCCCAAGGTGCTGGAAAACCTGGTGAAGCACAATAGCGCAAAGCCCACACCCTATGGCTTCGACTGCTATTCCGAAAGGGCAAAAGACCGTATCCGTGAGGCCTGTGGACTGCCCGAGGCACAGATCTATTTCCTCACCGGGGGCACGCAGACCAATGCCACGACCATCGACTCACTGCTCTATCAGTATGAGGGCGTGATTTGTGTGGACACGGGACACATCAATGTGCACGAGGCGGGAGCGGTGGAGTTCACCGAGCATAAGATTATCACACTGCCTGGAAACAACGGAAAGATGGATGCGGCGGTGCTCGACAAGTATTTGGACGATTTCATGCACGACGGCAACAATGCCCATGCGGTGTTCCCTGGTCTGGTCTATATCACGTTTCCCACTGAGCTGGGCACACTCTATTCTGCCGCAGAACTCAATGAACTGTATGGCATCTGCCAGCACTACGACATTCCGCTTTATATCGATGGGGCGCGGCTGGGCTACGGGCTGATGGCCGATGGCAACGACGTAACACTGCCGTATCTGGCGCGCCACTGCGACGTGTTCTATATTGGCGGTACGAAAATCGGGGCACTCTGCGGTGAGGCGGTGGTGTTCACCAACCGACCTGCCCACAAGCATTTCTTCTCGATACAGAAGCAACATGGGGCGGTTATTGCCAAAGGTGCATTGATAGGATTGCAGTTCGATGCGCTGTTCACCGACAATCTCTATCTGGAAATTTCGCGGAATGCAATTGATCGAGCGATGCGGATGAAGCGGATGTTCGAGCGGATGGGCTTCGAGTTCTTTATCTCGTCACCCACCAACCAGCAGTTTGTCATCCTGCCCAATCGTCTTGTCGAGGCGTTGGATAAGCGTGTGACGTTCACACACTGGGGACAGACCTCTGGGCAACGCACCATCTGTCGCTTCGTCACTTGCTGGGCCACCACGGAAGAGGAACTCGACGAGTTGGAGACGATCTTCAACGAAGAATTGGAAAAGCTGGCTGCTACTTCATAGGGATGACCTTGCGCACCAGGCCTGCTGTGGTGTTCATCTGTAGCACGATGGTGTCCAGTTGCGTGGTGTCGGGCGGCAGGATGCTCACATAGTAGCGGTCTGTATAGTACTGTGGAAGGTCGTTTTGGGCGTGAAAAAGACGGTAGTGAGCCGTGTGAAGTCCGTTGGCGTGGCTAATGACGGTGTCTTGCGACAAGGCTATCGTGTGGAACTTGTCCGAATCGTCTCCTCCCGACTTGAGCAGGAGCGATAGGTTCACGTAGCGGCCGTTCTTCGACGACCATACACTCTCGTAGTCCACGGGATCGTCGGCAGTCTCTGGCATCTTCCAGTGTTCTACGGGGCGGAGTGTAGGCACGCGTCCTAACGACAAGCACTGGGCAGTGCCGTTGCCTAAATCTTCAAAGTAAACGGCTGCACGGTAGGTGGAGTCCACGTCCTTGGCCCACGTCACCTGTACGGGGGTATCAAAGGTATAGCGAATGTCGCTGTCGGTCACAAACCCTGTGGCACTGCCGCTTGCCGTGATGGACACGTCGGCCAGTTCGGCCTGTAGTCCAGAATAGGTGCCGTCGCCCTTTTCGTAGGCGTCGGTGGTGCAGCTGGCAAGGAGCATTCCCATACAGCAACCAGCAGTTGCGGTGATGCACCGTAGATTCCACGGCAAGCGGAGTGACAGGTGTTTCATATTGTTATTTGAGATGATTCTTGATCCAGACCATCTGCCCGTATTCGGTGGTGTCGCTGGTCCAGTGTTCGTTGATGGGGGTGATGAGTGCCTCTTTCTCGCAGGTCAGCGTGTTCCATACGGCATAGCTGGTGGTGGGCGGACACGCGTTGTCGTTGTATCCCCAGGTCATGTAAGTCGTGGCGCGTACCTTACGTGCGAAGTTCACCACGTCGTAGTAGGCCATGGTAGCCATGGTGGCTGGCGTGTAGAGACCCTCCATGTGGTTGAAGTGCGGATAGCCGCCCGTGCGTCCCTTCTCCGTGTATCCGGCCATGTCGCTGAGTGCTGGATGGTTGACCACACACAGGTTGATGCGCGGGTCGAGTCCTGCGGCTACAATGGAAAGTGCACCGCCTTGGCTGCCTCCCTGTACGGCCACGTTGCGCCCGTCCCATTCGGGCAGCGAGGTGAGCAGGTCGATGCAACGCACCAGTGCCGTGTAAACGTGTTTCATGTAGTAGCGGTCGCGGTTGTCGATGCCATTCTCAAGATAGCCCGTAGAACCGCTGTTGAAGGCTCGGCTGATGTCGTCAAAGGTCTCCTTCGGCAATCGGGGATCCAGTCCGTGGATTTCAATCTCTAGGCGGATGAAGCCGTTCTCGGCATAGTACTTATGGCGGAGGGGTTCTTTGATGGTCTTGATGCCAGCTCCTGGCGGACAGAGCACCACGGGATGCTTGCCCTTTTGGGCGTTCTTGGGGTAGAAGAGGTAGCCGTACACGCTCTGCCCGCTGCGGTTGACTGGGATTTTCACCAGATAGCAGTCCACCTTGTCGGTGCAGTATTCGTGCGCCAGTTCCTTGGTGTAGGTGAGGGGCAGTTGTTTCAGTGCGTCGAGGTTCTGCTGCCAGAACGCATCAAAGTCCTTGGGCATCTGTGTGAGGGGCTGTATCTTCTCGGGTGAGAATCCCACTTTCACATGATGGTTGTAGGTCTGTCCGTCCAGCTTCAGCGACAGCTGTACGTCGCGGAATCCTGGTGTTTTCTTTGTTCCGATGTTGATAGTCGCACGCCCGTTCTTTAGGTTGACCGTCCCCTCTGTGTCGGTTTCCAAACGGTCGTTGCCTATGCGGTAGCGCACCTCACCGTCGCGTGGAATACCGTATTTGTAAAACTGGATTTCGATGCTGGCTTTCTCGCCCGTCTTGTAGAGCCAGTCCGCGTGGTTGGGTACGGTCACCCATAGGTAGTCGCTGCGATAGGGATAGTTTTCGGCCGCTGCCGTCAGGGTGGTTACTGTGGCGGTAAGGAACAGCACCACTCGTTTCATTGTTTTTTTGATGTTCATTGTTTTTTGTAGTTTGTTGATGTTAATTTCCTTTTGTCAAGGTAGTTCTTTTTTTCTTCATCTGGTTGCCCACTCTAACGTATTCACGCCATCCTTCAAACTGAAGTTCATGCCGACCTTCACCACGGGCTTGTCCTGCAGTTGGAAGGCATCGGCGTAGTGTTTAGTTTCAATCTGTGCGAGGGCTTCCTCCACACTGCCGTTGAGTTTCAGTTCCATCACGTAGATGGTGGCCTTTGTCTCCAAGGTGATGTCGATGCGTCCCTTCGCTGTGTGTTGTTCCACCTGGATGTTATAGCTGGTGAGCAGGGCAAACATGATGTAGAGTGTCTGTTGCCAGTGACCCTCGTAGTTGGTGTTGTCGCAGTAGGGCACGGTCTCAAGGAAGTCGGCCATGAGTTGCAGGGCAGCATCTATGTCGCTCCGCTTGATCAGTGCCGACATATCACCCATCACCACTCTACCCTCGTCGACCGCAGCGTTCAAATAGCCTGGCAATAGGCTGTCGAAGAGTCCTACAGCAATTTCCCTATTGGGGATGTCGAGCGTGTAAGTGTCCACATCTTCATCATAATTCTTAATGGTGAGGTAGCCACTCTGGTAGAGCAATGGTGTCAACGAAATCATGGTCTCCGTAGCCGCGTCGAAGGAGGCCGCCTTGGCTTTTGTCTTGCCCAATTGCGAGGGCTTCACCACAAACTTCCGCATCATATTGATAAGATAGGTGGGTGTGCCAGAACCAAACCAGTAGGAGTCCAGCTTTTGTCTGGCAAAGCAGTTCAGCAGGCTGAACGGGTTGTAGATGTCGGGCGAGGGCCACGTGAAATGGTAGCCGTCGTAGCGCGCCTTGAGCTTCGCTATGGTATCCTCACGACTGAGCTGCAGTTTGTCGGCCAACAGGTCAATGTCCACCGACATCTGCGTAAGCAACTCGTCTTCGGTGATGCCGCAGAT
>CAVAIX010000038.1:0-15260 GCA_963588695.1 Bacteroidaceae bacterium | reverse complement strand
AGTGGAGGGCGGTGGCTACCTCTCCCACGGTGTGTGGCGCGCCCAAGAAGACTGTCGCATGCGCACCAATGCCCACCCCGACTTCTGTCCTGTCTGTCAAGAGGCGCTGACGCGGCTCATACGGTTCTATACTGAGCAATAACAATAGGTTTGGATTGGCACGAATATCAGCCTACCCTTTTGCTGACCTTTGCGGCCAAGTAGGCTATCATCAGTCCCAAGCAGGCTGCGATGCTGATAGCGATACGCAGGTTGGTGGCTTCCGAGATCCAACCGATGACAGGTGGACCTACCAAAAAGCCGAAGAAGCTGATGCTTGAGACGATGGTGATGGCGATGCTGGCTTTCATGACGCCTAACTTGCCAGCTATGCTGTAGCAGATGGGCACCGAGGAGGAGATGCCAAAGCCGACAAGCAGGAAACCGATGGTGGCTGGTACGAGATAAGGCAAGGCGGCAGCCAGCCACAGTCCAGCGACAATTAGTGCGCCACAGACTTTCAGCACCCTGGAAGCCCCGTATTTTGTCACGAAGCCGTCGGCCACGAAGCGTCCTAATGTCATGGCTCCCATACCAGCCACATAGCCAGCACGGACAAAAGCCTCGTCGGGTTTCACCACGGAAGAGAAGTACACGCCACTCCAGTCGTAGACCGTTCCTTCGCAGAACATACCGGCAAAGCCTGTCAGCCCGAGCAGGAATAGTACGGAATCAATGGTGCGGAAGGAGAACTTCGGTACGTCTTCCTCTTCAGCCTGTGCTGTGGCATCGTTCACGAGGAAGCGCAAACCCAAGATGATGACAAGGAAGCCCACGGCTATGATGCTACAGAAGTGCGCTCTGATGGGCAGTGCAGTACTGGCAAACACCGCACCGATGATGCCACCGCAGAAGCCTCCCAAGCTCCATAAACCATGGAACGAAGACATAATGTTACGGCCATAGAGTTTCTCCACGAGACAGGCCTGTGTGTTGGTAGCGATGTTTGTCAGGTTGGCCATCATGCCCAAAGCCACCAGTCCCAGTGTGAGCAGGAAAACGCTGGTACTGCATCCGATGGCCAACAGTGCGAGGGCGTATAGCACCTCAGCCATCACTAACATCTTCTTGCTGCCAAACTTATTCACGAGAATGCCCGAGAACGTCATCATCAGCAGTTGTCCGACGGGTATGGCGAAGAGTATTGTACCTAACTGTCCGTCGCCCAAGTGCAACAGGTGCTTTACGTCTGGGATGCGGCTGGCCCAACTGGCAAAGACCACCCCCGGTACGAAATAGTAGGCAGCCACAGCGAAGCGCTTGTGCCTTAAGTCTTTCATACTGTCCAGCGTTTGCATAGTCAATGTTATCCTGTCAAGTGTATGTGTCTCTTTCAAAAATCCGCAACCGAGCTGTTTGCCCTGTCGCGGATTTGTTGAGGTGCCTGGCGGATTCGAACCGCCGTAGACGGTTTTGCAGACCGGTGACTAAGCCACTCATCCAAGGCACCTTGTTGTGAAGCGAGTGCAAAGGTAAGGTTATTTTTCGGAATAGCCAAATTTTTCTGCACTTTTTTTCTTCAGTGTGCATCCTTTACATCCTTGACAGGGGTCGTCGGTGGCTGAAAGTGCCTTGTAGACGCGCCAGGCAGCATAGGCCACAGCGGCAGCAAGGATGAGAAGAGTGAGCAGTGTTTGCATGGCGGTGCTGTCAGATTTTGGAGAGTTTGCGTAGCATCAGTTTGTTGAGTGCTTGTATACGTCGTCCTCCCCTTTCGATGTCCTCGCGTACATTGTTAATATTATTAAACAGGTCACTGAAGGCGTTAAGCAGCGGGTTGGGCTGACAGGGGTCTTCCGTGGCTTCGGGGTTGGTGACGATGCGTATGCCTCCAGCCTCAATGTGTACGTCGACATCTGCTCCCGTCATGATGGGGTCTCCGTCGAAGTGGATGGCTCCAGGACTGCTGCGCTGGATATGGATGGCTTTGGTGCGGAAGGTCTTTATCTTCGAGTTGCCTGTGAGCGTTTTGTTCATCAAGTCAATGCTGATTTGCGGGGCTTCCATGGCGGTGAAGGGTTCCATGATGATGACATCCATGAGTCCGTCCTTCATGGTGGCGTTGGGTGCGATATAAGCATTGTTGCCATACTGTGAGGCATTGGCGCAGGCAATGAGAAAGGCGTTGTAGCGATGAGCCCCAGTGTCGTCAGTCACCTCGTAGGTCTCAGGTTTGTATTTCAGTCCTTCCTTCAGCACATTTTCTATATAGGTGAGTGGTCCGCGCTTGCCTGCCTCTGCAAACTTCAAGGAGATGAAGGCATCAAAGCCCATGCCACAGGTGCAGAAGAAGGGCAGTCCGTTGACCACCCCGTAGTCAAACTGCTCAACGGAGGCTTGATTGATGACATTGAGGGCTTTTCGGGGCTGTAGCGGCAGACAGAGATGTCGTGCCAGCCCGTTACCCGAGCCACAAGGTACGATGCCCAGTGCGGTATTGGTGTGTGTGAGCGAGCGAGCCACCTCGTTGACGGTCCCGTCTCCTCCCACAGCCACGACGATATCTTCCCCTGCTTCAGCACACGATTGGGCGATGATGGCAGCCTGTCCGGCATATTCTGTCTGTCTGATAGTGACGTTGAATCGGCGACTGTCTATCTCGTCGGCAATCATGGCTGTGATGGCCTCTTTGCTGCGTGTGCCAGAGACGGGGTTGACGATGAATGTGATGCTTTTCTTTGCGTTCATACCGTGCAAAAGTACGAATTATTGGCCACAAACAGTGTGAAAAGCCCCAAAAATACGCATATCGGTCGAATAATAGTTCTTTTTCTGCACGTTTTTATAATTTTTGTGTAACTTTGCAGGCTGAAACGAACAAAACACAGCTCAGCTGAATACTATTTTAATCCGCATGGGACAATTACAAGAAAGATACAAGAACTACCGCGAGCCGCAGAAATTCATGGAGGCTGGCGTGTATCCCTATTTCCGTGAGATCACAGGAAAGCAGGGCACAGAAGTGGAAATGGGTGGCCACAAGGTGCTGATGTTCGGCTCCAACGCCTACACGGGTCTGACAGGTGACCAGCGCATCATTGATGCCGCCAAGGCAGCCCTCGACCAGTATGGCTCTGGCTGCGCAGGCAGTCGTTTCCTCAACGGTACGCTTGACCTGCACGTCAAGTTGGAGAAGGAGATTTCGCAGTTTGTGCATAAGGACGACTGCCTGTGCCTCTCCACGGGTTTCAGCGTGAACCAGGGTGTACTGGCCATGGTGGTTGGCAAGAACGACTATATCATCTGCGACGACCGCGACCATGCCAGCATCGTCGATGGTCGCCGTCTCTCCTTTGCGCGCCAACTCCACTACAAGCACAACGACATGACCGATCTGGAGCGCGTGTTGCAGAACCTGCCCCACGAGGCAGTCAAGCTGATTGTCGTGGACGGTGTGTTCTCCATGGAGGGCGACTTGGCCAAGTTGCCAGAGATCGTGGCGTTGAAGCATAAATACAACTGCTCCATCATGGTGGACGAGGCTCACGGCATTGGCGTCTTTGGCGACCACGGGCGCGGTGTCTGTGACCATTTTGGTCTGACCGACGAGGTAGACCTCATCATGGGCACATTCTCCAAGTCGCTGGCTTCCATCGGTGGCTTCATTGCTTCGGATAAGGACACCATCAACTTTCTGCGCCACAACTGCCGCACCTATATCTTCTCGGCCTCCAATACACCAGCTGCCACGGCTGCTGCACTTGAGGCACTGCACATTCTGCAACAAGAGCCAGAACGCATTGAGGCTTTGTGGAACGTGACGAAGTATGCGTTGAAGCGTTTCCAGGAAGAGGGTTTTGAGATTGGTGACACGGAGAGTCCCATCATTCCGCTCTATGTGCGCGATGTGGAGAAGACGTTCTTGGTGACGGCCTTGGCTTTCAACGCTGGTGTGTTCATCAACCCCGTCATTCCGCCAGCCTGCGCGCCTCAGGACACATTGGTGCGCTATGCACTGATGGCCACCCACACGAAGGAGCAGGTAGAGCGTTCTGTGGTGATACTGAAGAAGATTTTTGTCGAGCAGGGCATTATCAAATAACGAGAATAAAAAGAAAAATGGATTTTTCTTTTGTATTCTGCTCACTTCTTCGTACCTTTGCAGGCGTTTAACAGGAAGAGACAGCGAGGTGTAGCGCAGTTGGTAGCGTTCCTGGTTTGGGACCAGGCTGTCGCAGGTTCGAGTCCTGTCACCTCGACTCTTTACAATGACCCCGAAGAGCAATTGCTTTGTCGGGGTCATTTTTTTAATTTTAGCCCAAGAGTCCCTCACTTTCTAAACATTCGTTAAACAGACGGAAAACATCGAAGAATGTGCACATAATTTCTACTAACTGGAAAGAAATGTCTATCTTGTTTGTACAGCTCAGATTTTCTGCCTAATTTTGCAGCGTGACAAAACGTCTATGAAAAGAACAGAAAAACAATGCATTATAAATAAGGTATGAAAAGAACAACATTACTGACTGCTGCAGTAGCCCTCACACTGACAGCAAGCGCACAGAAAAAATGGACGCTCGCTGACTGCATCGACTATGCACTGCAGAACAACATCACCCTGCAACAGGCCAAACTACAGAAACAATCGGCCACAGAAGAGCGAAAACAGGCCAAAGCAGCACTCATGCCCTCCCTGTCAGCATCCACCAGTCAGACCGTAGGATTTAGACCTTGGCTGGAAAACGGCATCACTACCGTGACCAACGGAACAGTGAACAGCAAAGTAAACAAGACCTACTACAACGGCAGCTACGGCATCAACGCGCAATGGACGGTGTGGAACGGAAACCAAAACCGCAACCAACTGAAACTGAGTCAGGTCAGCGAGCAACAGGCCGAACTGGAGGCAGAGACCACAGCCAACAGCATACAGGAACGCATCGCACAACTCTACGTGCAGATACTCTACATGAACGAAGCCGTAGCTGTGAACCGACAAAGTCTGGAAACCAGCAAAAAGAATGAACAGCGCGGACAGGAGATGGTGCAGGTTGGGAAAATGTCGAAGGCTGACCTCGCACAACTGACCGCACAACGCGCCTCAGACGAATACACCATCGTGGAAGCAGAAAGCAACATCGCCAACTACAAGCTACAGTTGAAGCAACTGCTTGAACTGACAGGAGAAGAGTCTTTTGAAGTGGAGATGCCTACAGCCTCTGACGAACAAGCATTGGCAGATATACCCACACTGTCAGCCGTCTGGGAAACCGCCCTTGGACAACGCCCAGAAATAAAAAACGCAAAACTCGGACTGGATCAAAGCGACCTGCAGATGAAGATAGCCAAAGCAGGAGCCATGCCCACCATCAGCCTAAACGGAGGTGTGGGCACAAGTACCGCTTCCATGAGTGCACAGAACTGGGACAGACAGCTAAAAACCAACTTCGACGCCTCGGTAGGAGCCTCAGTCAGCGTGCCCATCTTCGATAACAGAAAGACAAAAACCGCTGTCAATAAAGCACGCATCCAGCGCCAGCAGGCACAACTTGAGCTGCAAGACCAGCAAAAACAACTCTATTCCACCATCGAAGGCTACTGGCTCGACGCAGAAACCAACCAGCAGAAATTCCGCACGGCACTGGCTACCGTAGAAAGCGAACAAGCCAGCTACGACCTGCTGGAAGAGCAGTTCCGACTGGGACTGAAGAACATCGTTGAACTGATGACAGGCAAAGACCGACTGCTGTCCGCACAGCAAAACCTGCTGCAGTCGAAATATACCACCATCCTCAACCGACAGTTGCTCCGATTCTATCAGGGTGAAGCCATGACACTATAAGACAACACCCACCACTCGCAAAACAAAAACAACGAACAAAACACATTATACATCATATAATATGAAGAACAAAAAAATATGGATGGCCGTGACAGCCCTCGTGCTGGTGGCCATAGTAGCCTACCTGCTGACTGGAAGCAAGAAACAGCAGAACGTGCAATACGAAACAGCCAAGGTGAGCCGACAGAACATCGAGAACACTGTGACAGCCACCGGAACCATTGAACCCGTGACCTCAGTCACCGTAGGTACACAGGTCAGCGGTATCGTCTCCAAACTCTACGTCGACTACAACTCCGTGGTAAAGAAAGGACAAGTCATCGCCGAACTGGACAAGACAAACCTCATCAGCGAGTTAAACACCGCCAAGGCCAACCTGGCCAGCGCACAAAGCACGCTGGGCTACGAGCAGACCAACTACGGACGCTACAAGACCCTCTACCAGAAAGGACTGGTCAGTGCCGACGACTTTGAAAACGCACGACTGTCCTATGACAAGGCACGACAACAGGTGGCCACCGCACGGGAGAACGTGCAGAAGGCACAGACTAACTTAGGCTACGCCACTATCACCTCACCCATCGATGGTGTCGTGCTCTCCAAGGAAGTGGAAGAGGGACAGACCGTGGCCGCATCCTTCAATACCCCAGAACTGTTCACCATCGCCCAAGACCTAACCGATATGCGCGTCATTGCTGACATTGACGAGGCTGACATCGGCGGAGTTAAAGAGGGACAACGCGTCACATTCACCGTGGATGCCTTCCCCGACGATGCCTTTGAAGGACAGGTGACACAGGTGCGACAACAGGCTACCACAGAGAGCAACGTCGTGACCTACGAAGTGGTGATCTCTGCACCCAACAAGAATCTCAAGTTGAAACCCGGACTGACCGCCAACGTGACCATCTTCACACTGGAGAAGAAAAACGTGGCTGCCGTGCCCGCCAAAGCACTGCGCTTCACCCCCAACGAAACCCTGCTTCAGGACGGGCAAACCATCGAAGACTGCAAGGGCGACCATAAGGTGTGGACACTGGAAGACAACGTGTTCAAAGCCCATGCCGTGGAAATCGGCACGACCAACGGCACGACCACCGAAATCACAGGCGGCATCAAGGAGGGCACAGACGTGCTTGTGGACTTCACCATCACTGGAGGCAACGAGCCTGGAGCCGAGGAGCAGCAAGCCAGCAACCCCTTCATGCCCAAACCGCGCGACAACAAGAAGAACAACAATCAGAAAAAGTAAGACACCATGGCAGAAGACAACAGAAAAGTGGTCATCGAGCTGCAGAACGTGAAACGCTACTTTCAGGTGGGCAGCGAGACGGTGAAAGCCCTGCGCGGTGTCTCCTTTAAGATATACGAGGGAGAGTTCGTGACCATCCAAGGTACGTCAGGCTCTGGCAAGTCGACCCTGCTCAACCAATTGGGATGTCTGGACACTCCAACCAGTGGCGAATACTATTTGGACGGAGTACCCGTGCGCTCCATGTCAAAGACCGAGCGTGCCCACCTGCGCAATCAAAAGATAGGCTTCGTGTTCCAGAACTACAACCTGCTGGCCAAGACCACAGCCGTGGAGAACGTGGAACTGCCACTCATGTACAATAACAAGTACAACGCACAGCAGCGGCGTGAAGCAGCAGTAAAAGCCCTGCAAGCCGTAGGCTTAGGCGACCGACTGGAGCACAAATCCAACCAAATGTCAGGCGGACAGATGCAGCGTGTGGCCATCGCACGCGCACTGGTCAACGAGCCCGCTGTGCTCTTAGCCGACGAGGCCACTGGTAACCTGGACACGCGCACCTCATTCGAGATGTTAGTGCTGTTCCAAGAACTCTACCGACAAGGGCACACCATCATCTTCGTCACCCACAACCCGGAGATTGCGGAATATGCCAGCCGCAACATCAACCTGCGCGATGGAAAAATACGAGAAGATACCATCAACACCAACATCAAGTCGGCAGCAGAAGCCCTTGCAGCACTGCCGAAACCGCAGGATGACTAAACGATTTATCACACAGAACAAGAAACAATCATGAACATACTCAACCTTTTCAAAGTCAGCCTGAGAGCCGTGGCCAACAATAAGATGCGCTCCTTCCTCTCCATGCTGGGCATCATCATTGGTGTGGCTGCCGTCATCATCATGATGTCCATCGGACAAGGCTCCAAGGAGAGCATTCGAGCAGAACTGTCCACCATGGGTACCAACCTCATCAACATTCGTCCGGGTGCCGATATGCGCGGTGGTGTGCGCCAAGATCCCTCCAGCATGCAGACACTGAAGATGGCAGACTACGAACGCATCATGCGCGAGAAGAAATTCGTCACCAAGGTGTCGCCAGAGGTGACGGCCAGCGGACAGGCCATCAACGGCAACAACAATACAAATACGACCATCTACGGCGAGAGCCCAGAATACCTGGACATCAAGCAGTGGACCGTGGAGCAGGGCGACTGCTTCACACAGGAAGACATCAAAAAGGCCGCCAAGGTCTGTGTCGTGGGAACCACCATCGTCAGCGAGTTATTCGGCGAAGGAGCTGACGTCATCGGAAAAACTATCCGCTTCAAATCCATCCCTATGCGCATCATCGGCGTACTGAAGTCGAAGGGATATAACAGTTGGGGCATGGATCAAGACAACGTCATCATAGCACCCTACTCCACCGTCATGAAGCGCATTGCCGCGCAGACGTGGTTCTCCAGCATCGTCTGCTCTGCTGTGACGGAAGAACTCAGCGACGCAGCCATTGAGGAACTCACACAAATCCTGCGCGACAATCATAAGTTGAAAGGCGACGCAGAGGACGATTTCACCATCCGCTCGCAGGCCGAGATGATGGAAACAATGTCGTCCACCATGGACACGGTGACCATCATCCTCGTCGTAGCTGCAGCCTTCTCACTCCTCGTGGCTGGCATCGGAATTATGAACATCATGTTGGTCAGCGTGACTGAACGTACCAAGGAGATAGGACTGCGCATGGCCGTGGGAGCCACAGGCCCCGTCATCTCACTGCAGTTCCTCATTGAGTCGGTGCTTATCTCGCTGACAGGCGGACTGATAGGCATCCTGGTAGGCTGCTCAGCCAGCGAGTTTGTCGTACCCATGTTCGGCATGCCGTCAAGTGTGCCAGCATGGAGCATCTACGTGTCATTCCTGGTCTGCGTGTGCATCGGCGTACTCTTCGGATACATCCCAGCACAGAAGGCCGCCAACATGGATCCCATTGAGGCCATACGCCATGAATAAACGGCAACAGATTCTCATACACGTCGCCACGTGGTTGGTCATCTTCCTCTCGCCGCTGATGTTCATGAACCACGGCAGAGGGGTTTCCATCGGACAGTTCCTCGTCGCCAGCACCGTGCCACTGACGTTCATGGCCGTGTTCTACATCAACTTCCTGTGGCTCACACCACGCTATTTCGTGGCTGGAAGGCACACACGCTTCTTCGTGGCCAACACCATACTGGTTGTCACGTTAGGCATTGCATTGCACCTGTGGATGACATTCTCCCACGAGCTGCAGGGATTCCGCTATCCAGCCCCACCACTCTCACTGACCGTGGCCTTCGTGGTGCGCGACATCGTCAACTTGGTCATCGCTGCAGCCATTGCCACACTGCTACAACTGGCCTTCCGCTGGCAAAAGGCAGAACAGGCAAAGAAAGAGGCAGAACTGGGAAACCTGCGCTCACAGATCAACCCCCACTTCCTACTCAACACGCTCAACAATATCTACGCACTGACAGCCTTCGACGCCACAAAGGCACAAGAGGCCATTGAGAACCTCTCCAAGATGTTGCGCCACATCCTCTACGACTATCAGCAACCAGAGGTGGAGCTGCACGACGAAGTGGAGTTCCTAAAGAACTACATACGACTCATGCAACTGCGACTGGCTCCATCAGTCAGCGTACAGACCTCCTTTGACATGACTGACGAGCGACAAAAGGTGGCACCGATGATCTTCATCTCACTGGTGGAAAATGCCTTCAAACACGGAGTCAGCCCCACAGTGCCCTGCGAAATAAATATCAGCATCAAGGCCAACAGCGAACACATCATCTGCGACATCATCAACTCCAACCACCCAAAGACCTCCGACGACAGAAGTGGACACGGCGTGGGACTGGAACTCGTGAGGAGAAGGCTCGAGCTGGCCTACAAGGGACGCTATGAATGGACGCACGGCGTCAGCGGAAATCCCGAAATGTATCACTCCACCATAACCATCAGACTATGAATATCACCTGCGCCATCATCGACGACGAACCACTGGCCGTAGAACTGCTGAAAAGCTACGCAGAAAAGACACCCTTCCTGCAACTGCAGGGTGCCTACGGAAGTGCCGTGGAAGCCATGAGAGTGTTGAGAGAACATCCCGTCAACCTACTCTTCCTTGACATACAAATGCCTGAACTGTCGGGCATTGAGTTCGCGAAAATCATTCCAGGAAACACACGCATCGTCTTCACCACAGCCTTCCAACAATATGCCGTAGAAGGCTATAAAGTCAAAGCACTCGACTATCTGCTCAAACCCATACCCTACGACGATTTCCTAACTGCGGCAAAAAAAGCACTCGACTGGTTTTCCTTCGTCCACAAACAGGAGACCTCAGCACGCGACCGCTTCATCTTCGTCAAGAGCGACTATAAACTGGTGCGCGTAGCTCTCGACAGCATCCTCTATATTGAGGGACTAAAAGACTATGTGCGCTTCTACTTGGACGACGGCAGGAAAATCATGTCGCTCATGAACCTGAAGAAGCTGGAAGACTTCCTGCCAAAACCAGAGTTCCAGCGCACCCATCGCTCATACATCGTCCACATGAGTCAGGCAGAATCCATTGATCGCTTCCGCATCGTTTTCGGCAAGGAACTGATCCCAGTGTCCGAATCATACAAAGACAGCGTACAGGAATACCTAGACTCCCATACGCTGACGTAATCTGTTTGAGAGCATGCGGTCTGCCCCCACCCGATTGTCTTTTACATATTCATGCCACCGTCAATCTGGATGACCTGTCCCGACACGTAGCTGGACATATCCGAAGCCAAGAACAGGCAGACATTGGCAATATCCTCCACCTGACCACCACGGCGCAGGGGTATCTTCTTCATCCACTCCTTACGGATGTCCTCAGGCAACTGAGCCGTCATGGCTGTCTCAATGAAGCCTGGAGCTACTGCATTGGCACGCACACCCTTAGGACCGAGTTCCTGAGCGATGGACTTAGCCAAACCTATCATACCAGCCTTTGAGGCAGAGTAGTTACATTGTCCAGCATTGCCGTGTACACCAACCACACTCGACATGTTGATGATGGAACCACTGCGCTGGCGCAGCATAATGGGGGCGCAGGCATGGATGAAGTTGAAAGCCGACTTCAGATTGACATTCAGTACAGCATCCCATTGTGCTTCACTCATGCGCAGCATCAAGCCGTCTTTGGTGATGCCGGCATTGTTCACCAGCACATCTATCGTGCCGAAGTCTTCCTTCACCTTATTGACCACAGCCTCCGTCTCAGCAAAGTCGGCGGCGTTGCCAGCGTATGCGTTGCACTTCACACCGAGAGCCTCAATCTCCTTCCGCGTAGCCTCAAGCCCTGCGGCCATCTCGTCGTTGAGGACGAGGTCAGTAAATGCGATGTTTGCACCTTCTGTTGCAAATTTCATGGCCACGGCCTTGCCGATGCCACGTGCTGCACCTGTGATAAGGGCAGTCTTTCCTGTTAATAATCCCATAGTTTGTTTATTGTTATATCATGTATTATTCTTCTTGAAGTTGCCGAGCGCACCATACACAAACTTAGCAACCTGTGGCTTGGTGGCCTCTTCGGTCATACCATGCGCTATGCGGCCATAGATATAAGGTACTTCGAGTCCCTTGATGCAGTAGTGCGTGATGTCGGCCACAAGGTCCACATTGTCAATGTCAAACTCGCCAGCCTCCTTGCCCTCAGTATACACCTTACGAAACAGTTCCACTTCCGCATCGTCAAAGTTCTTGCGAACCTTTTCCACCATCCAAATGTTACGAAAGAACTCTGCGCGCAGATTACCGTTGCGCACCACCGTCTCGCGAATCATGCTCAAGTGGGTGTAGATCAGTTCGATGACCTTGTCCTGCGGACGGATTCGTTTGGCAGCCACCTCATCTAACTTGTCAGATAGGCGTTCCAATTCGCTTTCAATCACCGCAAAATAAATATCCTCCTTCGATTTGAAGTAGGTGTAGAGCGTGCGGCGACCTTTACCCGAAGCAAGGGCAATGTCGTTCATTGTCGTGTTCTCCATGCCGTTCTTAGCAAACAGCTGACGGGCCACGTCCACTAATTTCTGTCGCGTCTTGGATATTGACATAACATGACTCCTCCATTATTTTCTTTTGCACACGTGTGCTGTCGTGTGCAAAATTACACAATTCTTTTGTGTTGAGCAAAATATTTCTACTGTTTTGTCGCACACGGGAAGATTTTTCTATAGAAAAGCTGGTCTATACCACAAAATTCTCTGTCTGTCAGTATCAGCGCGAACCGATGTAGAGGAACACCATGCCCAAGAGTACCAAGAACAGGTCGACGGCCTTTGCCCGCAGATTCTTCTCGTGGAAGAATGCTGCACCAAACAAGAAGGACACAATGACCGAGCCGCGACGCACCATGGACACAATGGAAATCATGGCATCGGGCAGCGACAGTGAGTAAAAGTAAACGAAGTCGGCCGTAGAAAGGAACAGGCTCACGCCAATGATGGACCAGTGCCAGTGGAATGGGGTTGTCTGCTTGCGACTAGGCCACCACAGCACGGCTAACATGAGGAGCATCATGCCACACTGGTAGATGTTATACCACGACTGCACCATCATGCGGTCGAGTCCCACGCCACCATGACTCACGGGAGCCATGAGATATTTGTCGTAGAGACCGCTCACGGCACCTAACATGGCTGCACCTACTATCATCCATACCCAGTGGTCGTGGCGGAAATCAATACCCTCCTTCTTGCCACTGCGACTCAACATCATGAACGACATGACGGCCAGCAACACACCAATCCACTGCCAACCATTGAGGTGTTCACCAAAGACGATCAAGGCACCTATCAGTACCAAGACTGGACGCGTGGCGTTGATTGGTCCTACGATGGTCAGTGGCAGATGTTTCATACCAAAATAGCCTAACACCCAACTGCTCAGTACAATGAGTGATTTCAGTACGATGTAGCGGTGCATCTCCCAGCCGCCCGATGCCACATGGAAGATGGTGCCGTCAAGCATCTTCGTCTGACTGCTCAGCAGGATGAACGGCAGGAAAATGATGGACGAAAACAGGGTGTTGAGGAACAGCACTGGAATGACAGCATTCTCGCGTAGTGCCTCTTTCTTAAACGCATCGTAGAAGCCCAACAGGGCTGCTGACAGGAAGGCTAAAAGTAACCAAGTCATCTCTTATTTCTCTCCTTATTTTTTTATATTCAATAGTCTACACGCTCTAAGAACAAAGCCTTGGCAGGCATCGACTCACCAGCCTTCGTGCGGCTCCCACTCTCTATGACCTGTCGGAACTCGTCAAGGGTCATGCGCCCCCTTCCCACCTCTATCAGAGTGCCCACCACAGCACGTACCATGTTGCGAAGGAAGCGGTTGGCTGTGATTTCGAAGTACCAAGCTCCAGAACCGTTCTCATGCCATGCAGCGTGTGTCACCTGGCAGAGTGTCGTCTTCACGTCGCTGCCAGCCTTGCAGAAAGCCCCGAAATCATCATGTTCCAACAACATACGCCCAGCCTGATTCATCCGTTCAAAGTTGAGTTTATAATGGGTTTGCAACGAGTATTGCCGGGAAAACGGATTCTTGCCGTAATGGATATAGTAGCGGTAGGTACGAGCCGTGGCTGAGAAGCGCGCGTGTCTGTCGTCAGGCACAGCCTCCACCCTGTCTACACCAATGTCACAAGGCAAGACACCATTGAGACGAGCAGTTAACAGAGAGCTATCGAAGGAAGCATCGGTATCGAAATGGGCGGCCATCTGTCGGGCATGAACTCCCGTGTCAGTGCGACCAGCCCCCGTCACCTGTATGTCTTCACGCAACAGGAGTGACAGCGCGCGTTCTAATTCCTCCTGAACTGTGATGCCATTGGGCTGTACTTGCCAGCCGTGGTAGCGCGTGCCGTCGTATCCAAACCACACGAAATATCTCATTGTCGTTCTGTTCTTGTCAGCTATTCAACTCAGTCCGTCTATCTCACCATCTATCAACCGAATACGCAGTGCTTGCGGCGACTTAGGCAGTCCAGGCATACGAATCATGCTTCCTGCAATCGCCACAATCATCTCTGCCCCGGCATTGATGACTATGTCGCGGATGTCAAAATCGAAGCCTCCCGTCACATTGTAGGCCTTGGCATCCTGCGAGAAGGAATACTGGGTCTTGGCAATGCAGACAGGGAAAGCACCGTAACCCAAGGCTTCCGCCCGTTCCATCTTCCGCAGCGCATCGGCAGAGAAGGTGACATGCGAGGCTCCATAGACGCGGCAGGCCACAGCCTCTATCTTCTCGCTGATAGAGTCACCATCGGCATACATCATGCGCAATGGTTCAGACGGTCGTTTATCAATGGTCTCTACCACCAGTCGAGCTAACGTTTCTGCTCCTGCACCTCCACGGGTAAAGGCTTCGTTGAGTGCGAAGGGCACGTGCAGTTCCTTACAATGGTCGCGGACAAGGTTTATCTCTACTTCTGTGTCATCGGCAAATCGGTTGAAGCACACTAACACGGTTTGTCCGAAAACTTGCAGGTTGCGGATATGTTTGTCTAAATTGTCCAAGCCACGCCGTACACCTTCCACGTTGGTTTGGCGGATGGCACTTTCCGCCACACCACCGTGCATCTTCAGCCCCTGCAGCGTAGCCACGAGCACCGTCAGGGCTGGCTGTATGCCTGCCTTGCGGCATTTGATGTCGAGGAATTTCTCTGCACCAAGGTCAGCACCGAAACCTGCTTCCGTAACTACATAATCACCATAGGTCATGGCCATCTTAGTGGCTACTATCGAGTTGCAGCCATGGGCAATGTTGGCGAAAGGACCTCCGTGAATGAGTGCTGGGGTATTCTCGGTGGTCTGCACCAGATTGGGATTGACCGCATCTTTCAGCAGAACAGCGATAGCGCCACCTACTCCTAAGTCGCGTACATAGAACGGTTGGTCCTCTAACGTATAACCCAACAGTATTTGGTTGATACGTCGCTCCAGGTCGTCCAGGTCAGAGGCCAGACAGAGCACTGCCATGATTTCGCTGGCAGGCGTAATGTCAAAGCCACCCTCCTGTACGCAGCCGTTGGAGTGCGGACCTAAGCCCGTAACAATATGTCGGAGAGAACGGTCGTTCACGTCCATCACCCTACGC
>CAVAIX010000037.1:0-15272 GCA_963588695.1 Bacteroidaceae bacterium | reverse complement strand
AGGAGATGTTCGAGTACCTGAAGGGCTACTCTCCCCTGCACAACATCAAGAAGGGTGTGAGCTATCCCGCCACGATGGTGACCACCGCTGATCACGACGACCGCGTAGTGCCCGCCCACTCCTTCAAGTTTGCAGCCGCCCTGCAAGAGTCACAGGCTGGCAATGCCCCCGTGTTGATTCGCATCGACAGCAAAGCAGGTCACGGCGGTGGCAAACCACTGAGCAAACAGTTGGAGGAGACCGCCGACATCTACGGCTTCGTGATGTATCAGTTGGGGATGAAAATGAAATAAATCCCCTTGCCACGCACCTGTCACAAACAAGCCCCAAAACCATACGATCAATTTTCCTAGGTAAATCGATTGAATTTCCTAGGAAAATGGATCGTTTTTCCTAGGAAAATCGATTGTTTTTCCTAGGAAAAATAAAAGGGGCTTCGTAGGGACAAAAAAATGACCCTCAGCGGAGCAGTCGTTTGGCGAAATAGTGGACGGGATACCAGACGCTGAGGAAGCCTACGGCGATGACGGTGGCAAACACCACGACGACATCCCAGAGGTGGACACTGACGGGATAGGCATCGACTACAAACGAGCCTTCGCTCGACCCTAAACGAAGCAGACCATACTGTTGTTGCAGCCAGCAGAGCAGGAGACCAATGCCAATGCCAATGACCGCTCCAATGGCCGAAATCATACGACCTTCAAAGAGGAAGATGCGGATAATCTGCCGATTGTTCGCTCCAAGGTTGCGCAGCGTCACCACGTCATTACGTTTGTCAATCATCAACATGGACAGGCTTCCGATGATGTTGAAACAGGCAATAACAAGGATGAAGGTGAGGAAGATATAGGCCATGAGTTTCTCTATCTTCATGATACGGAAGGAGTCATCGTGCTGCTCATAGCGGTCGTGCACCACAAAGCGCGTCCCTGCCGTCTGCACAATATTGGCCTTCACACGGTCGAAATCACTGCCAGGCTTCAGCCGGAGTTCGAGTGAAGAAACCTCGCCCTCACGGTCGAAGAGGTGGCGCGTGAACTGTATGGCGGTGATGATATAGTGTTTGTCGTACTTGCCTTGTTTGATGCTGAAAAGTACCCCGGGGGAATAGAGTTCGTCTTCCACAAAACCAGCCTGCAGATTGGCCGTGTTGTACTGTCCTTCGCGCCGCGGTGCATAGATTTTCAGTGGGTCGCGGTAGGTGTAGCCCGTACCGAGTTGATAGGCCACACCGAGTCCGAGGATGCCGTAACTCATGTCGGCAGCATGGAGAGCATACTCCCCATCCCCCAACAGCGTGGAGCGGATGTGGGTCTGCCGGTCGTAGTTGTCATCCACACCCTTGAGTATCACCATCTGCTGACGCTCGCCATAGACGGCTAACGCTTGGTCTTCCAGCACGTCAGTGGCCACGTCAATCTCGGGCATCTGGCGGATGGCCGTCAGTACGGGGTCATCGCTCCGCACGGTCTTTCCTTTGGCTGGTGCAATCTTCAGTTGTGGGTCGAGCTGTGTGAAGAACGAGGCCACCATGTCGTGGAAACCGTTGAACACGCTCAGCGTCACCACCAGTGCCATGGAGGCCACAGCCACGCCAACCACCGAGATGCCACTGATGACATTGATGGCATTGGTGGATTTCCGAGAGAAGAGGTATCTTCTGGCGACGTAGAAAGGAAAGTTCATGGCGACGGGTAGAGTCTCAGGTGTTGAACGTAAGAAAAAAACGGCAACCTACTGCTTGAGCAACTGGTCGATGCGGTCGATATAGTCCAGCGAGTCGTCGATGAAGAAGCGCAACTCGGGGATGATGCGCAGTTGATGGCGCACGCGCGTGCCTAACTCATAGCGTATCTGGCCGTTGGTTTTGTTGATATTCTGCATGATTTCCTCCGCACGTTCACTGGGGAAGATGCTGAGGTGGGCGGTGCAGATGCCGAGGTCGGGGCTGACGCGCACCTGCGTCACGCTGACCATTACGCCGTGCATGCCACGGGTCTGTTGCTGGAAAATCACACTCAGCTCCTTCTGGAGCAGGCGTGCTATCTTGTTTTGTCTGGTTTCTTGCATGGTGTCTGTCGATGCTTTACGGGATGAAAGGATTGTTGTCGAAACGGGGTCAGCCGAGTGTAATATTCTCCACCTCCACGGGTTCGTGGAGGAAGAGTTGAGCAGACTCCTTGAAACGGTCGGGACTCTCGGTGGTGAGATAGTGCACCTGTCCGCCCTTGGTACAGCGCCGCTCCATATCGGCGTGTCGCTCGAAATACTGCTGGAGCGACCTTGCCACATACTCCCCTTGAGCCACTATGCGCACGCCACGGGGCATGAACTTATTGATCTTGGGCAAGAGGATGGGGTAATGGGTACAGCCGAGGATGACAGTATCGATGTCGGCATCGAGGCGCAGCAACTGGTCGATGCGTTTCTTCACAAAATAGTCAGCACCGGGAGAGTCGGCCTCGTTGTATTCCACCAGTGGAACCCAGAACGGGCACGCCACACCCGACACCTGGATGTCGGGGAAGAACTTATGAATTTCCAGCGCATAGCTCTCGCTCTTGATGGTGCCCTCCGTGGCGAAGATGCCCACGTGGCGCGTCTTGGTCAGTGTGCCCACCACTTCTGCCGTGGGACGGATGATGCCTAATACGCGCCGGTTGCTGTCAAGCTGCGGCAGGTCTTTCTGCTGGATGGTGCGTAGTGCTTTGGCCGATGCGGTGTTACAACCTAAGATGACCAGTTGGCAACCGCGCTCAAAGAGGTTGACGACGGCCTGCCGCGTGAACTCATAGACCACATCGAACGAGCGCGTGCCGTATGGCGCACGGGCATTATCGCCCAGATAGAGAAAGTCGTACTGGGGAAGCAACTGGCGGATGCCATGCAGAATGGTGAGTCCGCCGTAGCCACTGTCGAAGATGCCTATCGGGCCGGGAGCGCTGGAAAGCATAGCAAACGGGCTTTATCGCAACGCGGCCTTGACTGCTGCGGTCACGTCAACAGCCATCACGGGATGCGTCCATGCCAACGGCTGATGGTCGGTATTGACGATAAAGAGGAGTCCGCGCTCCATGCCTACGTTGCCCATGGCCTCAGCGATGCGCTGACGGAGGGGAGCCTCCGCCTCGGCTCTGGCCTTCTCAAGGAGTTTCTGACTCTCTTTCTTGAAGGCGATGTTACGGTCGAGCAACTCCTGCAGTTCACTTTGCCGCTTCTGCAGGATGGACTGCGGCATGTCACGCTGACCATCGAGGAACTCCTCGTATTTCTGATTGAACTCGTTCTCCGCCCGTTTCTGCTCGGCCGTGTACTGCTCAGCGAGCCGCGTCATACTGGCTTCGACAGCAGCGTATGCGGTCATGCTGTGGAGCACAGTGTCATAGCTCATATAGCCGTACCGCAGGGGATTGCCCTCCGTGGTCGACTGGGCGGAAACGGACAGCGGCAAGAAAGCAAAAAGGAAAAAAGGGAAAAACCGTTTTACCGCACTTCCTACCATGCTGTCTTTTATCTTCTTTTTCATCATGTCTATTGTCTTTCTTACTTATTGCTTTCTTGCCTGTATGTCACTCACTTTATTTCAGTCCGAGCTTGGTCTTCACCTGGGCAGTCACGTCGGTTGACAGCGTTGTGCTGATATAGGGCACACCACCCTGCACGTCCATGATGTAGACGAAACCGCCACTCTGTCCCACAGCCTTGATGGCCTCCAGAACCTTGGCATTGATGGCCTGTAGCTTCTCGCTCTGTGCTTTGTCAAGAGCCTGACGGTTGTCCTGATAGCTCTGCTGGATCTTCTGATACATCTCCTGAAGTTCCTGCTCGCGGCGCTGCTTGATGTTCTCAGGCAGGGTGGACTGCTCCTTCTCGAAGGCCTCAGCCTTCTTCTGCAACTCCTCCTGCATGCTCTTCAGGTCAGCCTCATACTGCTTGGTGAGGGCTTCAATCTCGGTGCGTGCCTTAGTAAACTCTGGCATGGCCTGGATAATCTCCTGGGTGTTGAGGTGGCCGAACTTCTGTGCGAATGTTGCCAAAGGGGCAAACACCAGCAACATCAAAAAAAATTTTTTCATTGGTCTGTTTGTTTTATTTAGTTGTTATTGTTTCTTGCGCTTTATTAGGGTCAGCGACTACTACCCAGACGCGACAGCACGTCATCGGAGATGTCGATGCGCGGCGAACCATAGATGATGCCCGAGTCGCTGGCACGGTCGAGTACCAACTGGTAGCCTCGCGAGTCGGCAACGTCCTGCACGGCGTTGTAGACCATCTCCTGGATGGGGGCTATCAAGGCGTTGCGCTTCTTGTAGAGTTCACCTTCGGGTCCGAAATATTTCTTTTTCAACTCAGCAGCCTCACGCTCCTTCTGCATCACGGAGTCCTGCCGTTCTTTTTTCTGCGCTTCTGAGAGGAACACCACGTCGCGCTGGTAGTTCTTATACATATTCTGAGCTTCCGTCTGGATGGCCTCCACCTCAGCCTGCCATTTCTTGGAAATCTGCGACAACTGTTCGTTGGCACGCTCATAGGCTGGAATATTCTTTAAGATGTAGTCCATGTCCAA
The DNA here is from genome assembly GCA_963588695.1 of Bacteroidaceae bacterium. Taxonomy (GTDB): domain Bacteria; phylum Bacteroidota; class Bacteroidia; order Bacteroidales; family Bacteroidaceae; genus Prevotella. Next base: position 10,702 of record CAVAIX010000037.1, on the reverse strand, counting down.
CAGTGCGAACTTCTGTGCACTAACCGTCTGGGGCATCAGCATCAAGGCGACTGCCACGATGAGGGCTTTGGCAGCCAAAGCCACCAACAGGGTCTTGCCCATTGTCTTACATTCTTTCTTCATATCAACCGTTTCCTTTCTATTTGTTTGTTGTTAGAATTCCTGTCCGAGAATGAAGTGGAACTGGCTGCCGCCCTTCTGGTAGCTACCGTTGTTGTAGACTTTGTCGAAGCCGTAGGCCCAGTCGATACCCATCATGCCGACCATCGGGAGGAAGATGCGCACGCCGAGACCGGCGGAGCGTTTCATATCGAAGGGATTGAACTTCTTGGTGTCCACCCATGCGTTACCACCTTCGAGGAAGCCGAGACCGTAGATGGTGGTGTTACCCAACATGAACGGGTAGCGAAGCTCCAGCGTGAAGCGGTCGTAGGCATAGGCATTGTAGTAGGCACTCGTACCTGCCACATAGGCTGCGGTATTGGAAACCGAACCGTTCTCGTAACCGCGCAGACCGATGGTCTCTTCGGCGTAGCCTGTGGAATAGCCACTCATACCATCACCACCCACATAGAAGGTCTCGAAGGGCGACTTCTTATTCTTGTTGTAAGAGCCTAACAGACCGAGTTCCACACGCGTCATCAGCACGAAACACTTCTGTCCACTGCTGAGGGCGGTATAGGTCTTCGACTTGAATTTCCACTTGTGATATTCGATCCAACGATACTTGTCTTGCAACTCGTCTTCATAGGTAGCGGAGTAGGCATTCGTTGCTAAGTTGGCGTAGTCTTTGTTGTCGAACAGCGACCAAGGCGGTGTGATCTGTACCGAGGCCGAGAACTCTGATCCCTGACGAGGGAAGAGTTGGTTGTCGACAGACGTGCGCGAGAGCGTCAGCCCGACATTGATATTGTTACAGTTTCCGTTGTTGATGATGAAGTAACTCCAGTCGCGCAACATATAGCGTGTATAAGACAACTGCATCGACAACTGGAAATAGTCGTCAGGCCAACGCAGACGCTTGCCCCATCCCAACGATACACCGAACATCTCGATATACTTATCATCGTCGAGCATGGCTTCGTAGTTGTAGCTATAGCCGTTGTAGGAGCCGTAGCCGTACATATAGCTGAGATAGTTGGAATAGTAGCTGTTGTTGCGGTAGCTGCTGGAGATGTCACTCTGTTTCGAGAAGAAGGCACTGAGGCTCAGAGCATTCGGACGCTTGCCACCCAACCATCCTGTGCTGTACCCCGTGGAGAGCGAGGAGTAGTAGCGGCCGTTGGTCTGCAGCGACAGCGACAACTGCTCACCGTCACCGATAGGCATGATACCACGGTGCATCTTGTTCTTACCAAACAGGTTGCGCATGGAGAAGTTGTTGAGCTTGATGCCGATGCGTCCGATGACACCCGTTTGTCCCCATCCCAACGAGAACTCCAACTGATCGTTCGACTTCTGTTCCAGTTCCCAGTTGATGTCCACCGTGCCGTCATCGTAGTTGGGCTTGATATCGGGGTTGATGGTCTCGGGGTTGAAATATCCCATATTTCCGATTTCACGGGCGGAACGCATCACAGCATCCCTTGAAAAGAGGTCACCGGGTTTGGTGCGCAACTCGCGTCGCACCACCTCCTCGTAGAGGCGGTCGTTACCATAGATGCGCACAGCGTTGATGTGTGCCTGCTGGTTCTCGGTGATACGCATCTCCAGATCGATGGAGTCACCCACGATGTTGACCTCCGTGGGGTCGAGCTGATAGAAGATGTAGCCGTTGTTCCAATAGTAGTTTCCCACGGCATCGTCGTCCTCCTTCAGTCGTTTTTCCATCAGCTTCTGGTTGTACACATCACCCTTCTTCATGCCCAACGTGTTGTTAAGGAAGTCGCTGGTGAGCACGGAGTTACCCACCCATTCGATGTTGCGGATGTAGTAGCGCTGGCCTTCGTCCACCTTCATATAGACATTGACGTGTTTCTCGTCCACGTTCCACACCGAATCTTCAAGGATGACAGCATCGCGGTAGCCTAACTCGTTGTATTTCTCAATCAGCTTCTTTTTATCGGTCTCATAGCGTTCAGGCGTGAATTTCTTGGCCTTGAACAGGTTTTTGAATTTGCCAGCCTCGTGGATTTTAGAGAAGGCTCCGTTCTTAAAGAACGAACCCGTGATTTTCTTTTTGGCCAGCTTCTCGTTGCCCTCGATGATGATGCTACGCACCTTCATCTTATCCTTCTTGTCGATATTGACATCGAGGATGACTTGATCCTTGTTCGACACGTCATCACGCTGTTGGATATTGATATCCGCATTCTTGTAGCCCTTATCGTCAAAATAGCGTTTGGCCAGGATTTTAGCACGGTCTATCATGTTGGGTGTAATCTGGTTACCCTTCATGATGCCCAGCTTATTCTCCAGGTCTTCACGCTCACTTTTCTTCACACCATTGTAGTTGATGAGACTGACGCGCGGCCGTGTGCCGAGGTGGATGCAGAGATAAACCTTGGAACCTACTATGGAGTCGGCTGTGATGGCTACCCTGGAGAAGAGACCATGACGCCAATAGCGTTTCACGGCATCCGTGATTTCCGAGCCAGGCACGCTAATCACCTGTCCGACAGAGAGTCCTGACAGTCCCGTCAGCACGTAGTCTTCATAACCCTCCACACCTTTCACGGCAATGCCGCCGATTTCACACACACGCGGCGTGCCGGTATAGGAGATTTCGGGGTTGGCAATCACATCCTGTGCCTGAACGGCAACGGGAAGGAAGGACAGGGCGAAAAGGAACACCAGTGTCTTCGCAGTGTTCGCCAACTTGTTGTTACTGAATATATTTCTCACTTTTATAATTGTTTCCATTTTTTATTTCTCTTCGTTCTCCACCTGTGCCTCGGTCTTTCCGAAGCGGCGCTGGCGCTGCTGATAGTTGGCGATTGCCTCGTGGAGAGCCGCCTCATCGAAGTCAGGCCAGAAGGTATCACAGAAGTATAGCTCCGAGTAAGCAATCTGCCACAGCAGGTAGTTGCTGATGCGCAACTCACCACCCGTGCGTATCAGTAGCTCTGGGTCGGGCATGAAGCGAGTCTCCAAATAGCGGCTGACGGTGGTATCGTCAATCTCGTCCACCGACAAACTGCCTTGCTTCACCGCTGTGGCCATGTCGCACACGGCCTTGGTGATCTCCCACCTGGACGAATAGCTTAGGGCAACGACCATGGTCATAGCCGTATTGCCTGCCGTATGTATTTCCGTCTCGCGGAGTTTTTGGAGCACATCATCGGGCATCCTCGACATATCGCCAATGACACGGAAGCGCACGTTGTGCTTCATGAAGATCTCGTCTTCGAGCGACGTGAGTACCAGCCCCATCAGGGCGGACACCTCGTCGGCAGGACGATTCCAGTTCTCGGTGGAGAAGGTGTATAGCGTCAGATATTTGACACCCAGCCGAACACATTCAGCAGTGATGCACCTCACGGCATCCACACCAGCCTGATGGCCGTAGCTGCGCTCCTTACCGCGCTGCTGCGCCCATCGCCCGTTGCCATCCATGATGATGGCAATGTGCTCGGGAATGCGTGTCATATCCAGTTGTTTGTTCATCGTTCTTTTATTCTATGTCGTTGTTGCACGTTTTGCATTTTCTCCAGATGTCGTAGGTCATGGAGAGTCGCAGGTGACTGTAGCCGTCAGTGTTCTTGAAGAGCCCGCTGCTCTTGATGCCATACGGGTCGGCCACCCCGTCGAGTCGGTCGCTGGTGGTGAAATGTGCCGTCCACTCCAGTGCGACATTCATGCGCTCACCCATCTTGTATTTCACACCGCCACCTATCGGCACGTTGGCCGCTGTCACGGTCTTCCCTGGGCGAACAACAGTGACTCCAACACCTATATATATATAAGGTGTGAGCCGTCGCGCTCCCCGGTATTCCCGTCCCGTACCATAGGGCCAGAAATGATATTCGTACCTCACTCCAGCATCGACCACCGCGTGTTTGAAACGGGTTGATTCCAGCTGCGGATAATCGGTATGTGCGTGCGCTGACGCTCCTTTTAGCTGTCCCCAACTGACATTGGCGGCCAGTGCCATGCGCGGATTGAGACGGTAGCGTGCCACTGCAGACAGCATGGGTTGCTGGTTGCGCAGCGGACTGCCATTGAAATCGCCTTCATAGGCCACCAGTCCTATACCCCCGCCTATCTCGGCACGGTATTCAGGAGCTTCCTGTGCTGCGGCCGAAACGGCCAGTGTTAGGAGCACTAGGGTTTGCGCTATCTTTTTCAAAGACCACGTCCTTTCTTTACCAGGCCAGTCGGTTCAGCCGTCCTCGCCACACCTCGCCGTTCTTTCCACCGAAGAGCCAGATATTCACGCCATCGGAGGTGGCTGAGAAGCGCGTGACGCTGGTGTCGAAGCCATCGGGCAACTGGTAGTTCTTGTTTTTCTTCCAAGTAATACCATTATCGCGCGACTGGTATACGGTGGCGAAACTTCCGTCTACCGTACCAATGGCCAGCACGCCGTCGTCGTAGGGTGTCAGCACCAGGTTGTCGAGTTGGGGTAGCGCATAGCGGTTGCCCGTGACTTCCATATAAGCCCACTGGCCGGGTTCACTGTGGTAGCCGTATTCCGCAATTTTCCGCCACACCACGGCAGCATCCGTTTTGGCCGAGCTACAGCCCGCCATAATCACATAGTCTGTGGAGTCGTTCATGCTCATGGGGTAGCACACGGTGGCGACGGCAGTCGACGGCAATAGTGTCTCACTGGCATCAATGGTTTCCGTCTGCCACTGATGGCCGCCGTCACGCGACACCATCAACTGGTTATCGGCTGTCATGCCATAGAGTTCCTGCTTGCTCGCACCTACCAACTGGGTGATGGCTGACACTGATCCTATCTCATCCCACTGACTTCCGTCAGTCGTGCGGAGCAATACATGATCACTGAGCATATAGATGTAGTCGTCATTGGCCACGGCCTGCTTATACGCATCGGCCGCGAAACGCGTATTGACATTGGGACTGAGCGCCGTCCATTCAGTACCATCACTCGTGGCGAAGCCTACGGTGGCCTCACCGTCGCTGCCGAACACGAACACGCGCTTGCCCAAAACCAGCGCCTTCATGCCAGTGAGCGATGCCAACTGACTATTGTCTGGCATCTGTGTCCATTCGAAGACATCACCGTCTTGTTGGTGGACGTTCACCTTGATGGTATACGTCTGATACGACATACCATCTGTGGCATAAACTCGCGCCTCACGCGGCTGCGTGAAGTCGAGACTATCGGTCGAGGTATAGTATTTCAGCGTATCGCTGTCCACATTCTTGAAGACCACGACACCACTGTTTTTTGTGCCTATGGTACATACCACCTTAGCCGCATCCGTACCCAAAGGCAGGGAGTCGGTATTGAAGATGAGGTGGTTGGCCTGATCGATACTGAAGGTATAGGTGGATCCAGTGACGGTTGTCGTATAGGTAGAATCCTCGCCTGTGCTTGATGTAGTGTGCATCGTGCGGTTTAATGTACCCAAAGAGAATGAGGTGATGGCAGCGTCGTTGTAGTAGACGGTATCATCGTCGTCAGCTCCCAGACACGATGTCAATCCTGCTATCGTCAACAGCATGAATGCGATGTTTACGAGTGTTTTCATCTAAAATATTTCAATTTTGGGTGCAAATTTACTCACAAATCTGCAAATAGCGTCATTTTTGGCCGGTTTATTAAGTAAATTATATGATAATGCGGTATATTTTAGATTTCTTTTGATTTTAATATTTTGTCATTTTCCTCCGTTTTTCATCCGCTATCTCATGTTGGCCTACTGGCTTCGTAGGTGCGATAGACCAGGTAGTAGCCGTCGGCATCGAGGGTGAAACAGGTGCCAATCGCCTCGTTGAGCGTGCCTTGCCACCAGGCTTCGTAGGGATAGGACTGCCAGCGGAGTCCTTCGGAAGTCAAGCGAGTGGAACCGAAGTTGAAGATGCTAACCTGTTGCCGTTCGAAGCTGTCAAAGGTTTGGCGGCCTTTGCCCACAACGAACCAGCCATAGTCGGTCAGCATAACGGGGTCGACATGCATCTCCCGACAATAGCGCACCATCAGAGCGATGTTGGCCAGCGTATGGTCTTCGCGCATCCCCGTCGCCCCGAGGTAGGCCAAGCGCAGACGACCGTTGTTGACTGGTTGGCAGTGCGCCACACAGTAGCGTGTAGCCTTAGTCAGGTCGTTGTCGTCCTGTTCACTGACCTGCACCAGTCGTTCACGGCAGGACGGTGGGATGCTATCGCCGTCGCCCACAACGACATCGGCTTCAGGCCAGTGGACGACTGCCCCGTCGCAACACACGACACAGGAGGCTCGGTGGAGCACATCGAGCGGAAGGACATGGGTAGGAAACGTGCCGTTGGCTAAAATAACGGCATCGGGACGAAAATCAAGAAACGGTTCCATCAGGTTTATGATTTAGGGTTGGCTGTACTCCACCATACTGTTGCTGCATCAGTTGTCGCCACTTGAACCATCCAGCCACAGCGATGATGGTGTAGAGCGCATAGAGTCCAGCCTTGAACGGAATACCTTTGGTGACATAGAGATAGGCACACACCACGTCGACGGCAATCCAAAAGAGCCACTGCTCCATATACTTGCGTGCCAGTGCCCACAGGCCTACGAAGCTCAGTGCATTGGTGAAGGCATCGAGCAGTGGGACGGTGGAGTTGGTCCAGGTGACGAGGATATAATAGGTGATGCCCCATGCGACCAAGAAGAACGCGGCGGCTGGCAGGTAGAGGCGCAACGGCATGTGGCTAATGGGCAGGACACGCTTCTCGCCGCTCCCCCATTTCCATACGCAATAGCCGTAGACGGCCGCCAAGGTATAGTAGACGGCCATACCAGCATCGCCATAGAGTCCGTGTTGCCAGTAGAGCCAGATGTCGAGTGCTGGCATGACGATGCCTACCAGCCAGAGCCAGATGCTGGCCCAGTACTCCAGCCCGATGTAGAGCAGGCCGAGTACCGTGGTCAGTATGTCAAGCCCATGCAGGGCAATGTATTCTTCCATGACTTAGAGATTAATGCTGACGTGTGCCATCATGTTGAAGGGTGCGGAGGGCGCGAAGCCTGCGGCATCCATGTCGCGCACGCCCCATTCATTGATGGCCTTAACACCGCTACCGTCCTTCACAAACTGTGGTGCTGCCCATCCGTTGTTGTCGTATTTACTACTGAAGATATTATAGAGGGACAGACCGACCGTCACGTCCTTGAAGCCACACGAGTGCAGGGCGAAACGATAGCTGAGGTCGATGTTGGTAGTGAAATGGGCTTTCAGCAGCAGTGTCTCACGGGTGGTGTTGCCGTTGGCATCCGTACATTCCATCTCCTTGAAGCCCGTGTTGGTTAGATACTGGTCGCCCACATACTGGCTCTGCAGTGCGGCTTTCAGTCCGTGGTATTCGAAGGTGAAGATGTTATTGAAGATGACATCCGGCGAGAAGCTCAGCGGTGTCTTTCCTAGATTATGCACATCACCATCGTTGTCAGTGACGGTCCAGTCCTCGGCACGATTTTCGGAGAAGGTGGCGTTGACATCCCAGCGAAACCAGTCTACGGGTCGCCATGCGGCTTCCAGCTCGATGCCTGCGCGATAGCTGTTGCCCACATTCTTAGCCACGGCCTCTCCGATGGCGTTCAGTTCTCCAGTGAGCACAAACTGGTCTTTATAGTCCATATAATAGAGGTTAGCACCAGCCGAGAATCTGCTACTTTGAAACTTGTAGCCAACCTCCAGGTCGTTGAGGCGCTCAGCCTTCAGTCCGCTACCGAGGTTGTCTTCATAGTCGTTGCGGGTCGGCTCGCGGTGGGCGATGGCATACGAAGCATAGACCTTATGGTTCTTCGCGATGTCATAATAGAGTCCAAACTTGGGATTGAAGAAGTTGAAGTCATCGTCGATGATATATCTGCCGTCCGTGTTGTAGCCGTAGCTATCGGTGGGATCCTGCATCCTGTAGTCTACGCGGCGGTACTGCAGGTCAACGAATGCATTCAGTCCGCGTGTCAGTTCGTAGCTGGCCTTGCCGTAGATATTGAAATCGCTCTTCTTGGCGTTGTTACGGTAGTATTCGAAGTCAGGCACCCCCACCACTTGTCCGAAATGGTCGCCATCATAGCGGTTCCATCCGCCACCTATTGTAGCGTTGGCCTTCTGTCCCGTATAGACCAACGAGGCGATGAGTCCATAAAAGTCGTTGCCCATCTTCTTCTGTTCGATGACATCACCCTTGTCGCCGGAGAGACCATATTTGGACAGGCTCTTGTTGCGCTTGTACTGTTCGTAGTAGCCATCGCCGCGCGTATAGTGTGCTGTGGCGGTGAGGTTCAGCGTCCGGCTGAGGTGTTCGTTCCATACGAATTGGAAGTTCTGTTGGTGGTAGTGATCCGTCTGGTTGTCGTAGAAGCGCATATTCCCTTGACTGTCCTTACCCATGTAGCCACACGAGTTGTAGGTGCGACCGTAGAGTGCCTGTTCCTGCTTGGAGGTGTAGTTCCAGGCGTGGTAGGTCTCCTCCTGCCCGTTCCAGGTGATGAGTTTCACCATGGTATTCTCACCGAAATAGCCAGCCTGCAGTAGGTAGGAGTTGAGTTTGGTACTGGCTCGATCGATGTAGCCTTTTGACCCGATGTTCGACAAGCGTCCCTGCACACCCCAGTGTCCGCCCAGCAATCCTGTGCCAAAGCGCAACGTCTGCTTGTGACTATAGTAGGAACCGCCGCTGAGGTCGAGTCCCAGGTAGGGAGTCATCCCGATGTTCTCCGTCTGCATATTCACCGTTGCACCAAATGCTCCCGTTCCATTTGTCGACGTGCCGACACCGCGCTGGATCTGCACCGACTGCACACTACTGGCGAAGTCACCCATGTTCACCCAAAAGAGTTGCGAACTCTCGGCATCGTTCATGGGCACGCCATTGGCGGTGATATTGATACGCGAGGGGTCTGTGCCGCGCACACGCAGGGTCGTGTAGCCGATACCGTTGCCTGCATCACTGGTCATCGTGACAGAGGGGGTCAGCGACAGCAGGTAGGGAATATCCTTACCGTAGTTGACGGCTTTCAGTTCCTGTCTACTCATGTCAGTAAAGGCCATGGGTGTTTTCCTTCCAGCTCGTGTCGACACGACCTGTACGTTCTGCAACTTCACGCTTTTCAGCGAGTCAATTTGCTCTGCCTGCCCCGCCATTGCGGTCAGCAAGACGGCAAAAAGCACGATTTTTCTCATTGTTCTTTTTCCTTATTATTTATGTAAAACAAACTAATAAGGGGTTCACAAAAGTGTTTGATAGAAGCTCTTTCATCCCTACGTCGGCATTATCCGCATCAGGTTAGAGGGTATCATCTCAGCCGCCAACAGGCGACACCCCTTGAATTCGGGTGCAAAGGTACGATGAAACGAGAGAAATGCAAAAGAAAAACCCATTTTTCTTTTCATTTCCAAATAAAAGTACCTTCGACGCAAAGCGCCAAAGGAACAATGAAATGAGCAAAAAACAGAGCCACTACAGTTTCTCACCGTAGCAGAGATCGCCGCAGTCGCCGAAGCCAGGAACGATATATTTGTGCTCGTTCATGCCGCTGTCGATGGCGGCACACCAAACGGTGGCATCATCGGGCAGTACCTTGCAGACTGTTTCGATGCCTTCTGGCGTAGCTATCACACAGGCTATGTGTAGCTTGCGAGGCTTCCCCGTCTTGTAGAGTGCCTCGATGGCTGCCGCCATCGAACCACCCGTGGCCAACATCGGGTCGACGAGGAGGAGCGTCTTGCCCTTGACACTGGGGGAAGCCATATATTCAGTATGGATGCCTACCTCGGTATGCTCGCGATTGGTGTACATACGGTAGGCGGATACGAAAGCGTTCTCTGCCCGGTCAAACACCTGGAGGAAGCCCTCGTGGAAGGGCAGACCAGCACGCAGTACCGTGCCTACCACGATATCGTCCTTGGGCACTTGGATATCACACGCACCCAATGGAGTGGTTATGGTCTTCGGCTTGTATTCCAGCGTCTTAGAGATTTCATAGGCCATCAACTCACCCACGCGCCGAATGTTGTTGCGGAACACCAAACGGTTGCGCTGGAAACTCTTGTCGCGCAACTCAGCCATATACTGGTGCATCACGCTGTTCTCTTCATCGAAATTGACAATTTTCATAGACTCTATCTGCTTCTGTTCGTGAATTCAAATAAGTACGTGCAAAGTTACGAAATCTTGGCGGAATTTTGCAAAGTCCGTGTGGCAAATATTTGCGCCACCTCTTATTTTTAACTACTTTAACCCGAAAACAGTCCCCGAAAACGCTAAAAAAACTAAAAGGTGAGTCACTAAATGAGGATTTCTTTGTAACTTTGCAGCCGTAAAAAAACGGATAATAGTAATTTCAAACTAAAATAATTCATCATTATGGCAAAGTTAGATTTGACTCAGTATGGCATCACTGGTTCAACCGTGATTGCCCACAACCCATCGTATGAGTTCCTCTTTGAGGAGGAGACCAAGGCTGGATTGACCGGTTTTGACAAAGGTCAGAACACGGAACTCAATGCAGTGAACGTGATGACTGGTATTTACACCGGACGTTCGCCTAAGGACAAGTACATCGTGGACGATGCACAGAGCCACGACA
>CAVAIX010000036.1:0-15552 GCA_963588695.1 Bacteroidaceae bacterium | reverse complement strand
GTCCTTGTATGATGATATTCTTTGTTCTCATTTTTTTTGTAGTTTGAATTGGGTTTTGTCAGAAAGATACATTGACACCGAAGATCAGGTTGGTCGTCATGAAGTCCGTGCCAGACACGTTTTGTGTCAACTGCTCTGGATAGTACACGTAGTCTGCTGTCAACAGGAACGGGTTCTGCAGCATAGCGTAGCACCGTACATGAGACAGGAATGTCCCATTCAACCATTTCTTAGGGAAGGTGTACCCCAGTGTCATCTGCGTGATGCGGAAGAAATCGGAAGACGACATGGTATGGGAAACCTCCGACTTCTGATTGCCCCACGAGCCAGCCTTACTGCGGTATGCGCCCATATTGCCTGGCTGTGCCCATTCGTTGGTGGGGTTTTCTGGTGTCCAGTAGTTGCGGTTCAGGTTGTTCAGGTTCATGTTGTTGTTTTCCAGACAGTAGCTAACCAAGAACTGATTTCTCAGTCTGGCTCCCGTTTGGAAGGCCGAACCGATGGAGAGGTCGAAATTCTTGTACACGAAGTTATTTGTCATACCGCCCGTCAGCGAAGGTGTACGCTTGCCGTCAATGACGCGGTCTTCATCGTTGATGGCTCCGTCGCCGTTCAGATCAAGCACTTTGTACTGTCCAGGCTTGCAGCCGTATTTGGCGGCCTCCTCTGCTTCGTCAGTCTGCCACACACCGATGGTGATGAGGTTGTAGTTGATGTCTACTGGCTGTCCGATAATCCAGAGGTTGGCATAGTCTCCCTGCATTCCATCCAGCGACTTGCCGCGTGAGCTTAGGTCTTCCTTATACTGTAAGTCTGTAATCTCGTTCTTGTTGTGAGCAATGTTCACGGATGTGGACCAACGGAAATTCTTGTTTTCAATGTTGACCATATTCAGCGTGAATTCAAAACCGCGGTTGCGAACGGAACCCACATTCGCCTTCACCGAGCTGTAACCCGTGGTTATGGGCACGGTCTTGTTCATGATCAGGTCGTTCGTCTCTCGGTTATAGAGTTCGATGCTACCGCTGATTCGACTGCGCAGGAAGGCGAAGTCCAGTCCGAAGTTGTATTCCGTGGTGCGCTCCCAACCCAACTCCATGTTGCGGAGGTTGTTGGGGACGTTGCCAATCACATCCGTAGTGCCGAAGGTGTAATACTGTGCTCCGCTGATTTGTCCCTGGGTCTGATAGGCCGACACGTTATCGTTGCCCGACTGTCCCATGCTGACACGCAGTTTCAGGTTGTCTACCCACTCCACTTGTTTTATAAACGCCTCTTCGGAAATGCGCCATGCGAGGGCTGCGGCAAAGAAGCCGCCCCATTTGTTCCCTTCGGCCAACTTGGAGGAGCCGTCCTCACGGTAGCTGACCGTGGCAAGATACTTCCCTTTGTAGTTGTAGTTCAAGCGTCCGAGCCAAGACATCAGCGAGGTCTGGGTGTAGCCAGAAGACAGCGAGACATTGGCAGAACCGTTCTGCAGGGCGTACCAATGGGAGTCGAAGGAGAAGGTGCGCGCCGTTCCGTACAGGTTGTCGCTCACGTACTTTGTCATGGAGAACACACCCGTCACGTCGAAATGATGGTCTTTCCCAAGGTCGAATTTATAGTTGGCCAAGTTGTCCCAAACCCAGTTGGTCGTTGTGGTCTTTTGGTTCCAGGCCATATTAGTACTGCCCTGCATGCGCTTGGTATATTTGTCTGCCCACATGCCGTAGTCCACAAACTGAATGTCGGGCGAGAAGGTGGTGCGCAGCGACAGGTTTTCGATAGGGTCGATTTCCAAATATGCATTGGCCAAGACGTCGTATTTCTTGTATCTCCAGGACTGATTCTTCTGAGTCACATAAGGATTCCATTGCCCGCTGCCGTATTTGAGTTCCTCCTCGCCCGTCACATAGTTGTATCTGCCGTAGGTGGGGCGGAGACGGAGAATGGTCTGCAGTCCGTCTTCGTTGCCCGTCTCTTGATCCGTGTGTGTGGCATAGAGGCTTGCGCCGAGCTTTACGTATTTGTTGGGCAGTACGTCCACTGCCGCCCGCACATTATAGCGTCTGTAGAACTGAGGATCCAGCGTGCCGTCTTCATTGTAGAAACCAGCCGATGTGGCATATTTCACCTTGTCTGTGCCGCCTGTAACCGAGAGGGAATGGCTGGTGAGTAGTCCCGTAGAAGTCATCTCGTCAAACCAGTCCGTGTAGCTCCCTGTCTCTATCGCCTTCAACTCGGAGGAAGAGAAAATGGCACTATCGTCCACATATTCCCCCTTGCCCTTGGTGGCGCGTCCATACTCTCGAGCCAGTCTCACATATTGTTCGCCGTTCATCATGTCCGGTTTGTACCAGTAGTCCTTAAATCCGACAGAGCCGCTGTAGCTGACCTGCGGCGCACCATTCGTCCCTTTCTTAGTGGTGACGATGACAACACCGTTCGTGGCGCGTGAACCATAGATGGCCGTAGAGGAAGCGTCCTTCAGAATGTCAATCTTCTCAATGTCGTCTGGGTTGATGTTTTCCAGCTGTGCTCCAGGTACGCCGTCTATCACTATCAGTGGCGAGGTAGAACCATTGACCGTGTTGAGGCCACGGATGAGGATGTTGTACGAACTGCCCGGCTTGCCCGACGAGCGCTGGATGTTGACACCAGCCACAGCACCCTGTATGGCTCCTGCAGCACTAGCCAACCCCGTGGCTACCAGTTCTTTGGTTGATACAGACGATACAGCACCGGTCAAGTCTGACTTTTTGACCGCACCGTAACCTACCACCACGACCTCGTTGAGCAGGTCGTTGGTCTCTTCGAGTTTGATGGTGTTGAATCTGTCAGCAGCCACGGCCTGTTCCGCCGTCTTGTATCCTATAGAAGAAACGATAACTACGCCCTTTGACGCGTTGGGCAGTTCATACTTACCGTCCAGGTCAGTCACTGTCCGCTGGTTGGTTCCCTTTAGAGTCACGGTTGCGCCAATGATGGGTTCGCCGTTTACGTCCGTCACCTGCCCCTTCACTTTCGCCGTCTGCTGCACGTTCTGCACCGAGAGGCCACTGGCGGCATAGGAAGGGAAAGCTGCCGTCGACAAGGCAGACACTGCCGCGATGGCGTACAGTCTGCCGTGGGTGTGAAAAAATGATTTTCTTTGCATAAGATTGGTAGTGTAATGTTTATGAGTTTGTTTGATTTTTTATTCAATCGTCTCAAGTTGTGACGCAGACTTGATCCAGTCCACGACGACACCTTCGTCCCCAGTCTGACCGAAGTCCAGGATGAGTGTCACGTTTCGCCGCTCTTTGGAGAAAGGAGTCGCGTTGTTGGAAAGGGCATCCGTTGTGTCGAAGACGTAGATGTCTTTTCCCACTCGTTTGGCATTGCGTTCGTTGAACGTCCAGTACTCTGGTGCGCTGTTCACGCTATAGCACAAGCGCAGCCAGTTCCTGTTGTGTTTCTTGGGCATCTTGCTCACCTTTACGGCAATCAAGGGATATTTCCCAGCATCGTAATTCACCGCCTTGCTCATGGACAGTGAAGGCCGACGGAACGCATAGCCGTCTTGGCCTGCTCGCCAACTTAGAGTGGGTGTGTCCCAGCCTTTCCAAGCCTGCATCGGACGTTCGTTGACTTTCCCTGCAACCGCTGCTTCTTCGCCTTTGCCTAAATAAAATAGCAAGGTGCCGAATCCAGGGTTGTCACACGTGAACCCTTGTCCTTCCGGGCGGATTAGTCCCAACACCTTCTCCGTGTAAGGCATCTGCTGGTGGCAGCGAAATACATAATGGTTATAGGTCAATTCAAACACCGACCTAAACGCTCCACGAGAGCCTTCCCCTGGGGTGGTCCAGTTGTTGTACCTTCCAGTCTTATCTGTCCAAGTCTTGAACGGCACGTCGTAGCCGAGGTTGTACTTGGAGATATACTCCATGCCCTTCATGATGCGGTTGCCGTAGGCAGCATAGAGGTCAATGCCTTGCTTCCAGGCCACCTCCGCCATTTCGGACAGACATCCGATGGCCAACATCGTGTGTGCCTGGTCGCGTCCACTTTCCTGCAACTGTCCTGTTTCTGCAATGTAGTGGGGGAGTGCACCGTTGTCGTTGCCGTGGTCGAACAGCTGCAATGCCTGTTCGAACAGGTTGTCGTCATCCAAGAACACCCCCGTCGCCATCAGCATTTTGTAGACACTCTGTCCCCAGTTGCCGTTGGCATAGGGCTTGGAGTGGACGAACGTGTCCAGCACAGGACAGAAAACGTTTCTTAGGAGCGTTTCCACCTGCCGACTGTCTTCCGCTTGCCAGCCGTTGGCATATTGCTCCGAAGGATAGGTGTAGCGCATCAGTTCTGCGGCATTCACAAAGATAAAACCCTGGAGTCCTGCACAGAGTGGGTCGTCTGGCCCGTAGATCTTCACTGTCGTCTTGGCGTAGGCTCGGATGATTTCCATCGCCTTGTCGGCGTGCGCAGCCTCTCCTGTGATGTTCCACATCAAGGCATTGTAGTACGCAGCATTGAAATCCTCCTCGCAAGGCGTTTTCGTATAGCCGTATTTCCCAGCACGGGCAATGTTCTGGAAAGGTCCCTGCATGGGATAGTCGACTTGCGCTTTGCGGTCGGCTTTCAGGATGTGGAACGAGCCTATGGAAGGACTGACTTTTTGCTCCACCAACAGACGGATGCGCGTGAGGTCTTCTTTCGTGTGCAGAATGCCCGGATGTACGAAGTGTCGGGCACTTGCCCCCACAGCCAGCAGAGCCATCACAAGGAATAGTGTTGTAGCTTTCTTCATTGATAGTTGTTATATAATGTGTTTAAGATAATGCTTGATTTCCTTCGACGACAGGTAGATCTGACACTCCACGGTTCGCTTGCTCAAGTGGAGTTCTACGGCAATTTCATCTGCCGTCATTTCTTCGTGTCGGTACATTTCGTATATCCTGGCGCGCTTGCTGGGCAACTGCGACAGGCAGTGCTGCTCAAAGGTCAACAGGTCTGCAAACTCTACGCGCCTTGCCACGGAGTCCTGATCCATATAGGATATGGTCTTCGACAGATCCGCTTTCCACTGACGGACAAAACCACGATGTCGTTGCAGGTCAATCACCGTGTGTTTCGCCATGATGAACAACAGAGAGCGGGCGGATGCTTCCGTGATGAGATCCACGTTCATGGTCTTGATGAAGAGGTCGTGCAACAGGTCTTCCGCATCCTCCCTGTTGTGGAGCATGCTGCACAGATAGCGCCGCAGGTCGTCAGCATACCGCTTGTAGAGCGATGCTACGAGCTGAGAGTCACGTTGGTGTTGGGTGGTTAGTTCCGTCATGATTTTTAGGTTGTTAGTGTCAACTGTCTCGATTGACGCTGCAAAGTTAGCGGAAACCATCCGTGTAAACAAGGAAAAGACGGCGACGGTGCGCCAAATAAAATAGGGGGAAGTCCAAAAGAAATAGAAGGCTTATAATCATTAAGTTACACGGAATACATCTAATTTTGACACACTTATAGTGTCGGTCTTACACGCGCTTTGGAAGCGTCATAGTTTCACGTTCAGCTTCTTCAAGTATTCCATGGGCGTCATTCCCTCCACCCTGCGGAAGGTGCTGAAGAAGTTTGATTTCTTAAAACCGCACCTTTCACTCAGAGCCGTTAGTGTGAACCGCTTGTATTCCCCGGCTTTTATCAGTCGCTTGAACTCATCCAACCGGTATCTGTTGATGAACTCATAGTAGTTTTCCTTGAGGTACAGACTGAACACCTGGCTGAGCTTGCTCGGAGACAGTCCCAGTGCATCGGCCAGGTCGCTCATTTTGAAGTTCTGGTCGGTGTAGCTGCGGTGTTTCTCAATATACGTGCTCATCCTGTCCACAATCTCGGCAAATTCAGCCTCGTCCACCTTCACGCGGGCGTATTTCTGGAGTTGCAGCTCCGCCTGCTCGGCCTGTTGCCGTTCCTCTTCCACCTCTATCAGTGCCCCTTCTATCTCGTTGCGTTCTTCCAGCAGCACCTGTGTGTTCCTGTGATACCTGCGCCAGAACAGCAGCAGTAGTAGGGCAACGATACAGACAATCAACTCGAAGACGGCCAGCCACGACGGATAGACGAGGATGTCAGTGCTGCTCTCCGAACCAGGTACACCAGCCAGTCGAAGCTGCAGGCGGTGGCTGCCTATGAACAGGTGGCTCAGGGCAATCTCCTCGTCGTCTGCGAAGGTGGTCCATGGTGCGTTGTCGTCCAGCCGATACTGGTAGAGCCGGTCTTTGGTGTGGGAATAGTTCTGGAGCACCACCTTGAGCGACAACTTGACGGACACGATGTTCCACGGAATACTGATTTTCTTGTTTGCGTTGACACGGTCCTCTCCAGTGAAGTCCAGCCAGTCGCTCCCCACTCGAATGTCGTACAGCGACAGGTCGAACCGTTCGTGGTGAAGCCACTTGTAGAGCGTTTGCGGATGAAGCTGCATCAGTCCATTCGTGGTCGCCACCCACACGATGCCTTGCTGGTCCACCTGCACACCGTCCACGTTCACAAACTGACACGCTAACCCTTCGCCAGCACCGAAGTGTACGAGATTCTGCAGGTCGTAGTCGGAACAGAACAATCCGTTGTCCGTGGCAAACCATAGGGCATTCTTCCGGTCGTCCAGAAACGCGTAGCAGTTCTTGCCGCTCAGCTCTGGTGGAAGTTTCAGTTTGCCGAAGCGTTTCATGTCCTGCGTGGTATGGAAGATATTGGTTTGCTTAAAGAAGTAAATCGTCCCGTCTTTGCCAGGAATGGCTTCCAGACTTTTCTGCCCGTTGAAGAACCCTTCGGGAAATACCGTGTTGTCAAAGTTGTCCTTCCGAGCATCGTAATAGGCCATCTTCTCCGAGCAGACCCACCCGTTGCCTGTTGGGTCGAAATATAGTCCCGTGACCGTTCCACCGAAGGCTCCGTTTTTCTTGCTCACGTGCCCTTCTCCGTCCAGGACGTAGATGCCTTCGGCTGTGCCAATCCACAGGTCTCCGTTGTTGCGGCTGGCCAGTGAAATGACGGTCGTGTTAGACAATACCTGCGGCGCATGGGGGAGAGGACGGATGGTGGACGCTGCTGGGTCGAAGATGCTCAGTCCACCGTCGTATGTTGCAATATAAAACAGTCCTTGGTGGTAGTGCACCTTAGTGATGATGTGTGCGCCACCCAGCATTTCAGCCGGAAAGTGTTTCACGATGTGTTGCGTCTCGTTGATGTAGTATAGTCCGTCGTTGGTGCCAATCACCTTCACGCCCCCGTTGATGTAGAAGGAGCGCACGTTGAGTCCCTCTGTCGTGAAACTGCCGAAACGGTAGGGCTCAAAGATGTGCTCGTTGTGGAAAGAGTGTGACAAGCCGAAACGGTAGAAGCCCAACCAGTCTTTCCCGTGCGTGTCGCGCATGTAGAAATAAACCCCGTCGCAGGGGGTGCGGTGACGCTTGTCGCCCTTCATGTCAAACTGCTCTTTCAACTGTTCCGTTGCTCCGTCTATCAGAAATGCACCAGAGCCGTCCGTACTCACGCAGACATCGCCCGTCGAGGTGACGTTGACGGAGGAGACAATGTTGCTGATATAGGGAATTTTGTGTGTCTTCTTCGTCTTGAATGAGTAGACGTACAGCCCGTTGTTCTTAGTGCCGATGTACGCCTTGTCTCCCAACAGACCAAACTGGCTCATGGCTGACCTTTTGGGCATTTCTGCCACCAAGCGGTGCGTGCGCACCTGGCCAGACGAGGGTGTGTAGCAGTTCAGAGCGTAGCGCGTCAAGAACCAGATGTTGCCGTCCTGTCCGACCTTGATGCTCCTCACGCTGCTGCCCAACGATTCCCGCGCCAGCGATTGGACTACGATTTCCTTCACTCGCTTTCCGTCGTAGACGTAGAAACCATTGACATTGCCCAAATACAGTTTCTCGTTGTGCGTGGCCAGTGCTTCCATTTTTCCGAACTGCGGCAGGATGGGCTGGAAAGCGTCTTGGCCTGTCCGCTTCTCGAAGACACCTTGCGCCGTTGCTGCATAGATGTTGCCGCTGTTGTCCACACAGATATCATGTACATAATTGGGCATATTCGCGTCGCGTCGCATCCGAAACGTAGCAAAACGCTTGCCGTTGTAGATGCTGATGCCGTCGTTCGTTGCAATGACTGCGCGACCGCTGTTGTCCATGACGATGCGCGACACCGACTCCCCCGCCAGTCCGTCGTCTTTCGTCAGCAGATGGACAGCATCGACGTTGGTTTCCGCGTGCATCCCGATGATGCAACACCACAGCAAGAAGAAAAGGTAAAGTCTCTGTTTCATAATCCGATACCGCCGTTGTCCCGTCAAGCAAGCGGCCTACGGCTGCAAAATTACGAATTTTTTCCGAGATATCCCTCTTTTCCGTTTATTTTGCAGGCACGAAGTGTAGGGCAGCACCGCCCGATGGCAGTAGGTGGAGTTTGACGGCCTTGCCGCCTTTGATGGTTATCGTAGAGGTGGCCACCTTGGTGCGCGTCTGTAGCGCTGGGTCGTCGTTATAGATTTCCACGCGGTATTTCTGGCCTTTTGGCAGGAAGTCTGCGGTGTTGAGGGTAATGTCGCGTGCCAGCAGACCGTTCATAGCCCCTACGAACCACTCGTCTTCCGAGCGGCGTGCCTGCACGATATACTCGCCAATCTCGCCCTCCAGTGCCCGACTCTCGTCCCACACCGTAGGACAAATCTTCCAGAAGTCCAGTTCCTTCTCGCCCTTGTACACATCTGGCAGGTCGTACCAGTAGAGGAAGGTGAGGGGGCTATAGTAGACCACGGGCATGGCCAGCTGGTGCGCCTTGGTGTTCTTCACCCGAGCGTTGAAATAGCACGGTGTGTAGTCGGCAGGTCCGCAAAGGAAACGCGTGAACGGCAGCACGGTGTTGTGGCGTGCGTCGGGCATTTCCTCGTTGCCGCCGATACCCTCCTGCGTCAGGAGGTTAGGGTAGGTGCGGCTCCAGCCCGTGGGGCGGTATTCGTCGTGGATGTCCACCATGATGTGGTGGGCGGCACACTTTCGGACAGCCTCGTGGAGCCACGTGGTCCACTGCTGTGAGCCCACCTGCACGAAGCCGAACTTGATGCCGCTGACGCCCCACTGCTCGTAGAGTGGCAGCAACTGCTCCAGCTCGCGAGACAGGGCGCGTTGGTTGACGTAGAGCCACACGCCAATGCCCTTCTCCTTCGCCTTCTGACACAGCTCCAGCATATTGATGTCGCGGTTGTCGGCCACCTGTAGTGCCGATGAGGACACCTTCCACTCTGGGCCGTACCAGCCTGCGTCCAGTTCGATATACTGCAACCCTCTGTCCACGCAGAAGTCCACAGCTTCCAGGGCTGTCTTCATGTCCAAGCGACAGACGCGAAACGCCTTGCCTGGTTTGATCCACGACGTGTCGGCGATCTGACACGGGGCGTTGAGGTTGAGATACAACTGCTTGTTGTTGATGAGGTCAACGGAGCGTTCGCCAGCCATGATGACGCGCCACGGCATATCGTAGGGCGTGATGACGCAGGCCGTGTCGAATGTCGACATACGTAGTTTGTTGTCCGCCTCCAGTCGTAGCTTTCCGCGCGAGAAGTCGTGGAGTGCTGCTTCGCCCACGGCCACGTAGAGTCCACTGGGCAGACGGAGCGTCAGTGGTCGGTCGCTCTCCTTCTCCCAAGCCTTCTCGCTTTGCAGCAGTTTGACCTGTTGGGGAGAAGCCTGTGCCCAGGCGAAATGCCAGGCCTCGGTGTCTGGAGCGAACTCGAAGCTGGTCAGGTCGCGCGTGATGTTTAGGAAAAGTCCGTTGGTAGCCTCGGGGAAATGATAGCGCACGGCCACGCCCTCGTCGTAGGCTCTCACGATGATGTCGAAGAGATACTGCTGCCGTTTGTCGTAGCCGTTGTCGTCAGCGTTGCCTTCGCGCCCACCCTTTTTGAAGTGAAGGGTCAACCCGTTATAGTGGTCGCGCAGCAGTGTATACTCACCATAGACGGGCTTCCACGTCTCGTCGCTGGAGCAGCGGTCAGTGGCGGTCAACACCATGCCTTCCGTCCACACCCGTCCCGTGTCCGCTGGAATGCCCATGGCAGCCTCTGTCACCGCGTTGTCTACGTCCACACCGAGTTCACCGCGTGTCACCGCCCGCCCGTCGTAGTCGAGGCGGTAGACCATCCTTCCGCCCTGCTGTTCGAAAACGAAACAGTATTTGCCATTGGGCGACTGCACCATCTGCTGTGCACAGACCGCCATGGTCGCCATAAACCATAAGGAGAGCGTCATCCCCCTCCTGCCTAAAAAACTCTTAATCATCATTCGCTTCTTTTTATTTATAATACGGGCGGCGCGGACAAGATACTTAAACTTACATTGCCACCTTTAGCAGCGCCCGTAGCCGTTTGCGTGAGGTGAAGAGTTGGGACTCTATGGTGCGCTTTGACACCTGCAGCTCTTCTGCAATCTCGGCAACTGTCATGTTGTCGAAGAGGCTCATGCGATACACCTTGCTGCAAGAAGGAGAGAGCTCCTCCAGGCTCGTGTTGACGATACGAAGCGTATCGTGGTACTCTATCAAACGCTCCACATTGCTGTGCTGAAGCTCCGCCTCATATCTCTGGCTCTCCTCCATCTGTCGACGGAAAATGCGGCGACGAAGCACATCCTTAATCTTATTGGTGGTGATGGTGTAGGCAAATGCCTTGATGGTGGCAGCGCAGATTATTCCCTCGAAGGCCATCATCTTGACGAAAACGTCCTGTACGATATCCTCGCTCTCCTGTCGGTTGCCTAGACGGGCGGTGGCGAAATTTACGAGTTCCGCGTGGAAGGTCGTATAGCAGTCGGCTATCATCTGCCGCTGGTTGTCCGTTGTCTGTTTCATGTCGGTTGGTAGTTTTTTTGGTTTCCGTTGCAAAGGTAGTGGGATTCTGTGTGGACAGATGTATCAAACGTACCAACGATATGTGTGAAATGTACCAATCATGTATATTGCGACGGCAACACACCAAACATCTCCTTGAAATGGTGGGAAAAGTTCTGCGGTGAGGCGAACCCCGTGCGCCAGCAGGCCTCCGAGACGTTGCATTGCCCAGCCTTCAGAAGTTTGGCTGCCGTTTTCAGTCGCACCGTCCGGATGAAGTCGGCTGGGGTCTGTCCCGTCAGTGCCTTCATCTTGCGGTAGAGGCTCATGCGCGACATTACCACGTCATTGGCCAGTGAGTCGATGGTGTATTCTGAATCGTCAAGATGTTTCTCAATGCAGGCGATAATCTCGTTTAGGAATTTCTCGTCGGGTGTGGAGTCGGTCACCGTCTTCGGGTCGAGTGAGAGACTGTGAGAGAAGTCTCGTTGTCGCTTCTCCTGCTTCTCTAACAGGTTACTGATACGCGCCAGCAACACCTCCATGTCGAACGGCTTGGCGATATAGGCATCTGCACCAGCTTTGTAACCCTCCGTTCGGCTCTCGTCCGTGCTCCACGCCGTGAGTAGGATGACGGGGATATGGGAGGTTTCAAGGTTCTCCTTGATGCGTCGGCACATGTCCGTGCCGTTCATGCGTGGCATCATCACGTCGCTCACCACGATGTTGGGATTCTCACTTTCAGCCAGCAAGGCTCCCTCAATGCCGTCCTTAGCCTCGGTCACATTATGGTAGATGCACCCCAACTCGCGCACGAGGAAATGGCGGAAGTCGTCATTGTCCTCCACGACGAGGACTGTTTTCTCCTTCTTTGCAGGTGTGTCTGCGGTCGCTGCGGCATCCGAAGCCTCGCCTTTGTTGACAGTCTCTTCCAGCGCGGGTAGTGCCTCTGGCTTCAAGTCGGTAGGCAGGGTTACAACGAAGCGCGACCCTTGTCCCAGTTCGCTCTCCAGTGTAATCTCTCCCTCGTGCAATTGGACGTACTCCTGCACCATGTTCAGTCCGATGCCAGACCCCACTTGCTGTGAACCTTGCTCTGACTCCGCGCGGTAGAACCGCTCGAACACGTGGCCTTGTTCCTCACGGGAGATACCGCATCCCGTGTCTTCCACCGCGATGCTGGCGTAGCGGCGGTTGTTTGTCAAACGCTTCTCCAGCGTAACGCGCACCTGTCCACCAGTCTTCGTGAACTTAAAGGCATTGGAGAGGAGATTGGTTAGGATTTTCCCCACTTTGTCGCGGTCGAAGTACATGAAAAGACCATTCGAACGGTCTTCGAATGACAATTGGATGTTCTTCTGCTCCGACAGTGGTGTGAACTTCATCGTGGTGTATTGGATGAACTCATTCAGATTGCCGCTGGCCAGGTTCAGCCGTTCACCATTCATCTCCATCTTGCGGAAATCGAGCAACTGATTCACCAGCTGCAACAGGTCGCCAGCACTTTTGTTTACCCCGTTGAGTTGCTGGCGCGTCTCGTCATCGGTGGCGCGTCTCAGCAGGCTTCCAACGGGAGTGATGATGAGGGTCAGCAGCGTGCGGAACTCGTGGCTGATGTTGGTGAAGAAACGGTACTTCATCTCCTCCAGTTCCTGGTGTTTCTCGTGCTCTAACCGCCTGCGGTTCTGTTCCGTCTTCCAGCGGAAAACGAACACGATGATGGCCACAAACAGCAATAGATAGGCGAGTTTTGCCCACCAGGTAGCCCACAGCGGTGGTTCGATGACAATCTGTAACTTGGCTGGCTGCTTGCTCCACGTCTTGTCGAATCCAGCAGAAAAGACCTCCAACTCGTACTTGCCTGGCGGCAGATTGGTGTAGTTGGCACTGCCAACACCATCCTGCGGGCTGATCTCTATCCACTGCTCATCCACACCTTTCAATCGATATTTATAATAGGTGTGGAGCGGCATTTCAAAGTTCAAACCAGAGAAGCGAACGGAGATGAAGTTCTCGTTGTATTTCAATACAATCTTTCGGGTGGCGGACAGTGCTGCTGGCAGCAAAATTCTGTTGTTGTATTCCTTTCCAGCCACGATAGGTTGGTTGTTGACCATTAGGGCCGTCAGTATAGGATGACCTTTGTAGGGTGAGATTCCGTGTACAACCGGGTCGACCACGTAGAAACCGTCAGCACATCCGAACAGCAGTTGTCCGCCAGTCCCGTGTGCCAGTGCCATCGGTAGGAACTTGGAGTCGCCTAACTTGTTCTGCGCGTCGAATACGGTCATATAAAACTGCCGATCTTGGTAGCGGAAACGGCACAGTCCGTTGGCTGTTGTCACCCACACGTTCCCTATTTTGTCCTCAATGATGCCCTGTATCATCTCGTTCGGCATACCCTGTGGCTTGCCGTAGAAATGGGCTTTTTTATCCTGTGAGTCAATGATATACAAACCGTTTAGCGTGCCCACCCAGACAAGACCACGGGAGTCTACATAGACCATACGACAGGTGCCTTGCAGCTGCCTCGACAACTCGCTGTCCTTGACCAAGTCGCTGGCCGATGACACCTTGTTGCTGGACGGTGAATAGCGGAACAGACCGTCGTTAGTTGCCAGCCACAGGTTCTGCTCCTGATCGCAGGCAATCACATTGATGTTCTTGACGTTCTTTAGTAGCTGATGGCGGACAGGCACGATGCGCCGCAGCCGTTCATCTACCTGTCCGATTCCTCCATGGTAGCCCACCCAGATGCGGTGCTGGCGGTCTTCGGCAAAGCAGCGTACGATGTCGTAGTTTACGTCCTGTGTTGCCACCTCGCCTTGTTTGAAATGGGTGGTATTGCCGTTGTCCACCAAATAGATGCCCTGTCGGAACGTACCTACCCACACGCGTCCTCGGCTGTCTTGGAAACTGCGGATGAAATCCTTGTCCTTGGACAGTTCTGTGTATGCGGTCAGCAAGCGGTTGGCAGGATCGAGAAGTCGTAATTTGTCAGCGCAGGCTATCAGACACTTCCCGTCGGGGCCGTCTGCCATCTGGTAGCTGCCGATGTCTGTAAGGCGATAGTTGCTGAATGGCACGAAAGGGAAGGTTTCCATATTGGCATTGTACAGGCACAGCCCTTTGGCGTAAAGTCCCAACACCAGCGTGCCGTTGACGGTGGACACGGTTTGAATATCGTCCACCAATCGCTTGCCTGCCATGGTTGGAAAGGAGGTCTGTAGCTGATGGTTGCCTTGGCTGTCCAGCGTCAGTAGTCCACCGTGGCGGACACCAATGAACGCCTTTCCATCTGCATTGCTACAAAGAGCCACCAGTGTATGGTTTGGGGCGGTGTAGAGTTGTTTCCACTGGGTGCTGGGCAGGCGGCAGTAGGCCACACCATGATTCCACATCACCCATAGGTGGTTGCCAGCCTTGGCCAAGCGTACAAAGTCGCGCTCCAGCACCTTGCCCTGCCATAGGTTCTGTGTGGCGACCAC
This sequence comes from Bacteroidaceae bacterium, assembly GCA_963588695.1. Lineage (GTDB taxonomy): Bacteria > Bacteroidota > Bacteroidia > Bacteroidales > Bacteroidaceae > Prevotella. The sequence goes on along the minus strand of CAVAIX010000036.1, from coordinate 1,207 downwards.
CTGGTTGGCTTTGATGTCCAACAGAAGTAGCCGTCCGTCACCGTACACCAGCCATGCCCGATTGCCGATTCTGCAGATGTCCCGCAGATGATGAACTGGTGCATCTATGCGCGTGCTCTTCCCATCGTGCGACAGCAGCAGATGATTGCTGACCGTGACGACCCAATAGTCCTTGGCATCGTCCATGTAGAAATCGCGGATAGGCTCATTGATGCTCAGCGCGGACAGTAGCGTCTTGACATCGTGTAGGTAGGTTTCTGTTTTGGTGTCAAAGACCAGCAACCGCCCTGGCTCTTTCACCCATGCCCGTTGCTGGGTGTCTACATAGACGTGAGGCAGTGAGCTGACATAGTTCATGCGGTAGGCATCATCGCCTGTTGAAGGGAAGGTGTGGAACTCGCAGCCGTCGTAGAACGATAGTCCAGTGGTGGAGCGCACACCCCATCGCCCGTCAGGAAGAGTGAAGAAGGCTCTCACCTCGTTGTCGGGCAGTCCGTTGACGGTATCAATGAGTCGAAAGGTATATTGTGCGTGAGTCACGGATAGACTGACGAACAGCACGAGGTGGAAGAGGAGTCTGCGCGGATGTTTCATTTCATATTTTCAGCTTGTAGGCAGTTCGTTCTGCACTCAAGACAGTGCAAAGATAGTGTTTTTGTTTGAAAAAACATAAAAAAGCTCTTTTCAATAAGTGTTTTTTTTCGTATCTTCGTACAAGAAATCGTAGTGAACCACGTGATAGAAAGATTAAAAATGATTATAAACATGAAGAAAAGAACCCTTCTCTTGATGTGGCTATTCCCGTTGATAGCCCTCTTGATGCCCATAGTGGTATCAGCACAGTCGTTTCCACAGGCCATCATGCCGGGCGACTACCCCGACCCTACTATCCTGCGCGATGGCAAGGATTACTACATGACGCACTCTCCCTTCTATTACAAGCCAGGATTTCTCATCTGGCACTCCACCGACTTGGTGAACTGGGAGCCTATCTGTCGTGCACTTCCGGAATACGAAGGGTCGGCGATGGCCCCCGACCTGGTGAAATACCAAGACAGATATTATCTGTATTATCCTGCCGAGGGCGTTAACTGGGTCATCTATGCCGACAACATCCGTGGCCCATGGAGCAAACCTATCAAGCTCGACGTGACAGGCATCGACCCAGGTCATGTGGTAGGCGAGGACGGCAAGCGCTATCTTTTTG
>CAVAIX010000035.1:0-15812 GCA_963588695.1 Bacteroidaceae bacterium | reverse complement strand
GTGTCATGGTCTACCGTAAGGAGCACTTCGGCGTGAAGTGGGGGCACCTCATCCGTCTGGCTGCGCTGGGCAGTATGTTCTCTCTCTCCTCGGCGGCACTCTACGTCAGTTTCCGCTACATGGCAGCTGGCATCGCCAGCACCCTACTCTTCGTCTACCCCATCATGACAGCCGTGCTGATGACCGTGTTTTACCATGAGAAACTGACCTGGGCCACCGCCATTGCCATTCTGTTGGCCGTCTCTGGCGTAGGTTTGCTCTATCGGGGCGACGGCAATGAGAACCTCAGTACGGCAGGCTTTGCCCTCGTCATGGTGTCGTCGTTGCTCTACGCCATGTACATCATCTCGGTGAACCGCTGGGAGAACACGGGTATGTCCAGCATCAAGTTCACCTTCTGGGTACTGGTGTGTGGTCTCATGGCCGTACTGGTTGTGGCCGCCGTGTCGGGCGAATCGCTTCAGCTGCTCCACACGCCGAAGCAGTGGCTCTGCGCGCTACAGTTAGCCCTCGTGCCCACGGTGCTGTCGCTGTTCTTCATGACCATCTCCATCACCCTCATCGGCAGCACGCCTGCCGCCATCATGGGGGCCTTAGAACCAGTGACAGCCGTCTGCATCGGAGTGTGCATCTTCGGCGAGCACTTCTCCGCGCAGCTGGCTGTCGGTATTTTGGCCATTCTGGCCGGTGTCACGTTGATTATCGCGAGAGGGAAGTGACCCCGTTGACAATCTCTATCACCTCACCCGGACGGGTCTCCACGTCATACAGGGCTAAGTTAGGTCTTTCCTCCACCTGATAGGACGGCAGACTCACATAGTCCGTTGAGCGGTCTTGCTTGCGAGCGGACTGCATAGAGTAGACGTAGAACAGGGGGTTGGGGTTCTCGCCCTTCGCCATAGTCAGCGGACGCGTCGTACACTGGATGGAGGCCGCGGCATGGAGACGGAGGTTGCCGCCCAGCGTGGAGCGTATCCGGGCAGACACCAGCTGGTGGTTTTTCCACACCATCTTCTCAATGACGAAGCCGCCGATGCAGCGCAGTCCCTTCACCTCTCCGTCCTTCCAGTCGGCAGGAATGGCTGGCAACAGATTGACGAAGCCGTCGTGGCTCTGCACCATCATCTCGGCAATGCCTGCCGTACAACCGAAGTTACCGTCAATCTGGAACGGTGGATGTGCGTCGAAGAAATTGGGATAGGTGCCGCCACCCTGCCCTTTCATGATGGTGTCGGGCACGTATGTCAGCTGGTTCTTGATGAGCTTATAGGCATGGTCACCGTCCAAGGTACGCGCCCACTGGCACACCTTCCATCCCATGCTCCAGCCCGTAGAGGGATCGCCGCGCTGCATGAGCGAGGTCTTGACGGCCTCGAAAGCCTCGGGTGTGCGGTATGGAGAGATGAGCGTGCCAGGATAAAAGCCCCAGAGGTGGGAGATGTGGCGGTGATGGTCGCGGGGGTTGTCCCAGTCCTCCGCCCACTCCTGTATCTGTCCATATTGTCCAATGCGTATGGGCATGAGCTGTGCGCGTAGGTCCAGCAATGTATCAGCAAAAGCCTTGTCTCTACCCAACACCTCAGAAGCCTTCGCTGTTGTGGTGAACAGGTAGGTCACGAGTTGGTTGTCCATGGCAATGCCAGCATTGAAATTAGCCTTTCTGCCCTGTGGTTTGTTCTCCGGTGACACGGAAGGTGCCACCACCTTATAACCATTTCTCGGGTCGGTGACAAGGAAATCAACAAAGAACTCCGCCGCACTCTTCATATAAGGATAGACCTTCTGCAGATAACGGATGTCGCCATTGTAGAGATAGTGTCCCCACAGGGCTTGACAGAACCAAGCGTTCGACATAGGCCAGCCACCACTGTAGGGATAGTCCACGGCTCCCGTCATGCGCCACAGATCCGTGTTGTGGTGTAGCACCCAGCCACGGCAACCGTACATCTCCCGTGCGGTCTTTTTTCCCTTCTCGACCAGTTCGCCCACCATGCGAACAAACGGTTCCTCCGTTTCTGACAGGTTGACGATGTCGCACGGCCAGTAGTTCATCTCGGTATTGATATTGACGGTATAGCGGCACAGCCAAGCTGGGTTCAACTTATCGTTCCAAATGCCTTGCAGGTTGGTGGGCTGTGTGCCTGGCTGAGAACTGGAGATCAGCAAGTATCGGCCAAACTGGAAATAGAGTTCCACGAACTGCCGGTCGTCGCTGTCCTTGAATTTCTTCAAACGCTCGTCGGTGGGCAGGTCGGCATATTTATTCTCACCCAGATTCAGACTGACGCGGTCGAACTGCTCCAGATACTTGGCCACGTGTGCCTGCTTGGCTTCGTCGTAGGCTCGCACGTTTTTCATGTAGGCAGCAATGCGCTCGGCAGGATTGGCCGAGATGTCTCGGTAGTTCTTGAAATTAGTCGCCATGGCCAGATAGATCACCACCTCGTCGGCACCCTTGACCTGCAGGGCATTGCCCGTCTGTGTCAGCTTGCCACCTCGGTTCACCACCTTGGCGTTGACCAGGAAGTTCACCTTACCCAGCACCTTGGCGGCCACATCCTGACTCGTCCCACTCAGCGTCAGCGTGTTGCCGTCCTTCACCTCCTGCACGGTAGGCACTTCCGAGGGATAGGAAAGGGAGGCCTTGAAAGACAACTGGCCTTTCTTGCTGGCGGTATAGCGGACGATGAGGAGTTGGTCGGTAAGCGACGTGAAAGCCTCCTCTTTATATTCCACATTACCCACCATGTAGGTCACCGTGGAGAGTGCATTGGAAAGATCCAGACTGCGGCGGAAGTGAGTCACCTTGCGTTTCCCTGCAAAGTCCAGGTGCAGGTTGCCAGCTGGCTGGTAGGCCGCACCGCGCCCGTAGTCCCTTTCCGACATCATATCGGTTTTGGCCAGTTCCTCGGCCTCAGCGTTCTTGCCAGAGAAAATCAAGTCGCGTATCTTCCCCAAGCTCTGCCTCATCTTGACGTTGTAGTTGTCGTAAGGAGACCCCTTGGAGATGGTCTCCTCGTTGAGCTGGAACACTTCGTGATTAGGGTTTCCATACACCATTGCCCCGATGCGTCCGTTGCCCAAAGGCAAGGCATCGTTCCAGTTGTTGGCTGGAGCGTTGTACCACAGTTCCAGATTGTCTGCAGCCAACGGCGACATCGCTAAAATGGCACAGACGGTCAATAATAGTCTTCTTCTCATGATTTGTTTTGTATTTTGTCGTTTAAGTGCTGCAAAGATACGACATTTTTTTGTTTTGATTGGGGAAAATACTCCGAAACAGGAGGAAAATCGCTCAAAACAAGACGAAAATTTTGCAGAATGAAGAAAAAGCAGTTACTTTGCACCCCGAACTAACCCACTTGCATGATGAAACAGACTCATATACGATGGCTATTGCTCAGCCTTTTCCTCACTAACACACTGTGTGGCCAAGCCCTTCAAGACACCTCTGTCTTCTACGAAAAACGCTTCAACCAAAGCAACGGCCTGTGCGAGAATACCGTCAACTGCATCATCCAGGATCGGTTAGGCTATATATGGATGGCCACATGGGATGGTCTCACTCGCTACGACGGGGACGGCTTCGCCCTCTACAAGTCCACACCCACGGGACAGGGTATCATGCTGCCCAGCAACAGGATCAGTTGGATTGTGGAAAACTCCAACAGCGACATTTGGTGCATTGTCAACAGTAAGGTGTACCTGTTCCGGCGAAACACACTTCAGTTTGAATCTGTCTGCCCCAACGAGCGTTTGCTTCCCATCCGACAAATCCGCCCGCAAGCCAACGGCCGAAGCCTACTCCTGGCCATTGACGGAACGACCTACGAGGTCTCGGACGACGCACCTACAAGGGTGCTCAGCAAGAAGAAACTGATACTGGGAACAGAGGCGGGAGCCATCTACAAGACGAGCACACGCGACTTCGTCTATTATGCAGACAGCCACGGCAACATTTTCTACCGCAACCGGCACACCAATGAACGGGGACTCATCAAGAAAGCCCTCAGTGCAAATAAGGTGTACAGCCTGTGCAGATACCAAGACAACAGCCTTTTGGTCAGTACCGACCATGGGGTCTACGTCTATGATTCCCCCTTTGAATGTCGCCCTTTGCCCGAATGGAACAGTCAGACGGCCAAGAATATATGTGTAGACCGTCAGGGCAACATCTGGCTGGCCAGTTATCCTGGCGTGACCGTACTCTGTCCTATCCGGAAAATCATCGCGCCGAAACAGGTGGACAGCACCCAGAAAGAGGAGTTTGTCCGAGCCTTGTTCCACGACAGTAAGGACGGAACATGGATAGCCGATAAAAACGGCTTCGTTCGCATCATCCGCAATGGAAAGACCCACTATCTCGCCCCCGACGGTACGCGTTCCGAGCATCGAATACCCTTCGGAAGTCATGTGTACTGCATCTACGAGGACACGAAGGCAAACATCTGGCTGGGCGCCAAGGAAGACGGGCTATTCCTGCTCTCTCCAAACGGCAGCAAATACACTGTCACCCATTACCCCGTCACGGAGGGAAAGCAGGGTCTCAACTACCCCGCTGTCTATGCCATCACCGAAGACGCGCAGCATCAGTTGTGGGTCGGCACCTTCGGCGGCGGACTCAACAAAGTAGTGACAGACCGACAAGGTCGCGTCCATTTTATCAACAATAGAACGGCATTCGAAGGCTATCCGAAGGAGTGTAACCACGTGCGGTGTCTCTACGCCTTGAAGAGCGGTGTGATGCTGGTCGGCACCACCAACGGCCTGGTGACCTTCTCCACCCGAGAAGGAGCACCCGTGTTCCACCACAACCAGCAGAAGCCCGAGACTCATTCCATCGTCGGCAATGACGTGATGCAGATTGTCAGCCATGGTGGAGGAGAGCTGTGGCTCGCCACCTTCGGTGGAGGACTCAACCGCATCACAAGCAGCCATCTGCTGACCAATGACCTGCACTTCCAACACCTCTCGTCGTCCGAAGGTCTGACCTCTGATGCCTGCCTCACAGCTGCATTCGACGACAAAGGTGACCTCTGGGCAGTCAGCGAGATGGCCATTGCACGGTATCATCAAGGACAGCCAGCAGACAATTTCTCCATACGCGACTTTGGCGATGGATTCATTTTCTCTGAAGCACAACCCATCTGCGTCAATGGACAGATGCTGATAGGCACGACCCATGGTCTGTTGACCTTTACGCCCGACAAATTAAAGAAGAGTTCGTTCTCCCCCAACGTTGTACTCAATCGCATTGTCGTGGAGGGAAAGGAACGGCAACAGGACTTCAACACCAATCCGTCCCTTACCTTAAACAAGGACGAGCGAAATATGGTCATCAATTTCTCTACCCTTGACTTCAACCGAAGCACGCCCATCCTCTATAAATATAAGGTGGAGGGACTCGACAACACGTGGAAAACCATCAACACCCCATCGCTCAACCTGGCCAACATCCCTCCAGGGAAATACACGCTCCAGATTGTCTCCACCAATGGAGACGGTCTGTGGAACAGCACCGTTCGGACGCTGTCCATCATCGTCCAGCCCACATTCCATGAGACCATCTTTGCCAAGGTGCTGTATGCCCTCCTACTAATTCTCTTTGGAGCTATTGCCTTCTTGATTGCCAAATACATCTACCAGTTACGCGCAGAGATCGAGGAAGTACAGTTGGCCGCCAACGAGAAGATGGAGAAGATCGCATCGAGAATCCACGAGTTGATGGGCAGCAAGGCCACACTAAAGGACCTGCATACGGACGTAGCCGACAAAATCATAGACCGCCAGCGTGAGTTTACGGACAGGCTCATGGACTACATGAACAAGCATATCGACCGCTCCGAGCTACAGGTGAGCGACATTGCCGAACACATGGGTATGAGCAAGACCCTGCTCTACACCAAGACGAAGGAAGCCCTTGGCTGCACCCCACTTACGCTCATCAACGACCTGCGCATCAAACGAGCCGTCCAGTTGCTCGAATCCGGCTACAACGTGTCTTCCGCTGCATACGCCTGCGGCTTCTCCGACCCCCATTATTTCAGCAAATGCTTCAGGAAAGCCATGGGCTACTCTCCCTCGGAACACACCACACAAAAGGAAAAGACAGAGGAATGCTCACGCACTCCCCTGCCAGATTAGTTTCTAAGTAGTTGCTTACTAAAAATCACTAACCTAATTAACTAATTTACAATCTGTCTGTTTTCTATATGGTGATTTACTTACTGTTGTGGCAATCCGTATCCGTTGGTCACCTTGCCAGCTGACTGGCTGATGGTGGTAGCTGGTAAGGAATGGTAATAGAGAGGTACATCGGTCAGGGTAATTCCCGAGAGGATGTTGTAGTCCCACAACTGGTCTTTGCCTGTGATGATATCAACGGCCCAGTTCTCTCTCGTCCAGCCGTCTGCCTCCAGTGCGGCAGCCTCCGGGCCGTTGGGGGCGATGTACTCATAAAGTCCCTTGATGGCCAAATTGTGCTTGTCGCCCACCACGAGTGAGGCCACAGACGCAATGGTACTGTAGTCGAAGACACCGCGCCAACCAGGCACCTGTGCTGGGTCACCCTCCACACGGTCATAGGTCAACATACCCGTGGCAGGAGCTTCTACAAGTTTGGTCCATACGTAGTTAGAAATCGTGCGGCCATTCGGGAACGTGTAGTAGCCGTTGGCTTCCAGACTGGCAATCATGGTTTTCATGTCCTGACGCACCTGCTTAGCGCGCTCGGTAAACGTGCCTGTACGCACCATATTCCAGCGCACGTCACCTTCACCCACCAGTTCGCGCTTTACTTCTTCGCTGACAGCAGCCTGTAGGGCTTCCGTGCCAGATATTCCGCTGAGGGCAGATACACCAGCTCTGCTGCGAATCTGGTTGAGCAAGGAAAGACATTCCGTGCTCTCGCCAAGGGCAGCGTCGGCTTCAGCCAGCATCAGCATGACATTGGACATACGACGCATCTGATAGTTCAGACCCGTACTGCGCAAATTTGTGGTGTAGGGAGTGGGGGTCACACGGTTCTCATCCCATTTGTTGGCAGCGATACCACCGTTCAGGCGCGAACCGGAGTTGAAGTGGATGAGTTGCTCGGTACCTTTTCCATCGCTACCAGTAACAACCATGCTGGCGTCGGCACGCTTGTCGCCGTCCTCAAAGCCCGTGTAGAAGAAGGTGGGCATGATGCGCACGCCACCGAACACCTTACATGGAGCACCGTTCTTGCTGCCTCCGTTGGAAGGACGCCCCTGCGAATAAGGACGCTCACTGCCACCAGAAGGACGGTTGCCTGCCTCGAAAACCGATTCGGGCGACACCTGCATATCGTGAATATACTGCAGTCCCAACTGGAAGGGGTTGTCGGCATAGGAACGACTGTCCGAAACGAGGAACGACAGAGAACCCTTGCGCTCATTCAGCGTCCGACGCAGGTAGGTCTGCGCCTCCTGATAGTATTTCTGGCAGTCCGTGCGCTGGGCGTACTTGGCCTTGACCTTGCTGTCCTCATACTTCACATTGAAGGTCAGGTCACCGTACAGTCCATCTACATCGGTACGCAGGGTTTGGAATCCTGCAGCATTGAGTGCTGCCTCTCCGATGAGCATGTTGGCAAAGGTGCGCGACATCCGCTCTGCGGTGATGCCGCCTTGTCCTAAATCATACATCTCGCCCTCCACCTCTTTTAAGATGGCAATGATATTGTCAAGAATGTCGTAGCGAGAAGTAAGCGTATAGCCTTCGTTGGCATTGACCACGGTGTTCTCAAGACCGAAGGGAATGTCACCGAAATGGCGCACCAGTTCGAAATAGCACCAAGAGTAGAAGGTCATGGCTTCTCCGTGGAGTTGTGTCCAGTCGTTGACCGTTCCTGCGGCCTTGGCACTTTGGTATTCGCTCTTTCCCTCGATGATGCCTGCAACGCGCTTAGCGCGAGCCAGTTCCTGGAAGAGACCGGTGTACTGTGTCGATCGGTCGTTGACGCCGCACTCCTGTGGGCGAAGATAGCCAATGCGCGCATTGTTGGAATTGTATTCTGGATAGTATTCCGCATCGGAGCAAGGATCATTCCAGTTGTAGTTGCCGCCACCGGCTGCTTTCTGGATATAGTCGGCATAAGCCCACGACAGGGCTTTCCACGTTTCCTGTACGGTGGACGTGACGAAATTGTCGTCGGTGTTGGCCGGTGTTTCCACGTCCAGATAGTCGCTGCAACCCGTCATCGTCAGACAGAGACTGGCGGCCAGCGTTATATATTTGAAGCTTTTCATAATCATTTTGTATTGATAGATTGTTTCTTTCGATGGCTCATTTTTGTTATCAGAAGCTAATATTGACACCCAATACGAACGAGCGTGCGTGAGGATAAGTACCCCAGTCTACGCCTGGTGTAGGATAGCTGGAACTATTCATCTTCGACTGCGTGTTCACCTCTGGGTCGAGTCCGTCGTAACCAGTGAGGGTAAACACGTTATAGATGGTGCCGTAGATGCGGGCGTTGGAAATGCCCACCTTGCTGGTCAGGTTCTTCGGCAGGGTGTAGCCCACGGTCAGCGTGTTCAGGCGCAGGTAAGAACCATCCTCGATGCCCAGCGTAGACACGCTGCCCACCTCGTTGTAGAACAGCGGATACTTGGCACTGGCGTTCAGTTCGTTCAATCCAGCGGGGTCATAGACGCGCACCATATTTCCGCCTTCCAACTTATAGATCTTATAGCAGTCGGCCATAAAGGCGAGCTTGTTACTGAACACGCCGTCCTCCTTATAACCCATCATCGTGGCCATTTTGTTCACGTTATAGATGTCGTTGCCATAGCTCCAGTTGAAATACAGTCCGAAGTCGAATGACTTGTAGTTGCCTGTGATGTTGAAACCACCAGTGTGCGTCGGGTTCATGTCGCCAATGATTACATAGTCGTTCTCATCTGCCACACCATCACCATTGACATCCTTGAATTTGGCCATGCCGGGGTGTGCGTTCTGTCCAGATGGAACGTTGGACTCCACACCGTGCACCACACCCGTGATGGTGGTATTCACATCGGCCACACCGGGTTTCAAGGTGTAAATCTTTGTGTCTGCATCATAGGTAAAATCGTCAGTGGAGTAGATGCCGTCATAGATAAGACCGCGTACCAAGCCCACGGGTTTTCCTTCCATCAGTATCATGTCGTTACCCGGGCTGCCCATACTTCTCCACTGCGTACCATAGAGACCGTTCACGCCAGGAGCCAACTCGTCCACCTTGTTCTTGTTGAAGTTGATGTTGGCACCGATGTTCAGGTTGAAGTCCTTGGACTGGATGACGGCAGCGTTCACCGAGAATTCCAAACCACGATTGCTGGTCTGTCCGATGTTGTCGTACGTGGCGGTGAAGCCAGTGATGTCAGGCAGCGTGGTGAGCATCAACAGGTCTTTGGTAGTGTTCCAGTAGTAGTCGATAGTACCGTTGATGCGATTGCCGAAGATGCCCCAGTCCAATCCGATGTTTCGCGTAATGGTGGTTTCCCAAGTCAGGTCGGGGTTGGCCATCGTGCTGGAGGCGAGGTCATAGGAACCCTGTGCCACGTTGTTCAGCGAGTACTGCCAGCGACTATCGTTCTCGGAAGTCCAGGTCTGCGACCAGAGGCTGGAGCTGATGTCATCGTTACCCACCGAACCGTAGCTCAGACGGAGCTTCAGGTTCGAGAGCCAGTTTCGTGTGCCCTGCATGAAGGCTTCTTCATTGATGCGCCAAGCTGCAGCAGCAGCGGGGAAATAGCCCCAGCGGTGGTTGGGTGCGAACTTAGAGCTGCCGTCCGCACGCATCGTGAATGTGAAGAGGTAGCGATCCATGAGCGTGTAGTTCAACCGTCCGAAGTAGGAGAGAATGTGGCTGGGCGTACTTACACCCGACGAGAACGGGTTACTGATGTTGCTCTTCGTCTTGTCGTACTGGTTGATCATGGCGAAGGCGTTCTCCTTGGTGTAATTCACGGGGAAATAGTCCGTACTGATATTGACATTGGTGCCTCCGGAATTGGTGACCTCATGGCCAGCGAGGATGTTCAGACGATGGATTTTCCCGAACTCCAGTTCGTAGTTCAGGGTGTTCGTCCAGCGGGTGCTCCAACTGTCGCTCTTGTAGAGCTGTACTGCACCGGCATAGAGTTTCTCGCCCGTGGTATCGTCCATATACTTGTTGTAGACGGCACCGCTCCACGTCTTGTTCTGCTGCCAAGTGCGAGAAAGGGTCATCTCCGTGTGATAGGCCAAACCCTTCACAATCTGCCAGTTCAGCGAGGCCGTACCACGCAGGTGTTGGCGCTGCTTCAGTGGTTCGTAGTCCTTTGTCATCTCATAGGGGTTGTACGTATCCCAAAGCCAGGTCTTGCCATAGGCTTCGACGGCTCCCTCGCGGAAGGCGTCGGTATTACCATATTTCTCGATGTCTGCAGTAGAGATGGGGCGGAAGCGATAAGCAGAAGACAGCACCGAACCCGATCCGCTGGTGGTTCCCTCACTGCTCATCGACGTAATGTCGGTATAACGCACGTCCACACCCACATTCACGTTCTTGTTGAGTTTCTGGTCAAGTTTCATCGACACGTTAGCACGACGGCGGAAGGAGTTCACCTTCTTCATACCGTTCTCGTCGTTGTAGTTCACGGACAGGTAGTAGTGGGTCTTGTCCGTGCCACCGGAGAGCGACAGGTCGTGGTTGTGGGAGAACGAACTGCCGTACACTTCCCTCTGAACGTCGTAGGCATCCACGTTGCGGTAGTTCTCAATGCCGCCGTCCTTCAGTCCGAACAGATTCTCCACGGCATCAGAGTAGTATGATCCCTGAGCTAAGGAGTTTGCCCACATATATTTAAGGTACTCATAGGGACTGAGTGCATCCAGATATTTGGTGGGGGTGTTCCATTTGGCATAGGCGTTGTAGGTCACGGTGGCGCGTCCGTCTTTGGCCCGTTTGGTGGTGACGAGGATAACACCGTTTGCACCGCGCGCACCATAGATAGCGGTTGAGGACGCATCCTTCAGCACATCTACACTCTCCACCATGTCGGCTGGAATGTCACTCAGCGTGCCAGGTACACCATCTACCAGGATCAGCGGGTCGTTGCTCTGCGAGATGGAACCGCCACCGCGCACGCGGATGCTGATGCTGGCATCGGGACGGCCGTCCTGGGCAATGATGTTCACGCCAGGCAGTTTTCCCTGCATGGCCTGTGCGATGTCGGAAACGGGAGCGGAGGTCAACTGTTTACTGCCTACCGAAGCCACAGAACCGGTCAGGTCGCGCCGTTTCACCGTCTGATAACCGATGACCACCACCTCGTCGAGGGCGGCATTGTCTTCCTTCATGACGATGGAGAGCGAGGTTTTGCCAGCTACGGAGATCTTCTCCTCCAGGTAGCCAACATAAGAAAACTTAAGTGTGCCGTTGTCGGGCACTCGAGTGACGGTGAAATGACCTTCCAAATCCGTCACAGTACCATTGCCAGTACCAGCCACGATGACGCTTACGCCAATCATAGGCTCGCCGTTGGCATCTTTCACTGTACCTGTGACCGTCTTCTGGGCAAAGGCCGCGAAGCAGACCATCAGGCTGAGCAAAGCCATTGAGGCTCTTTTGAATTGCTGTTTCATAGGTTATTAATTGGTTTTAGTTTGTCCCGCTATCACGGGAACGGTAGTGAGTTAATTGATTTCTGACAATAAGTTTGTTCTGTATTTCTTGGAAACGATTTTGCCCTTCACTTCAAACTCCCCAAGCAGGCGGATGTCGTTGGAGGCGGCTCCCACTTTCAGTTGATATTTTCCTGGCGTGATGTTCCAGACCTTGTTGGCATAGTAGGCCAACTGGTCTAAGAAGATCTTGCCCTGCACGGTCTTGGTCTCGCCAGGCTGGAGGGTCACGCGACTGAAGCCCTTCAACTGGATGGGTTTCAAGTTGGGGTTGTCCACGGGAGAGAGGTAGATCTGTGCGATTTCCGTTCCCTCACGCTGGCCAGTGTTCTGCACGTCGAAGGAGAACACCACGGCCTCATCCTTGGTGGAAAGGACAGGTGTTGCTATGCGCATTGCGTCGTACTTGTACTTGGTGTACGACAGACCAAAGCCGAAGGGATAGGCCACCATGGAGTCTTGCGACGAGCCGTAGTTGTAGCAGATGGGCTTTTCGGTCTCTACGGTCGGGATGCTGATGGACAATTTGGCCGACGGGCTGACCTTGCCGTACAGGATGTCGGCAATGGCGTTTCCGCCCTCCTCACCTGGATACCAGGCGTGCATAATGGCGGCACAGCCTGTGGCGATGTCGTTGATAATCATCGGACGCCCACCAAACATAATCAGGATGACAGGTTTTCCCGTGGCGATGAGTGCCTTGACGAAGCGTTCCTGGTCGCCCGGCAACTTGATGCCTGGACGCTGACGTGCCTCACCGCAGAGGGCTGGGTTCTCACCCATGGCAGCCACGATGACATCACTCTTCTTGGCCAAGGCAACGGCTGCATCCCAGTTGGTGCTGTCTACCGACTCCACCATCATGGCCGTCAGACGGGATGTGCGCGGGTCTACGTCGCCCGACGATTTAATCGTTCCCTCGCCTGGCAATGCCCAGTCGCAGCCGCGCTGATAGCTAACCGTCGTGGAGGCTGGTTTGTTGTTCATCATGCCGTCTAACAAGGTCACCATCTTGGGGTTCTTGCCGTCCTGTTTCTTGCCGTGCCAGAAGGCCATCATGGAGGGGTAGGCGTAGTCGCCCACCAAGCTCCAGAACGAATTGGCATTGGGACCCACCACGGCGATGTTGATGCCTTCGGGCAACGGCAGCAGCAGGTTGTTCTTCAAGAGCACCATCGACTCGCTGGCCGAGCGGTAAGCCACCTGGCGCGACTCCGCATCATCGAGCGTCAAGTGACCCGTCTCGTAGAGCTTGGCATCGTCGCCTATCATGCCTAACTTCACCTTGAGCGTCAAGGCACGCTTCACGGCCTCCTCCACCCTTTTCTCCTTGACGAGTCCTTTCTTCATCGCCTCCATCAACAGCGGATAGCATCGACCGTTGCTGAACTCCAAGTCTGTGCCGGCATTCATCGCCATCACACCGCTCATCAAGTCCTTCTCGTGGTCGTCGCCCTGGCGGTAGACACGCCCGATGGCTCCGTAGTCGCTGACCGTGATGCCATCGAATGCTGTACGGTTGCGGAGATAGTCACCGATGATCTTAGGACTGGCCACCACAAGGATATTCTCAAAACCATGGTAGCCCGTCATCACACACTTGTGATTGGCCATCCTACTGATGGCCTCGTGGGGGAAGAGGATTTCCTCAGTCAGTTCCTTGTCACTCAACTCAGAGCCGCCTCCGTAGCCTAAGAAATGTTTGCTGCACGCAGCCACTCCCTTGGACATATCCTGTCCCTGCAAGCCGCGCACAAAGCCCACGCCCATACAGCCAGAGAGGTATCCGTCCTCGCCATAACCCTCTTCCAGACGGTTGAAGGTGGCTGTACGAATCACGTCAACCATGGGCGACAGAGCCATCGTAGAACCAATCTTACGCATCTGTATGCGCGTCTGCCGCGACTTCTCCTCCATCAAGGGCACGTCCCAGCTGCACGCCATACCGATCTGTTGCGGGAACACCGTTGCTCCCTTGGCAGCAAAGCCCTCGATGGCCTCCTCGTGGCAGATGGCCGGAATCCCCGAACGGGTGTTAGCCTTCAGCCATGCCTGGAGGTCGGCCACAAAGTCGCGGAGCTTGTCCGGGTCGTTGTCTAAGGCACAGGCAAACTGGCAGACGTGGCCGATGCCGTTGGGGATGGTCGCCTTACATTTCTCGGGAGACAACTTGCCGTTCTTGTCCGTCAACCGCCCCGGTGTCACACCGTATAGCTGGGCGATACGCTCCTCCCAACTCATCTTATTATATAAGCGATTTACGACCTGCATGGTCTGTTTGTCCTGAAACGGCTGGTAGGAGTAGCCGCCAGACAGGTTCTGTGCCGACACAGCGGACACGAGAAACGAGCCCAGTCCCGTCAACACCGTCATTAGCGTTTTGTTTTTCTTCATAGTTTGTTTTTCTGATTAGCGCTGCAAAGGTACGACAAACTTCCACCTCGGACGTAGAAAATAGTCCAAAATGGGAGGAAATTCTTGCAAACGGCTGGAAGATGAAGTAGAAGTTGTCGTAATCTCAAAAAAAATACGAGATTGCGACACTTTTCTTCTCGTAAAGTTGTCGTAATCGCATTTTTTTTATAACTTTGCGACAGATTTTTACAAATAAAGACAATCATGAAGGCAAATATCGTAGGCAGAGAGCAAGAGATTAAGAGGTTGGAGAACTATATGTCAAGCTCCAAGTCTGAATTCATTGCCATCTATGGCAGGCGACGTGTTGGCAAGACTTTTCTCGTCAAAGAACTGTTTGATGGACAGTTCACCTTTCGTATTACAGGCAAGGATAATGTCTCGACCAAGGAGCAACTCGCCAACTTCACCTTTGCACTCGATGATCAGTTGGGCGTGGATGTTCATCCTCAGAACTGGACGGAAGCTTTCCATCTTTTTCAAAAATCACTGGAGGAAAGACAAGAACGTATCAAGATTCTATTCTTCGATGAGCTACCCTGGTTTGATACGCATTCTTCCAAGTTTATCAGTGCACTCGAACATTTTTGGAACGACTGGGCTTTCTATCGCGATGACATCAAACTTATTGTTTGTGGAAGTGCTACAACATGGATGCTTGATCAAGTCATCAATGCTCGTGGAGGACTGCATAACCGTGTAACCCACAATATTCTCCTGTCCCCTTTCAATCTCCACGAAGTGGAACTCTATTTCCATTCGCAAGGATTTAATTATGAGCGCCCAGAGATTATCGAGTGCTACATGGCAGTGGGCGGAGTAGCCTACTACCTTTCACTTTTTGAAAGAGACAAGAGTGTGGTGCAAAATATCCAACAATTATGTTTCACTCGTGGCGGAGGACTCACCGAAGAATTTGAACGACTCTTCAAGTCTCTTTTTAAGAAAGCCGACAACCACCTGACGATAGTTACTGCCCTAAAGAACAAGGGCAAGGGATTGACTCGCATGGAACTTTTAGATGCGACACGCCTTCCCAACAACGGTAGGTTTTCACAATTGCTTCGGGAATTGGAGCAATGCGACTTTATCCGAAGCTACAGTCCATTCGGAAAGTCAAAGAAAGATGTGATGTATCAGTTGGCAGATCCTTTCTGTCTGTTTTACTTTAAGTTTATGTATAACAAGGGCGCTTTTCTAAACAATTACTGGATTAAGATGCAAACTACGGCAGCATACGATTCTTGGTGTGGACATGCCTTCGAGATTGTCTGCCTACACCACATCAATCAGATTGTGAAGGCACTGGGTATTGACGGCAGTATCAATACTCCTTGCTCATGGTCATATCGTCCATCCACAAAGGTTATGGAAGACCAAAATGCCGATGATGATTTGAAACATGGCACACAAATTGACTTGTTGATAGACCGTTCTGACAAGTCCATCTCCATCTGCGAGATGAAATACTGCGAAGGCGAATATGAGATTGACAAAGCATACGACAATCATCTTGCTCATCGTCTAAAAGTATTCAAGAAAGTGACGAAGACCACAAAAACACTTATCCCGACTTTTATCACTCCTCATGGACTGTATAACAATATGTATGCGCGGAAGATTGGTAGAGAGGTAAAGGGCGATGATCTATTTGAATGAGAGGAAACAAGATGGAACGACACGAGACACACACGGAAGGAACGAGGACACAGCCGCGCATTGCC
>CAVAIX010000034.1:0-16095 GCA_963588695.1 Bacteroidaceae bacterium | reverse complement strand
ATGTTTTGATTTTGAATATTATCGCAAGAGATTATGCATTATTCAACACCTTGTTGAGGTTTGACGTTGTTTGCGTTCTCTGGAAGCCAGACGAGCATCTTGCCCACGCCCCGATGGTTCCACGCATAGTAGGGTATGAGTTTCAAATTCACATCCATAGCCTGTAGCTTCTTGGACTTATCATAGAAGAGGGCTTGACTGGCAACATTCAATTCCACAATGCCGTTGAGCAGATTCGGCATGATTGTTTCTTTGATTTCGCCCTGTCTGTTGACAAGTACACTTCTTATGTCAAAATCATTATCCACTTCTTCTGCACAATATACCAGTGGGCCGCGCTGGACGGCCAGACACCCCCTGTCGTCAACGACATTTTCATTCGCATAGATAAAACGAGGGCGCATATCAAGCGACAATTCTATTTCATCTCCACTTTTCCAATTACGCTTAATGGTAATATAGCCTTTGTCTACCGATGCATCTATCAGTTTTCCATTTAAAGAAACTGAGTATGCTGGACTGGAAATAGTATCGACAAAGGTGTATAGCTGACTGGGGACAACTTCGCTGTTTAACCAACCTGGCAAACGCAATTTAAGAGTGAACTGTTGTTGCCCGCGCGGTTTAACCACTACTTTTATTTTTCCGTTTGTTGGATAATGAGTACTTTGGGCCACCGTTACCTTTTTCCCATTGACAGTTAGGTCGGCATGATTTCCGATAAAGAGATTGACATACAAATCATCACCTTTAACAGCATAGATATATCCAGGCAGAGAAGGAATAAATCGACAAATGTTAGAGGGGCAACAGGCGCATCCAAACCACGGCTGTCGTTCTTTGGTATGGTCAGCATTAAAAGCATATTCGCCGTCAGCTTCCAAGGGATTCGGATAAAAGAAAGCATCTCCAGACAGTGAGACTCCCGATATCAACCCATTATACAGCGTACGTTCCAGCACATCATAATACTTGCTCTCGCCATGTAAAAGAAACAGCCTGTGATTCAGATACACATTACCGATTGCAGCACAGGTTTCACAATAGGCATCAAGGTTCGGAAGTTGATAATCACTACCAAAGGCTTCCCCGTATCTTTGACCGCCAATTCCTCCTGTGATATAAAGCTTTTTGGAGACTATATTCTCCCAAATCTTGTCTATAGCGTAGATATAAGCCGTATCGCCTGTCAACGCAGCGACATCTGCCATTCCAGAATACATATATGTTCCCCTTACGGCGTGTCCGACAGCTTCATATTGTTTGGTCACAGGGAGATGGGTTTGGTCATACTCTGGAGACTTGTGCAGGTTGTCTCTGGTGCCGTTGTCGTGTCCTCGAACATCCAGGAAAAACTTTGCAAGACGGAGATACCGTTTTTCTCCTGTCACAAGATAGAGTCTGACAAGAGCCATTTCTACAATCTGATGCCCTGGGGCAATCAATCTTTTGTTTGCTCCATAGCCTAATTCACGGTCAGCACAGTCCGCAAATTTTATGGCCATATTAAGGAAATTACGTTTCCCAGTCGCCATATAGTGGGCAACAGCACCCTCTATCATGTGACCTAAATTATATAATTCATGGCTTCCTGCCTCTTCCTTATCCCATCTATTCTTACCCATCCATCGTGGGTCTCCATCGGGATTCATGGTGCGAGCTGTATAAAGGTAGCCGTCTTTCTCTTGAGCCGCAGCCACAATCGTCAGAACGCTGTCTATATATTGCCCCAATTTCTTGTCGGGATAAGTTTGCAGGATATAGCTGGCCCCCTCAATGGTCTTGTACACATCGGTATCATCGAATAGCAGACCCTTAAACTCATTTGAAGGATTCGGATGGGCTGCAAGTTCAAAATTACGGTATCGCCCAGTTTCTTCGCATTTCCTAAATGCGAGTGGGATGGTCACCTCTCTGCTTGCCTGTAATCGTGGTGACCAAAATGCGTCATTAACCTTCACCGATGTAAACGGCACTGGACTTATCGGATACGACGCATTAATCTGTGAATGCGCTAATGCGAACGACATTCCACAAATGGTGCTTATCAATATCTTCTTCATCGTTAGTTGTTCTTGAAATATTCGTTGTTGTCCCAATGCTTGGCGCTATGGTTCATTGGTGCTATTGTTTGTACGGATGCAGGTAGCCACACGGCCATTTGTCCCGCTCCACGGTGAGCCCACGCGAAATAAGGAATCATCTGCAACTCTTGGTTGCTTATCGCGAGTTTATGGTTCTTATCATATCTGAGAGCCTGTACTGCTGTTTTGATGACAGGTAGACCACCCAAGACCGTGGAATCGTATGCCACGGTGAAGGTTTGGCTGGCATTCAATATCATGGACTGAATGTCCACCTTATTGTCCACTCCTTCTGCGCAATACACCAAAGGACCTCGTTCTATGGCTATTCTTCCCTTGTCAGCAAGCACCTTTTCGTCGGACTTAACCATCCGCACGGGCATTTCGAAACGGACACAGACCACATCTCCTTTCTTCCACCGACGGTCGATGGTCAAATATCCTTTCTCCAAAGTCCCTGCAACCTGCTGTCCGTTTAGGGTGACTTTATACTGTGGATTCAGATCATCGGCATACTGATAAAGCTGCAATGGCATCACTTCGTTTCTTGTCCAGCCAGGTATTCGGAGTTTGAGTGCGTAACTGCCGCTTCCCTTCTTGAGGGTTATTGCAATCTCCCCTGAATAGGGATAAGCGGTTGACTGTTCCAATTCTATCTTTCTGTTTTCAACAGAAATCACGGAAGCATTGCCCATGTATAGATTTACATAGACCTCCCTACCCTTGACGGCGTAGATATAAGAAGGGACAGAGGGTATGAATCGGCAGATATTGGACGGGCAACAGGCGCATCCGAACCACGGTTTCCGGCTATAATCGCCCGACGAGGCCAACGGATTGGGATAGAAGAAAGAACCACCATCCATTGACACGCCAGCAATCAGTCCATTATATAAGGTGCGTTCCAAGACATCATAGTATTTCGAATCGCCATGCAGCAGGAACAACCTATGGTTGAGGTAGACATTCCCGATGGCCGCACAAGTTTCGCAATAGGCGGTTTCGTTCGGCAGCTCATAGTTTTCGCCGAATCCCTCATGACGGGCAATAGCTCCGATTCCGCCCGTGAGGTACATTTTCTTTCCGACCATGTTTTCCCATATTCTGTCTATGGCATGAATATAAGCGGTGTCACCAGTCAACGCAGCGACATCTGCCATTCCAGAATACATATATGTGGCTCGCACAGCATGTCCCACCGCCTCCTCCTGCGCTAACACGGGTTTGTGCGACTGACTATAAGCGTCTCTTCGGCTCGTATAGCCGCGCTTGTCGAGGAAGAACTTGGCAAGATTTAGATATTTCTTGTTACCCGTCATCAGATAAAGTTTTGCCAGTCCCATCTCTGCGATTTGGTGTCCTGGCACTTTTACTTGCTTACCAGGTGCATCGCCTATCTCCCGTTCCACACAATCCGCATACTTGATGGCGATGTCCAGGAAGGTTTTCTTTCCCGTGGCCTGATAATGGGCGACAGCCCCCTCCAACATATGACCGAGGTTGTAGAACTCATGGCTCACCGTTTCCACCTTCTCCCAACGCGACTTTCCATTGTAGCGATGTTCGCGTCCTGGATTCATCGTTCTGGCCGTGAAAAGGTAACCGTCTGGCTCTTGAGCGGCAGCGACAATAGTTAGGATGCTGTCTATGTATGCCTCCATCTTACTATTAGGATAGGTTTGCAGCAGATAACTTGCACCCTCTATGGTTTTATACACATCGGTATCATCAAACCCGAAGCCCTTGAACACATGTTCCGCGCTGGGATGAGCCGCTTTTACGAAATTGAGGTATCGCCCTGTTTCTTCACACTTGGAGAATGCCAACGGAATGGTGACATCGCGACTGGCCTCCAGTCTCCGTCCCCAAAAGGCATCCGTCAATTTCACTGAAGTGAACGGAACGGGTGTTATGGGATAGGACACTCCTTTTGTGACGGATTTTCCATTCACCATGGGACACGTCACTACCAATATTCCGACAACACATCCTAATACTTGATTTCTCATATACCGTTTTTAGTTTTGTGATTTCCGCTGCAAAATTACAACGTTGCAGATTAATTCGCGGTCGTCAAAATGCTTATGATGCACGCGGTTCGTTCAAAACGAAGATAAACCGCCTCGGTCTACTCGGGTTGCACCATTCGAAATGGTTGGAAAGCTTTCAAATGTGGCCATTTTTCTCTCATTTCTTCATTTTTGGAGGATTCAAACATCGTAGTGTCACTTGGATTTGCTAATTTTGCAATAGAAACCATCAACAAAACGGGAACACTATGTCATTACTAAGAACCATCCCATTCCTTTTCTGCCTGTGGAGCATGCCCTTCACCCAGATTGCTACGGCTTTTAACTTCGAGAAAATCAGTACGCAAGACGGACTGTTGGGGGACGGCATCATGTGTACCACACAAGACCGCATGGGAAATGTTTGGATAGGTACAGTAAACGGTATCAATTATTTTGACGGGCATCAGATTCTCAACTGTTCCGTGGAGGACAACGGAGAGGTAAGAATACTTACAGAACCTATCAATGACATGGTCTTTGACGGAAGTAATGATTTATGGGTGGCCTCCCAAAAGGGGCTGTTCCGGATCTCATCCTCCGGCAAGGTGTTGAGCCGTGTTTCTATCGGTGGGAATGCCACGTGCAATGTCACCGCTCTGTGTTTTGACAAAGACTCCTGCCTGTTCATTGCTACGCACGACGACGGACTGTACAAACTGCCCCGTAAGGGGAAAACGACGAAGAAGGTATCACTGGGCACATACGACAGGGCCGTGATGTTGTGCCTTGCCTGCGATGAGGACAACAGCATCTATATCGGCTACCAGGGTAGCGGATTTTCCATCTTGTCTCAGAAGGAGAATACGGTGACGAATTTCAGATTCAACCCACACGCCAAGAACACCTTGCCAGGCAACGAAGTGCTGGACATCCTCATCGATTCCAAGAAACGGATTTGGCTGGCAACCCATTGGGGACTGACGCTATACAACAAAAACACCAAGGAGTTTTCGACCTTTGTCCATCAAGAAGCTAAGGCTTCATCCCTGTCTGACAGTGACATCCATTCCTTGGCGGAAATCAACGGACAGCTTTGGATAGGCACCTGGAGAGGCGGTGTCAACATACTGAATCTAAAAACACTTGACCGCCCAAGAGGCTCAGAGGCCACTTTCCGGAAGATTTGGCCAGGCGACAACGACTCAGAGCTGTCTTCTGCATCGGTCACTTCCATCTTCCAGGACGGATTCGGAAATATCTGGTTGGGGTGCTATGGAGGAGGGATGAATGTCATTGCGCACCAAGAACCACCATTCAAAGCTATTGTTTACTCACCCTATAAAGGCCATTTAGCAGGCCTTTCCGATAAGTCTTTATTGACTATGTGTATCGGGAAGGACGGCCATATCTGGACTGGAACGGACAATGGAAACATTGACATTCTCGCCTTTGATGCAGACCTCGGCAACTTCACAAAAGTAGGAAACTGGAAAATGAGTGGAGGCGTTACGGCCATTCTGTCAGACCATTCGGGAAAGGTATGGATGGCCGTGGACAAAAAGGGATTGCAGCGATTAGACCCGCAGACAGGGAACATTCAAAGCGTTTTCATGAATGGGGATAAAAATTTTCGCACATACGTCCATCAGATCTTTGAGGATTCCCAATCCAACATCTGGGTGGGAACACACGACGGCCTGTTCATCGTGGACAAGACGAGTCAGAAGGCCATTCATCCTGGCAACGACCTCGTATTCAACAAGCCAACCTCCTTCATTGCTCAAGATTGCAACGGTGGCATCTGGTTCTCTACGGGTCACCAACTCTTTGTGACAGACGCAGGCAGATCCATCAAGGAAATCAACATCGGTAACAGATACGTCAGGAGTATCTATCGAGATTCTCACAACCGTATGTGGCTCACGCTTAATGAAGGGATGATACGCTTTGACCACCTGAAACGAGGCAGCTATAACTATCACCTCATCCCGTTGAAAAACAATCCTGAAGGAAACGCCATACGGTCGATTATTGAAGACAGCAACCATCGGTTCTGGGTAACAACAAACCTCGGGGTAAGTTTGCTGTCAGCTAAGAATGATTCTCTGGTCAATTATGGTACAACTGATGGAATTACATTGGGCTCCTTCCGAAACGGATGTGCGGTAGCAACAGGCGACGGGAAACTGCTGTTCGGCCAACCGAAAGCGATATGCTGGTACGACTCCAAACGGCAAATGAACCACACGGCCTTGCCAGCTCCTTGCATCGACCGCTTTGAAGTGGACACGTACGATGAGTTTGAACTGAAGCAGTTCGGAATTCCTGTCCGTCCACAAATCAATCTGGACTACGGGCAGAACACCTTCACCGTGTATTTCTCGCTCAAGGATTTCGCATTGCGGAACAAAGTGGAATATGCCTATTCTCTGAGCGGAAAGTCTGGGACGTGGCACATTATTCCCGACAGACTGAACTATGCAACATTCCGAAATGTTGCATGGGGGAAATTCACCATCTACGTGAAGGCGCGACTCATCAACAGACCATGGAGTGAGAATATCGCATCCATCCAAGTAAAAATAGCTCCGCCACCTTATTTCTCCGTGTGGGCATGGTGCGCCTATCTCCTCATCTGTATGGCACTCGTTGCATCGTTGCTGCATTTCTACAAAAGACGACTAACGCTAAAAGGAACCATTGAAGTGGAGCGACAAACCCGGCTGAAAGAACAAGCCTTGAACAATGAACGGTTGGGATTCTTCACCAATGTGACACACGAACTGCGGACACCGCTGACCCTGATACTGGGGCCTTTGGAGGATTTAGAGGCAGAAGACCTAAATCCGCAACAACATTCGAAGGTTTCTATGATTCATAAGAATGCCAAGCGGCTGTATGACCTGGTCAATCAAATCATGGAGTTCCGTAAGAGCGAGACGAGAAATCGCGTTCTAACGGTATCTAAGGGAGACCTCTCCGTCCTGATCCATGAAATTACCTTGAAGTATAAGGAACTGAACCGTAACAAGAAGATAGACATCTCACTGTTAATTGAAGACAACTACAATCTCTTCTTTGACAAGGAGGTTGTCACCATCATCGTAGACAACCTATTGTCCAACAGTCTCAAGTATACTTCAGAAGGAATGGTGGAGGTTGGATTGCGGCAGACGGAAGAAAACAAGACCGCCTACATCGAAATCAGTGTGCACGACACGGGATATGGTATTCCCGAGGATGCACTGCCTCACATCTTCGAAAGATATTATCAAGCAAAAGGAGAACACCAGACGATAGGAACAGGCATCGGCCTTGCCCTCGTCAAGAATCTGGTGGAGCTACACGAAGGAAGCATCAGCGTTCACAGCAAAGTCGGAGAGGGTACTACATTTGTGGTAAAACTAAAAAAAGACAACACCTATCCTGATGCCATCCATGTGACGCAAAAAGCACTGAAGGCGACGACAAAGACATCAGACAACAAGCCCTTGTTGCTCATCGTCGAGGACAATGACGACATCAAGCAGTATATCTCCGACTCCTTGTCCCACGACTTTGAGATACTGCTTGCAAACAACGGGCGCGAAGGAATGGAACTGGCCATCCAGCGCATCCCCGACGTGGTTGTCAGCGACATTATGATGCCCATCATGGATGGATTGGAGCTGACGGATTCTCTGAAAAAAGATTCACGCACATCTCATATTCCCATTATTCTCCTTACGGCCAAAAACGAGGAGGCCGACAAGACAGAGGGCTATTTACACGGAGCCGATTCCTATATTACAAAGCCATTCAGCATCCAACTCCTCAAGTCGCGCATCGCAAACATCTTATCCAACCGGAGAACCATTGCAGAATATTTCGCCAACGGCTACAAGAAAGACGTGGTCACGAAGTCAGTAAATGAACTGGATCGAGCCTTTATGGACAAAGTGTTTAAGGCCATAGAAGACAACATACAGACCGAGCAGATTAACGTGAGTGCTATTGCGGAAAGTGTGAACATGAGCTATTCTTCCTTCTATCGGAAACTCAAGGCACTTTCTGGTGTAACAGCCAATGAACTAATCAAAAAGGTGAAAATGCAACGAGCAGAACAAATGCTCCTCGCACGCAAATACACACTGACAGACATCATGATTGCAGTAGGCTATAACAGCCGAACGGCATTCCGTGAAGCCTTCAAGGCCGAATTTGGTATAATCCCCTCAAAATACTTGGAAAACATCACTTCGCCACACGACGAGCACCAATGAAACGGCGATCGTAGTAGGTCTCGGTGGAGCTGCTGATGGTCACGCCCTCTCTGCTGCTGGCGTGGATGAAGGTGAAGCTGTTGTTGATGGGGTCATAGTCAACAACGATTCCCACATGGCCTACCTGACTGCGGCCTGAACCTGGACTGGAGAAGAATACGAGGTCGCCGCGCTGCATCTCCCAACGCTTGATGGGAATGTTGCGCACATACTGGTCGCGCGACGAGTTGCCGATGCTGATGTCACTCTGACCAAACACATAGCTGGTGAAGCCCGAGCAGTCGAAGGCATACGGCCCTTTGCTGCCACTGCGGTAGCGCGTACCTATCAGTGAGGTGGCCTGATTCATAATATCGTTGGAGAGAGCAAAGCTGCTGCTTGTGCTGTCGTTATTGGCATACAGGAAATCGAAATTGTCTATCTCCTCATAGGCCATATCGCGCTGTTCAGTGCGGTTCACCTTCTTTGTCCTTTTTCTCTTGCCCTTAGCCCATGCTACATCCACCGAGGACAGTAACACGAGCAATGCGCAGAGTATGATTTTCTGTTTCATTCGTTGTTTTTCGGTTAGTCAGAGGATTTAGTCGTACTTTAGGATTTGACCTGGTTGAATCTTCGTCCGCGTAGTGATGTGGTTCAGCTTGCAGATGGCATCAACGGAAGTGCCGCGCTTGCGAGCAATGGAATAGAGCGATTCGCCCTTCGCCACCTTATGGAAGCGCGCTGTCGCGTTGCGATTGCTTGCCTTAGCACTGGAGGCCTTATGACCGTTGTCGGCGAAATCCATATCGTCGTCCATAGCACTACTGCCAGCCACGCCGCGCAAGCGATTAGCTTCTGCCGACTCACTGTTGTAAGTAGCCTTGCGGAACATATAATAGTCGTCCACTACGTCTTGGTTTCTGAAGTCGAACATCAGTGCGGGGTTCAGTGCCACACCACACAGGCGCGTCTCGAAATGGAGGTGCGAACCTGTGCTGCGCCCTGTATTGCCGCCCAGTCCGATGGGGTCGCCAGCGCGCACTTCTTCATTCTCTGCCACGAGTTGTTTCGACATATGGCCATAGATGGTTTCCAGTCCATTGTTGTGGCGGATGACCACATATTTGCCGTAGCCACGGCCTTCATAGTTCACGATGCGCACCTTGCCATTGAAAGCTGCGCGGATGGTGTCGCCAATATACACTTTAATGTCCAGTCCCTTATGCTGCCGTCCCCACCGTGCACCGAAGTTGCTGGTGATGACGCGGTTGGTCGTGGGCATGCAGAAATGGCGCAGGTTGATGCGGAACGAGTCTGGCAGGTTAGTGGCCTGATGGGCATAACGGTTGTTCCAGTCTTCGTAAAGGTCAGCGGCGGGTGTTTCGAAACTCTCGGCCTGTATCAGCTGGCGAAGTGCCATGCTGTCAACAGCCTTCATCTTTCTGTCTATGGGAGCCTGTCTGGCCAACAAGTCCTGTCCCATCATCGGGAGGGCGCATGTGGCAGCCACGGTCATTAATGCTATTTTCTTTAGATTCTTAAAAAACATAACGTTCTATTCGGTTCATATTCTCGTTCTGTCCAAAAAGAAACAGAACGCTGCAAAGTTACGAAATTATTTCCGAAAAAGAAAGCCAGTTAACACTCTTTGTACGTTATTTAACACTTTACGCCGTCTCTTTGCACTTTTTTAGTGTCCATTTGTCTCTACCCGTTTAGACGCACATTTTCTCCCCATATTACAGAAATTCCCGTTTTTCTTTACGAGATAGAAGACCAGTTGATGTTGGTTTTGCGCAGTTGGCGGAGGCGTTCCCAGAGCAGACGGTAGCGGTCGGACTGGCAGAGCGGATCGTTGTCGATGATGCGCTGCGCTTCGTCGCGCGCCAGTTGCACGAGTTGTCCGTCGCGCGCAATGTCGGCTATTTTCAAGTCGAAAGCCATTCCACTCTGTTGCGTACCCTCCAAGTCGCCTGGCCCGCGCAGTTTCAAGTCGGCCTCAGCAATACGGAAGCCGTCGTTCGTCTCGCACATAATGTCGATGCGTTTGCGCGTCTCCTCGCCCAGTTTCTGTCCTGTCACGAGGATGCAGTAGCTCTGCTTGGCTCCGCGCCCCACGCGGCCACGCAACTGGTGGAGCTGACTGAGTCCGAAGCGTTGCGCCTCCATGATGACCATGACGGAGGCATTGGGCACGTTAACCCCCACCTCTATGACGGTAGTGGCTACCAACATCTGCGTCTCACCCTTAGCAAAGCGTTGCATCTCTTCGTCCTTGTCCTTCGCCTTCATCTTACCGTGCACCTTGCTTAGGCGGTATTCTGGAAAGACGCGGCACAGTGTCTCAAAGCCATCTTCCAGGTTTTTCAAGTCGATGCGTTCACTCTCTTCAATCAGCGGGAACACCACATAGACCTGCCGCCCCTGCTGCATCTGTTTGCGCAGACCATCGTAGAGCGAGGGAATGCTGCTGTCGAAGGCGTGGGTAGTGACCACGGGTTTGCGCCCAGGAGGCAACTCGTCAATGACGCTGACATCAAGATCGCCGTAGATCGTCATGGCCAGTGTGCGCGGAATGGGAGTGGCCGTCATCACCAGCACGTGGGGCGGATTGGCACTCTTGTTCCAAAGCTTGGCGCGCTGCGCCACTCCGAAGCGGTGCTGCTCGTCGACCACCACCATGCCCAGTCGGGCAAACTGCACCGTGTCTTCAATGACAGCGTGTGTACCGACGAGAATCTGCACCGTTCCGTCGGCCAATGCCTCAAGCACGCTGGTGCGCCGTTTGCCACGCACAATACCCGTGAGCAATTCTACGCGGATATCCATCCCATCCAGGAAGTCGCGGAGGGTGCGCAGGTGCTGCTCGGCCAGAATCTCCGTAGGAGCCATGATGCAAGCCTGATAGCCGTTGTCCAGTGCCATCAGCATAGCCATCAAAGCCACCAGTGTCTTTCCAGAACCCACGTCGCCCTGCAACAGGCGGTTCATCTGCCGCCCCGAGCCCGTATCCTTACGTATTTCGCGGAGCACGCGCTTCTGCGCCTCGGTGAGTTGGAAGGGCAGGTGCTGGTGGAAGAAACCGTTGAAGTAAGCCCCAATCTGCGAGAAGACGTAGCCTCGGTATTTGCGGCGGCGATCACTCGCGTATCGTAGAATATTGAGTTGCACGTAGAAGAGTTCCTCGAACTTCAGGCGCATCCGGGCGCGTTCCAGCTCTTTGGCGTTATGCGGATAGTGGATGTGGCGCAACGCCTCGTCGCGGCTGACCAGGTGAAGCGGCCCTGTGATAAAGTCGGGCAGGGTTTCGGCAACAGGCTGTTTGAGCGTATCGAGCAGCGTCTTCGTCATCCTGTCGAGGGCGCGCGAGTTGAGTCCGCGCTTCTTCATCTTTTCCGTCGTCGTGTAGTAGGGTTGCATTCCCATGTCCGACAGGCGAAGGCTCTCCGCCGCATCCATGTCGGGGTGAACCACTTGCACGCGACCGTTGTAGACCGTAGGGCGGCCGAACACGATGTAGCGCGTGCCCACCGCATAGCGTTTGAGCACCTCCCTCGTCCCGTTGAACCACGTCAGGTCCATCACCCCCGTGCCGTCGGAGAAGTGAGCCACCACGCGCGTCCGGCGGTGTCCCATGTCGAACGATTCGAAGCTGAGGATGTGTCCGCACACCTGAATGAACGGCATATCTCCCGTCAGTTCATGAATGGTATAGATGCGACTGCGGTCGATGTGTTTGTAGGGATAGTACTGCAACAGGTCGCCGAAGGTATTGATGCCCAGTTCGTCGCTGAGCAATTTCCTGCGGTTGGGCCCTACGCCGGGCAGGTACTGAATGTCCTGTTGCAAGATGTCCATCATCGGCAGAGCGTTTCGGCAATGGCCAAGTCAAACGGTGTGGTAATCTTGATGTTCTCGCGGTTGCCCTCCACCATGGTGACTGCGTGACCATAGGCCTCCACCACCGAAGCATCGTCGGTGAAGGCTGGCGTGTAAGCTTGTAGGTTGGCCGCCTTCAGCAGTTGAATGTCGAAGGTCTGTGGAGTCTGCACTAATCGGTAGTCGCTCCGGGGCTTCGTGCCTTCGCTGACGTGGCGCAGCGTTTCCACCACGGGAACTACGGGAATCACGGCCTTGGCTGAGCGTGCCGCCTCGTAGCAGCGGCGGATAACCTCCACGGAAGGGAACGGGCGCACGCCGTCGTGCACACCAACCACACCCTCAGCATCGTTGGGGATGAGCGCCAGTCCGTGCTGCACGCTATGAAAGCGCGTCTCGCCTCCGTCAGCCAGTAGGCAAGGCACACCGAACCCGTGCGCTGCACACAACTCGTGCCAGTACGGCTGTTGGTCTTTCGGCAACACGAGGATGATGCAAAGCGACTCCAGTGCACGGTGGAAACGCTCTATGGTGCGCATCAGAATAGGGCGACCACCGACGGGCAGGAACTGTTTGGGAATATCGCCGCCCATGCGCAGTCCCTTGCCGCCAGCCACAATGATGAGGTAATCCATCATCTTATGATATAAGGTGTACGTAGCGCATTCCTTCGGCAATGGTGTCGGCCACTTCCTGACTCTTCATCTGCGCCAACAGGCGGTAGGCGAACGGGAAGGCGGCTGCTGGTCCTTCTCCCGTGGTGATGTTGCCGTCGGAGGTCACGAGTTCACCGGTGTAGCGAGCGTGGGTCATCTCTTTTTCGAAGCCCGGATAGCAGGTAGCCGTCTTGTCGTCGAGCAGTCCGAGGGGCGCCAGCACCACGGCAGGCGAGGCACAGATGGCGGCCACTTTCTTGCCCGACGCGGCCTGCTTCAGCAACAGATCGCAGAGCGGCTGATGGGCGCGGAGGTTGACGGCTCCTGGCATTCCACCAGGCAGGAACAGTAGGTCCGCGTCGCTGAAGTCGCAGTCTTCGAAGCAGCAGTCTGCCTCGATATTCACGCCGTGGGCGGAGGTGACAGTGCGTTCTCCTGTGATGCTGACGGTAGTCACTTCAACGTCACCGCGCCGCCAGATGTCGACGGGAATGAGGGCTTCGATGTCTTCGAAACCCTTTGCAAGGAATACGTATGCTTTTGCCATAGTAATAAGGTTTTTATGGTTGATGAGGTTTCATTTCAAGGCTTCCAGATATTTCTGGACGGTGGGACGCAAGCCTAAGTAGAGTGCGTCGCAGACGAGCGCGTGGCCGATACTCACCTCGTCCGTCCAGGGGATACGGGTGTGGAAGTAGTGGAGGTTTTCGAGCGAGAGGTCGTGGCCTGCATTGAGTCCCAACCCCACGCGGCGCGCTTCCTCGGCGGCAGCAACGAAGGGGGCAATGGCCGCCTCACGGTTCTTGGTGTAGCCCGAGGCGTAAGGCTCAGTGTAGAGTTCCACGCGGTCTGCCCCACAGACTTTCGCGCCCTCCACCATCTTCGGGTCAGCATCCACAAAGATGCTGGTGCGAATGCCTGCCTGTCCGAAGGTGCGGCAGATGTCGGTCAGAAAGGAGCGGTGCTCCAGCGTGTCCCAGCCGTGATTGGAGGTCAACTGGTCGTGGCCGTCGGGCACGAGCGTCACCTGGTTGGGTACCACCTCAAGGACGAGTTGCACGAACGAGTCGATGGGATTGCCCTCGATGTTGAATTCCGTAGTGACGATGGGGCGCAGGTCGCGCACGTCCTGATAGCGGATGTGACGCTCGTCGGGTCGTGGGTGAACGGTAATGCCTTCACCACCAAACATTTCAATGTTGCGTGCGGCCTCGATGATGTCGGGGTTGTTGCCGCCTCGGGCGTTGCGTAGCGTGGCCAGTTTATTGATGTTTACGCTCAGTTTTGTCATCTTCTTATAAATTTTGTCTTTCAGATAGTGTTGTTTCGCGAAAAAACACTAATTTTGCGGAACATTTCCAGCGCAAAGGTAACAAATCTTTGTGAATTAACGCCTAATAATAGAGAAATTTTTATGACTTCAAAGAAACTGCGGTTCGCCATCGTCGGCAACATCTACCAAGCCAAGAAGTCAGCATCCGTTCAGAAGATGCTGTCTGGTCTGGCTCTGCGCCACGCAGAAGTGTGCATCGAGCGCGAGTTCTACCACTTCCTCGTGGAGGGGCAACACCTGTCGCTGGGCGACGTTGCGGTGTTCGACGGCTCGGACTTCGAGGCCGACTTCATGGTCTCGATGGGCGGCGACGGCACGTTTCTGAAAGCCGCCTCCATGGCTGGTGCGAAGGAGATTCCCATCCTCGGCATTAACACGGGGCGGTTGGGTTTCTTAGCCGACATCAATCCGCCGGAGATAGAAGCCATCATCCAAGCCATCTATGAGGGCGACTACGCCGTAGAGACGCGCATGGTACTGCAGGTAGAGACGGACGGCGCACCGCTGGAAGGCTGTCCATTTGCCCTCAACGATGTGGCCATCTTGAAGCGCGACGTGGCGGCCATGATCAGTGTCCATACGGCCGTCAACGGCGACTACTTAACGACGTACCAGGCCGACGGCCTCGTCATCAGCACCCCGACGGGCAGCACCGCCTACTCGCTCTCCGTGGGCGGCCCTATCATCGTGCCCGGCACGCACGTCATTTCCCTCACCGCCGTGGCACCCCATTCGCTCAACGTGCGCCCCATCGTGCTCCCTGAGGACAGCGAGATTGCACTCACCGTGGAGAGTCGCTCGCACAATTTCTTAGTGGCCCTCGACGGTCGCTCGGAGAAGCTGCCCGACTCCACCCGACTGACGCTCCGCAAGGCTCCCTACCGCGTCAAGGTGGTGAAGCGCGCCGGACAGAAATACTTCCACACCCTACGCAGCAAGATGATGTGGGGCGCAGACCAGCGGGGCTGAACGCCGAGAGAAAAAAATAGGGTCAGCCTGCAACTTTTCCCCTTTTGAGGGCGTCTAACGGATAACTTGAACAAGAAAAACAACACACATACCGCGATGATTCAACTCAAGAACATCAACAAAACCTACCAGGGTGCACAGCCGCTCCACGTGCTCAAGGGCATTGACCTCGACATTAGGCGCGGCGAGTTCGTCTCCATCATGGGCGCGTCCGGCTCGGGGAAGTCGACCCTACTCAACATCCTCGGCATTCTCGACAACTACGACTCGGGCGAATACCGCCTCAACGGTGTGCTAATCCGCGACCTCAGCGAGACGCGCGCCGCCGAGTACCGCAACCGGATGATTGGCTTTATCTTCCAGTCGTTCAACCTCATTCCGTTCAAGACGGCCGTCGAGAACGTGGAACTGCCCCTTTTCTACCAGGGAGTGAGTCGCCGCAAGCGCCACCAGTTGGCCATGGACTACCTCGACCGTCTCGGGCTGACCCCGTGGGCCAACCACTACCCCAACGAGATGTCGGGCGGACAGAAGCAGCGCGTGGCCATTGCCCGCGCCCTCATCACCAAGCCACAGGTCATCTTGGCTGACGAACCTACTGGTGCGCTCGACTCCAAGACGAGCGTCGAGGTGATGGATTTACTGAAAGAGTTGCACGAGCGAGACGGAATGACCATCGTCGTGGTGACCCACGAGAGCGGTGTGGCCAACGAGACAGAGAAGGTCATCCACATCAAAGATGGACTCATCGGCAGCATCGAGGCAAACGCCGACCACCATTTGGTTTCCAAGGACTACGTGAAATAGGATTATGCGCGAACTCATCAAGGAAATATGGAGCACCTCGCAGCGCAACAAGCTGCGCACGTCGCTCACTGGCTTTGCCGTGGCCTGGGGCATCTTCATGCTCATCTTCCT
>CAVAIX010000033.1:0-16171 GCA_963588695.1 Bacteroidaceae bacterium | reverse complement strand
GAAGATACTCTTCGACGAACTCTTGGCTAAGAGCGAACAGTACAAGGACGTACTGATGCCGGGCTACACCCACCTGCAGGTGGCCATGCCGTCGTCGTTCGGACTGTGGTTCGGTGCCTATGCGGAATCGCTGGCTGACGACATGCTTTTCCTACAGGCAGCCTACAAAATGACCAACCGTAACCCGTTGGGTTCGGCCGCTGGATACGGCTCGTCGTTCCCACTTAATCGGCAGATGACCACCGACCTGTTGGGATTCGACTCCATGGACTATAACGTGGTCTACGCACAGATGGGACGTGGAAAGATGGAGCGCAACGTGGGCTTCGCCATGGCTACCGTGGCTGGGACGCTGGCCAAGATGGCCTTCGACGCTTGCCTCTTCAACTCGCAGAACTTC
Organism: Bacteroidaceae bacterium; assembly: GCA_963588695.1. Lineage (GTDB taxonomy): Bacteria > Bacteroidota > Bacteroidia > Bacteroidales > Bacteroidaceae > Prevotella. The sequence goes on along the minus strand of CAVAIX010000033.1, from coordinate 15,771 downwards.
TCGTTCGTGAAACTGCCCAAGGAGTGTACCACGGGCAGCAGCATCATGCCGCACAAGAAGAATCCCGACGTGTTCGAACTCATCCGTGCCAAGTGCAACAAAATCCAGTCATTGCCGCAACAGGTGACACTGATCATGAACAACCTGCCCGTGGGCTACTTCCGCGACCTGCAGATTATCAAGGAGGTGTTTCTACCAGCCTTCGGCGAACTGAAGGACTGTCTGCAGATGGCAGCGTACATCATCAACAAGATAGAAGTGCGCAAAGACATTCTCGACAACCCCATGTACGACCCGATGTTCTCTGTAGAAGAGGTAAACCGCTTAGCTGCGGCAGGAATGCCCTTCCGCGACGCATACCGAAAAGTGGGATTCGACATCGAGGCAGGAACATTCAAACCCGACAAGCACATCCACCACACGCACGAAGGCTCCATCGGCAACCTCTGCAATGATAAAATAGCCGCACTGATGCAGCAGGTGCAGGAAGGGTTTGGCTTCGAACGCGTGGCCGAAGCGGAAAAGGCACTCTTAGCTAATTGTTGAGGGTAAAGGACGAACGATTATGAAGAAGGCGACAAGGAGGACGAAGTGCCACAATCTACTGGCAACACTGATACTAACACTGATGCTGGCGGCCTGTACAACGGACGCGGAGTATAGCTCGTGGCCGTGCCGCTTCGTCTACGACAACGGCGTGCACCTCGACCAGACGCTGGCCACCGCCACCAATAGCCTGTCGCGTGGCGTGTTCTGCTACATCACGGAAACCGTGAGGCAGGGTGCTCGACATGTGGCCTTCACCAACTCCGAAGGACAGTCTTCCACACAGCGCGAGACTGCCGCCGAGAGCCAAAGCAACTTCCAACTCGGACTCTGCAACGGCATCATCGTGGGCTTTCAAACCTTCAACAGTCAACCAAATGGCGGCTTTGTGGCCTACGACGCACAGTGTCCGAACTGCGTCCGAACAGGCAACTCCATGGGCAGCAGCAAATACATCGTCCAAATGGACAATAAGGGCACTGCTACCTGTCCGAACTGTAACAGACAGTACCAACTCAACAACCGAGGCATTGTAGTCAATGGAGAGCAAGGCGACCGAAAACTGGAACAGTATGCGCAGGCGAACACCACTGGACCAACGGGCATCCTTTCCGTCTTCTCGCGACAGTGAAGAACGCATCGTTTTGCCACTCCAGCATGACAAACAACACCTTATATATAATAAATAAAGGTTAAACGGCGAGAAAAATGCCACGGGAGCATGGCGGTTTAAGATAAAAGTGGTAACTTTGCGAACGGAAATTTACAATCATCCATTAAAAATAACAGATTCATTATGATTATCGAAAACATTCACGCAAGAGAGATTCTGGATTCACGTGGTAATCCTACTGTAGAGGTTGAAGTAACCCTGGAGACTGGCGACATGGGACGCGCCAGCGTTCCCTCTGGTGCTTCCACTGGTGAGAACGAGGCTCTGGAGCTCCGCGATGGCGACAAGAACCGCTATCTGGGCAAAGGCGTTCAGAAAGCCGTAGAGAACGTCAACACCAAGATTGCTCCAGTCATCGAGGGCATGAGCGTACTGGATCAGCGCGCCATTGACGAGAAGATGCTGGAACTGGACGGCACACCGACCAAGAAGAACCTGGGTGCCAACGCCATCCTCGGCGTTTCGCTGGCTGTGGCACACGCTGCTGCCAACTATCTGCAGATTCCCCTCTATCGCTATATCGGCGGTACGAACACCTACGTTCTGCCCGTTCCCATGATGAACATCGTGAACGGTGGTGCACACTCCGACGCTCCCATCGCGTTCCAGGAGTTCATGATTCGTCCCGTTGGTGCTGCCAACGAGAAGGAAGGCATCCGTATGGGTGCTGAGGTGTTCCACAACCTCGCCAAGTTGCTGAAGGCTCGTGGTCTCTCCACCGCTGTCGGCGACGAGGGCGGTTTCGCTCCCAACTTCGACGGTATCGAGGATGCACTTGACACCATTATGGAAGCTATCAAGGCTGCCGGATACGAGCCAGGTAAGGACGTGAAGATCGCCATGGACTGCGCTGCTTCCGAGTTCGCCGTACAGGAGAACGGTGAGTGGTTCTACGACTACCGCCAGCTGAAGAACGGCAAGAAGAAAGATCCCAACGGCAAGAAGCTCAGCGCAGAAGAGCAGATCGCCTACCTTGAGCAGCTCATCACCAAGTATCCTATCGACTCCATCGAGGACGGTCTCGACGAGAACGACTGGGACAACTGGGTGAAGCTCACACAGCGCATCGGCGACCGCTGCCAGCTGGTGGGTGACGACCTGTTCGTGACCAACGTGAAGTTCCTGGAGAAGGGTATCAAGATGGGTGCAGCAAACTCCATCCTGATTAAGGTGAACCAGATTGGTTCGCTGACCGAGACCCTCGATGCCATCGAGATGGCTCACCGCCACGGCTACACCACCGTGACCTCTCACCGTTCTGGCGAGACAGAGGACACCACGATTGCCGACATCGCTGTGGCCACCAACAGCGGTCAGATTAAGACTGGTTCGCTGTCACGTACCGACCGTATGGCCAAGTACAACCAGCTGATCCGCATCGAGGAGCAGCTCGGTGGCCGTTCCGTTTATGGTTACAAGAAGTTGAAGTAATCTATTACCATACCAATACGGAAAAGGGGTGGATGCCGAATGGCGTCCACCCCTTGTTTTTTTACCGCTGTGCCGAGATGCGAAGGCGATTACTGCCGCAAGCGTTCGCGGCACTGCTCTAAAATCTGCATCACCTCGTCTACGCGCTCGGCTCGCAACATGGCGATGCGAGTCTGTCGGAAGTCGGGAATGCCTTTGAAGACAGGCGATGCGGCCAGGTGGCGACGCGTGTGGAGGATTCCGCGGCGTTCATCGATGCGCGCCACGTTGATGCGCAACTGCTCTTCCAGCACATCAATCTTTTCGTCGAGCGTGAGTTCCTGTCGACTGAAAATCCAAGGACAACCAAAGGTGGCGCGCCCTATCATCACAGCGTCCACCCCGTAGCGGTCGAAGGCGCGGTCAGCATCCTCCAGCGACTTAATGTCGCCGTTGCCGATGATGGGGATGTGGATGCGCGGATTGCGCTTCACCTCACCGATGAGTGTCCAGTCCGCCTCGCCTGTGTACATCTGTGCGCGGGTGCGCCCGTGGATGGTCAGCGCCTTGATACCGCAGTCCTGTAACTGTTCAGCCAGCGTGGTGATGATGAGGTTGTCGTTGTTCCACCCCAGGCGTGTCTTCACGGTGACGGGAATACTGACGGCATCAACAACCCGACGCGTGATGTCGAGCAGTTTGTCAATGTTTTGCAACATCCCTGCCCCCGCACCTTTCCCAGCCACTTTCTTGACCGGGCAACCGAAGTTGAGGTCGATAAGGTCAGGGCCAGCCTGTTCCACGATTTTAGCGGCATCAACCATAGCTTCTGTGTCGCGTCCGTAAATCTGTATGCCCACAGGACGTTCCTCATCGGCAATGGTCAGTTTCTGTACCGTGGACTTGATGTCGCGCACCAATGCCTCAGCCGACACAAACTCCGTATAGACCATCGATGCACCGAAACGTTTGCAGAGTAGACGGAAGCCGATGTCGGTCACGTCTTCCATCGGTGCCAGAAACACGGGGCGTTCTCCCAGTATGATATTTCCTATCTTTGTCATTCCAGTTTGTTAGGGGTGTTCTTGAGTAATCAGCTCAGCAAATGATAAGTGCCGCCAGCCATGGATCGTACCACACCTTTCATCTCCAGAGCAAAGAGCAAAGCCGTGACTTGTCCCACGGGAAGGTTTGTTTTGATTGTTATCATATTGAGTTGCAGATCATTGTTACGCTGCAACACCTCAACAATGCGTCGCTCGTCTTCCGTCAGGTCAGGGAAGAGTTGTCGCTCTACAGCCTGTGGCCTCGAAATGTCCGCAGCCCATCCCATTGATTCGAGGAAATCGGTGGCCGACGTGATGAGTGTCGCCCCGTTGTTGCGGATGAGTCGGTTGCAGCCCTTGCTGTATTCTGCGTCTACCGCACCAGGGAAGGCAAACACCTCGCGCCCGTAATTCTGAGCAATGTCAGCCGTGATGAGGCTACCACCGCGCGACGCGCTTTCCACCACGACAACGGCATCACTGATGCCCGCTACGATACGGTTGCGTCGTACAAAATTGATCTTGTCAAGGTGTGTTGTTGACATATATTCAGTAAGCAGTCCACCCTGTCCTGTCATTTGCTGCGCAATGCTTCGGTGAGCCGACGGATAGAGTGTGTCCAGTCCGTGAGCCAGTACACCTATCGTCTCCATTCCGTTGTCGAGCGAATACTTGTGGGCACACACGTCTGCTCCGTAGGCCAGACCGCTGACAACAAGTGTATCTGGACATTTTGTCTTGAGGTCAGCGACAAAGCGCCGGATGAGATCGTTGCCGTAGATCGTACAGTGCCGTGTTCCCACAATGCTGACCACATGGGTGGCGTTGAGATCTGCCGTACCCTTGTAATAAAGCACGAGAGGCGCATCGACACATTCCCGCAACCGCGAAGGGTAACGCTCGCTATTGAAGGGAATCACCTCAATACCGTTGGCCGCGATGAAATCTGCCTCTGTGTCGGCACGTTGCAATGCTTCTGACCAATCGTGCAACCATTCCGTCAACCGCTGTGAACACTCTGGAACGGTTTCCGTTAGTCTTTCCCGGTTTTCATACACCGCTCGGGCAGAACCCAACTCGCAGTAGAGCCGTTTCGCGGCGGACAGATAGGAGCTGGTCATGTAGCTCAGTGCCAAGGCGTAGCGTGTCTCTTCATCCATGGTCATCCCAATAAAGCTCGGTCATACTCCTCGCTGTTAGCGAGTTTTCCGTTCACCAGGCACACCAGTGTGATGATGCCCCGGAAGCACAACGCCTCGTCTGATGCCCGGAAGATGTCTTGATGGAATACATATTTAATCCCTTCCTTTTCGAGCCACAGCCGTGAGATGAACTCGTCATCGCAGCGGAGGGGCGTCTTGTATTGCAGGTTCATGCGAGCCACTACGGCATCGATGCCGCGTTCGTGCATGTCAGAAAAACTCAGTCCGCGCGACTGCAGGAAGCGGTGGCGCGTGTGTTCCGCATAGTGTAGGTAGTTGGCATTGTTGACAATGCCCTCGATGTCGCATTCATAGTCGCGTACTTCCATGCGTGTCTCAAAAGTGTATTTATCCATATTGTCGTGGTTTTCTTATTGTTTTATGTGTGTTCACCCTCCGTTCTGCGCAGGTATTCGTAGCCGATACGGCATCGCAGACAGTCCTTTCGTTTGCAATATGCCTCTTTCAGTTGGATGAGAGCCTGCGAATCTCCAGCAGACTTCGCTTTCAGTCCGCAGTCGTTCCACATACGTATGATGTTGTTGTTCTCTGGTCGGAGCTGTTCCAACAGGCTGAACGCCCTGTCGCAGTATTCCTCCTTGCCCGTATGGCGGCCATAAGCGAAGAGCATCGGGACGCAGGCGTTGATGATTAGTAGGTTGATGGAGAAGGGTGACATGTGTTTGGTGTTGCTTCCGCTCTCCTGTCCGAAGGTGTAGTGTGTCTTCCAGTAGTCCGACACCTCCGTACTCAGCATGTCCTGCAAGTCGCACATCGTCGTACAATCAGTCAGTTGCGCAAGCCCTGTCTTGTACTTATGGTAGAGAAAGGCCAGTTGTGACAGGCGGATGTAAGGAAAGTTCTGGGGTCGCAATCGCAGGAAACGCCAGTGGTTGTAATCCATCGGACGGAGCGAGAACTTATGAGCCAGATAAGCATATTCCTTGCCGAGGCGTTGGAAATAGGGGTCGGCTACGGCTGCTTCGCGGTAGCGCAAAGGAATGGATTCCGGGGCGAGCAGTCCTGCCTGTCCCATGAAGATGGCCTCCACCTGAAACAAATCGTCGCGGTGATGCCCCACGGCAGATAAGGGAATGTGGGAGGCCCACTCCTCGAAGCTGTCGCCATTGATGCCGAACCCATAGCTGCGTGCCAAGGTCATGAAATAAGCTGCCTCCCAAGACCCGCCTGCAAGACGGACGCGCCGAGCAATGGCCTCCGTCTTCTGTTCCAGTCGTTCGGTCTGCAGTGCCGCCATCCACGCATGAAGAGTGATTGGCGCAAGTTGAGGGATAATCCTGTGACATGGTGGATAGCGGTCTTCGTGGAGCAGTTCCTCAAAATTATCTTTGATACGCTGTGGAACATCAAGCTGTAACTGCGGAATATAGTGACCCAGCGTATTGGTTACGTTGCAGTCAATAAGGCTTGCCACGTGTAGCACCACATTATCATAGGCCGCATCGCTGTCGTGACCATGAAGGAACCAGTCGCTGGAGCGGTCGTGGATTTCCACATTGCCCACCCACAAGGTCTGCCCGATTTTCACCTTGGCATTGAAAAAGTCTGGTCCACTGTCGCGGTTATGCAACCCTGGGTCAATCACCTCAACGGGGAGTCCATCAATGGTAGTCAGCGGACGGGCAGGCAGCAAACGGTGCTTCCAGGCATAATGTAGCAGTTGTTCCATGCGGCATAATCAATATCGGTGCAAAGATAGTGCAAACCGAGCGAAACACAAAGAGAAACGAAGTTTTTCTTTTGTTTATATCCGTATTGGCCGAACGGGGAAGGTGCTTACATCTGATAAAAGGCGATGTATTCCTTCAACAGGCGGAGCATTTCGTCGACGGCGCGCTTCCGGTACGTGCCCTTCAACGTGTGGAAACAACCGATCATCTGGCACGCGTCGCCCTCCAAGGGAATGGCATGAAGGTCGGGGTTGGTAGCCACTGCCGAGCACGAGAGGATGGTTAGCATCTTGCTCTTGCGCACCAATCGCAGCAGCGGTGTGGCGATGTTCAGTTCCACCCGCGTGTTGAGGGTGATGTCGCTTGCGGCCAAAAGCTGCTCCAGTACGTTGCGCGCCTGTAAGCCCTTTGCCGGGAGCGCAAAGGAATAGTTGGCAATGTCTGCCAGGGTCAGCGACTGACGCGAAGCAAGCTCATGATCTTGTGGTACGACCACTCCCAGTCGATCCTTAAACAGTTCCACCGATTCCACCTGTTTATTGACCTGTGTAGGTTTGTACGACAATACGACATCCAGTTCGTGGTGGCACAGCATATCGAGGAGCTCCTCCATCCGTCGGTAGACAATCTCAATCTTGATCTTCGGATAGAGTCGACTGAAAGCGGTCACAACCTCAGCTGTCATCAGTGAGAAGGAGTGGGTGACACCGACACGGAGCACGCCGCATTTCATCTGCGTCAGATCTGCCATTCGTGCCGTGCACGCGTCAGCAGCCGTCACGGTTTGTCTGGCATAAGTGATCAGTTCCGCACCAGCTTCCGTCAAGTGTACCTCATGACTGTTGCGGTCGAACAGCACCACGTCAAGCTCGGACTCCAACTGCTTGATGGCTTGTGTCAGCGTGCTTTGCGTGATATACAGCTGCTTGGAAGCCTCCGAAAAGTTGAGTGTTTCGGAAGCTTTCAGAAAGAAGCGAAGTTGTCTCAGTTCCATGTTATGCTTTTTTGGTGTCACTCTGTTCCGTCTGCCTGCGTGCATCTACCAAGATAGGAATGGTCACTCCGAGCACCATCAGGATCACCGTGATGACGCATACCATGCCATTGTAGCTGAACAGATAGAAGGCATGGGTGAAGGCTTCCTCTGTCTTGCACATGATGCACTGCAAGAGTCCCTCAACGGCGCGATAGGCGTACATACCGGGAATCATCGGTAGTAATGCAGGGAAGGCCAGTGCCTCTGCTGGAATGCGCCAGTGGCTACTTGCCTTCGGTGCGAAGTAGCCGATTACCAGTGCCCCGAGGAAGGCCGCTGGAATCAGTCCCCAGCCGCAGCCGTGTGTCAGCACGAAACGGGTGGCGTGGCCAGCCGCAGCTAACAGGGCGCATCCCTTGAATGCCCGGACGGGAACATTACTGATGCTTCCGAAGCCGATGGCGGCAACGGCCGCAAAGAAGCCGTCTTGCAGGATGTCAATTATCATCATAACGTGGATTTTTCAGAAATATTGTATGTTCATTAAAATAATCCCGACAGACAGTCCTATTCCCAGACAGGCCGTCAGCACGCAGGCTTCGATGAAGCGGCTGATGCAGCAAAGGAGATGGCCGTGAATGAGATCACTGACGGAATTGATGTAGGGAATGCCAGGCACTAGATACAGCACGCTCGTTCCCAGTGCGATGTCGGGTGTGCTGGTGCAATGGAAGATAAAACCTGCACTGGCGATGACAGCCGAACAACAGGCGGCACAGAGGACGGAAAGACGCATGTCCCATTTCCACTCCCTGTGTAGTGCGTTCTTGATCCAAAAACCATCTATTGTGGCGATAAAAACGATGAGCATGGCTTTCCAGTCGCCGTCAAACAACCGACAGAACGAGGCGTTAGCCAGTCCGGTGAGTAGCGTCACCAACCATCCGTTCAGCCGAGGCTTCTGCATGATGTCTTGCATTTCGGCCTTCGCCTTCTCCAGACTGAGACGGAGGTCGCGGATGTCCCATGACAAATGGCTTAGTCGGGAAATGGTGTAGAAATTAAGTCCAGTGGCAGGCAGTTTCTCGCCGACGGAGAAGGCGTGGTTGTGGTTCTCGTTCCACATCGTGACCGTCACCGTGTGGGGCAGGATAGTGATTTCTGCCGTTGTACCATACGCCGCCGCTATGCGATGTACGGTCTTCTCGCAGCGTGCGGATGTACCGCCAGAAGCTAACATGGCGGCAGCGTATTTGGCCAAGAAATGGGCAGTATCCTTAAAGTTGTTCGATGTCGTAGTCGTCATAAATCATGCCTGTTTCGCCGTCTTTTACCATCACTTCCTCCTCGACAATATGGTTGGCGGTCATGTTGTCGTAACTCTCGTTTCCACAATAAGTCTTCTCCTCGCAGGCCTTACTTCTCTCCCTGTAGTTTTTGTAGGCAAACGAGAACTTCTTCTGCATCAAGATAACCAGCGGCATGGCCAGTGAAACCATTAAAATAATCAGTCTGTACATTTCTATTTGATTTTGTTTGTTTGCTTTTTATTCATGACTGCGGAAGGTTTCCATGCTGAAGGATACTCCCCCGAAATCGCCTGCAAAGGTCTTGCTTTTTCGCCGCATCTGCGCGCATTGGCTATTGAAAAATCTGAATGCCGCTATCGAAAAAATTATCCATACAGCGAAAATAAACAATTTTTTGTCGTACCTTTGTGCCCGTGAACTGCCGTTTGGACGGCTCACGTCATGGACAACAACTAAAAACAACGATACAATGAGAAACAAACTGTTAGGGGTTTGCTTGGGACTGATAAGCCTGGGCGCGCAGGCACAGCACATCTCGCTGGCCGGAGAGTGGAATGTCGTGCTGAATGGTAACGACAAAGCGGTGAAACGTGCCGTCCTGCCTGGCACCATCGACACCAACCATTTGGGCTTTGCGCCTGCCGACAGCACCGAGACCACCCACCTGACGCGAGTCAGTGCCTACAAAGGAGCCGCTCGCTACAGCCGCACCATCGACATTCCTAAGGCATGGAAGAAAAAACAGGTGGTAATCTTCTTAGAGCGCACCAAACCCACGTGGGTCTACCTTGACGGTCAACTCGTCGATTCCTGTAACTATATCAGTACACCGCAGCGATACCTATTGCCCGAAAAGGTGAAGCCAGGCCGACATCTGTTGGAAATCGTAGTGGACAATTCCCGAGGCGTACCGCAACAGATCTACGCCTCCAGTCACGCCTACACCGAGGATACCCAAACCAACTGGAACGGCATCATTGGCGAAATCCGTCTGGAAGTGAAGGACAGCGAGGCAAAGGCAGGAAGTCCCAAGATGCTGGACTGCTTCAAAGATTTCCGCATCGAGGGTAGTCATATCTACGCCAACGGCCACCGTGTTTTTTTGCGCGGCAAGCACGATGCCGCCGTGTGGCCGCTGACGGGACACGTGGAGATGACCGTGGAAGGCTGGATGAAATATCTCTCCACGTGTCAGGAGTATGGCATCAATCACGTGCGCTTCCACTCCTGGTGTCCGCCCGAGGCTGCCTTCACGGCCGCTGACTCGCTGGGCATCTATCTCCAGCCCGAGTTGCCCTTTTGGGGCGCCTTCGACAAGAAGGACTCAACACTGATGACATTTCTCCATCAGGAGGGCGTGAACATTCTCCGAGAGTACGGCCATCATCCTTCCTTCCGCATGATGGCGCTGGGCAACGAGTTGTGGGGAGACATTGACATGATGAAGGCTTTTGTGGACGATTTCCGACAGATCGCTCCCGACAAATACTATACCTTTGGCAGTAACTACTACCTCGGCTATCAAGGTGTGAAGGAGGGAATGGACTATTTCACCACGTGCCGCATCGGTGGCGAGGAGTGGGGGAAGTTCAATACCCATACGCGCGGTTCGTTCTCCTTTGCCGACACCTTTGATGGTGGAATGATCAATCATAGTCGTCCCAACACCTCGATGAACTTCGACGAGGCGTGCGACAAGGCTGGACTCCCCATCATCTCCCACGAGACGGGACAGTTCCAAACCTACCCCGATTTTGCCGAGATGAAGAAATACACGGGAGTGTTCTGCCCCTGCAATTTCGAGGTGTTCCGCAAGCGGTTGGCTGCAGCTGGGATGCTGGGACAGGCGAAGGACTTCCACAAGGCTTCTGGGTTGTGGAGCGTGAAACTCTACAAGGCCGATATTGAGATGGATCTGCGCACCCGTAACATGGCAGGCTTCCAGTTGCTCGACATCCAGGACTATCCCGGTCAAGGCAGTGCCTTCGTCGGCATCCTTGACGCTTTTATGGAGAGCAAAGGCATCACGACACCAGAGGAGTGGCGGCAATGGTGCTCGCCCGTCGTGCCACTGCTGGTGGCGGACAGTCTCTGCTTTGAGTCGGGCGACACGCTGAAAGCTAAGATACAGGTGGCCAACTACGGCGGTTCTTCCCTTTTCGGTCGAACACTGCGGTGGAAGATAGGCGAGACGGAAGGTACGCTGCGCATTTCCAGCCACGACGAGGGATTGATGGACGTGGGCGTACTGGAGCAGGTGCTTCGGGTGGACAAAGCTACAAAAATGGCAGTCTCGCTCAGCATCGATGGAACGGATGCCCACAATGCCTATGAGATATGGGTCTATCCCCGACGCGCGATGGACAAGAGTGGCGTGATCGTGACCCAGACACTGACGACCGACATCGCCCGACAACTGGAACAGGGTGCCAAGGTGCTCTGGATGCCAGACAGTCTGCCCTACACCGTGGGCGGTCTCTTCCAAACCGACTATTGGAACTACCGTATGTTCAAGACCATCAGCGAGAACAACAAGAAACCAGTTTCCCCAGGCACATTAGGCATCCTGACCCATCCCGAACACCCGCTCTTCCGTGGCTTCCCCACGGAGATGCATTCCAACTGGCAGTGGTTCCCCGTCGTCAAGGCGTCGCACCCCTTGGTGCTCGACAACTTCCCGAAGGACTGTCAGCCCTTGGTGCAGGTCATCGATAACATCGAGCGCAACCATAGGCTCGGATTGGTGATGGAGTGGAAGGTGGGCAAGGGGAAGCTCCTTGTCTGTATGAGCGACTTGGAACAGGCTTCGCGACACCCCGAGGGCAAGGCGTTCTACGAGAGTGTGCTGGACTATATGCGCTCCACGGACTTCGCTCCTACTGCTGACATCTCGGTCGGGAAACTGTTGGAGACCTTGTCGGAGAAGCCCCGTGAAATCACGATGAAGGAGTTGAACAACATCTCGCAGTATTAAGGCGCGGCAGTCGGCGCGAAACACGTTTTCGGAGAAACAACAGGCGATCTCCAACGGCTTGCCCTCGGCAGTCGTAGCGCGTGGAAAACGCCGTGTGTCCTGTTTGAACCACAACGGCGCGTAGCACGACATGGAGTTTTTCCATGCACCAAACCAGAGCAACACCAGCTGCAGATTGTTCTCGCGCGCCTTGTCGATGGTGCGATCCAACAAGGTGTAGTCGAACTTCCCCTCTTGGGGTTCGAGGAACTCCCAGTAGATGGGAGCCAACACCGTGTTCAACCCGAGGACTTTCATGCGCGGCATGACCGCGTCAATGTCAGCCACAGAGGTGGTGGCCGAGTTGCTGAGCTCGCCACCGAGGATGAACAGAGCGGGTTCTTGTTGTGCGTGGACAGGCGACAGGAGGCGGCAGAGCAGGAAAAGAGAAAGGAACTTCTTCATGGCTTCCGTTTATTCTTGGTTAGCAAACCGTCCGAAATATCCAAGGCAGACATCGCGCCACTCACGGGCGTTGTCCACCTGCTCCTGCAGGCGTTCGTCCACCTCGCGCCAGCGTTGTTCGTCCACATAGTGGCGCATCTTGTTGTGCCAGATATTGTGGTACGACTCCACGTTGATGACGCCTTGGTTGTAGTGGTACTGCAGCGACTCCCAAAGCGTGCTCCCGTCCTTCATCCGATAGCTCCATGGCAGGTGGTGGAACCACAGCAGCAGGTTTTCAGGACAGGTCTCTGGCCTGTCGTACATAGAGGCGAAGGGTTTGCGATACTGACTGACGGCATCCGTGCCCCGCGACGAACGGTCGAAGCCGATGCCAGCGGAGTCGGCCTGATGATAATAGACGGGACACCACTCCAGCGGATAGTCCGCCTTGAAGCCGTCGGGTTCGGGACCATAGTGGTGGTCGAACTTAAAGATATGGTGCAGTCCTAATGGCATCATGTAGTCGACACACGTCTCGCGACTCTCCTCCATGATGGTGGACATCATGAAGACGAAGTCCTCGTCGGAGCAGAAAGTCTGCTCCAGCCACTCCCTGGCAATCTGCTCGGACGACAGCGCAGGGTCCCACACCAGTCGGCCGAAGGCGTACCAGTTGGCCTGCGAGAAATGATGGCCGCACCAGTTGCGATCCTTGCCGATGTTAGCCACACCGGCCACGCCTGCCAGCCACCGAGGCTCGACATCGCGAAAAAACTCCTTCCATAGGGGAGCCAGATAGACCAGATGGCGCGACTGTCCCGTGTACTCCTGCGTGATCTGCAGTTCGGCCATGTTGGGTGTCTCGCTGATTTGGTCAAAGACGGGACTGTAAGGCTCGCGCGGCTGGAAGTCGAGCGGTCCGTTCTTAGTCTGTAGGATGACATTCTTGCGGAACTTACCGTCCAACGGCTTGAACTCCGACACGGCCTGCTTCACGCGATCCTCACCCTTGTGGTTCGCACCATAGACGAAGCAGCGCCAGATGACCGTTCCGCCGTAGGGTTCCAGCGCGTCGGCCAACATATTAGCTCCGTCAGCGTGGGTGCGATGGTAGTCGCCTGGTCCAGGTTGTCCCTCGCTGTTGGCCTTCACCAAGAAGCCACCAAAGTCGGGGATGAGTGCGTAGATGTCCTTGGCCTTGCGCTTCCACCACTGGCGCACGCGGCTGTTCTTCGGGTCTGCCGTACGGGTGTCGCCGAGCGACATGGGCGTAGCGAAATTGATGGAGAGGTAGACGCGGATGCCATAGGGGCGCAATAGGTCGGCCACCTTCCGCACCTCGTCCAAATACTTGGTGGTCAGTATCTGAGGCGACGCATTCACGTTGTTGAGCACCGCGCCATTGATACCGATGGAGGCGTTGGCACGGGCATATTCGCGGAGCAGTGTCTCGTCCAAATGGAACCACTCGAAGATGCTCTTTCCAGCATAGCCGCGCTCGATGCTGCCATCGAGGTTGTCCCAGTGGTTGAGCAGGCGCAGACGGAACGCCGGGTGCTGTTCCACGGGTGTCACACCGCCCTGTGTGACCTGCCGACGCAACACGTCGTAGACACCATACAGCAGTCCGATGTCGCGACGGGCGCGCACCACGATGCTGTCTCCGTTGCCGCTGACAGCGAAACCGTCGTCATCGGCCATCGTGGGGTCGAGGCGGAGGGCGACTTGAGTGCCAAGGAAATGGTTGGACAGTTCAGTGCGCGCCAAGTCGATGGAGGGCGACTGAGCGTTAGCGTCGATGCGGACTGTTGTGTGGCTTTTGTGCGCAGGCAACCACAGGCGGTGACCGTCTTCCGCCTGCGAAGACAGTGGGAGGACTGTCATGCTGCACGCTGCAAGGAGTAATGAAATCAATGGTTTCTTCATAGTTCTATGGTTGTAATAGAGTTAGTTGCCTACAAAGTTACGGTTTTTTCGTCACGTGTGCAAATAAATCGATCTTTTCTCCGTTCAATGGGCGAAATAGGCGGTTCAATGGTTAAATATTCCTCTTTACCTGATTTTTATTTCTACCTAACGAAAAGAAGCAGTATCTTTGCAGCGCAAAAGGTTTAAGGTATGAGAAGATTTATATTTTTTGCATTGCTACTGGTGGTTGCCATCAACATGGCAGCGCAGGGGAAGGTGCGCCACGTATCCGTAGAGTTGCTGGGCGCACAAAACACGGTGGGCATCAACTATGACAGTCGACTGGAAGGCAATTCTGGTTTGGGCTATCGTGTCGGCATCGGGTTCGGATACGGTGACAACTCCAATTTTTTTGATCAGACCATCAAAGGCGTGGGAGTGCCCATTGCACTGAATTATCTGTTGGGAGAGACACACCATAAAATGGAGGTGGGCTTCGGCACGAGTCTTGGCGTATATCACGTAGAGGAAACACTTTGGCACTATGTCCCGCCTGTTCCTCCAGAAACGGAAGGATACGGAGAACTGCTCTCCTCAACGAGCAACCGCTTCGGATACTTCCTGTTTGGAGACGTTGGCTACCGCTATCAGCGCGACAATGGCGTCGTATTCCGCGCTGGTTTCTCGCCTTCCTTCAATTTCGGCGACAAGTATGGCTTGAAGAAATCATTCTTTTATCCATACATCGGCTTCGGCTGGTCGTTCTGAGATGTTACCTATTGTTTCAAGAAAGTAGATAAAAGAAAAAATAAAATGAGACGATTAAGATTTGTTTTATGCGGACTGCTTGCAATAGCAGTCTCTGTTTTGAGTTCATGTAACTCCGAAGACGAGCCTCAGGATAAACGAAATGACTTACCAGAGGCTATAGCCGAGGACTTCCACAACCGCTGTGGAGATGTTACCATCGAACATGTTTATACGGGGACAGGGTTCTACCGTCACACGAGTCAAGAGGAAACCTATGTGTATGCCGTGGACAAAGCTGAAAATCACTTGATTGTTGCATACGTTGACAACGCTTGGAATCGAACCATAGAAACGCTGTCCAGCATCGACGAGCTGCCGAACAACGTACAGCAACGATGGCATAAGGAAACCTCGGAGACCGACCAAGTGGAGTTTTGGGAAATAACAGCGGTGTCTCAGGCTTGTATAAATGGAACATATTATATCTTGTGCTACACTGTCCATAACGCGTCCGATGGCAGGAACTATCTCCACACGCTGGTCATAGACAGCGAAGGCGAGGCTATCAAGTCGAGCGGCTACCAACTGAACAACAACGCATACGTGCGCCCGTTTCCTGCGGACATCGACTGGATAACAGAACATTACAGCGGTGCCGTGGTGCTCGCCTATGTCAACGACATGGGCGACGACGAATATCTCATCCAGCACAATGGAGTGTTGAAAACCGTGTTGTTCGATTCCAACTACAACGACGCAAGGTGGAAAGAAACGAGCTACGCCCTACCCGAGGGTGAGACCGTCCCCGACCATGTGCTTGACGCACTGCACACGACCTATCCCGGCTTCACTTATACGG
>CAVAIX010000032.1:0-16456 GCA_963588695.1 Bacteroidaceae bacterium | reverse complement strand
GATTGGTGTAGTGGCGCACCACGATCAGTTCGTCACATTCTGGCAGTTCAGCAGGTCGTTGCCGCTGCATCTGCTCTGGCACCTGGTAGTCACCATACTCGTTGCTTGGCAGTGAATAGCCCTTCCGTCCGGGTTTCGAAAGTTCAAACACAAGGTTTCCGTATAACTTGTTGTTCATAAAACTGTTCTGTAAATTATGAAATGATGATACTGACAAGACGGTCTATATCGGCCTTGGTGCGCTGTTCCGTAACGGCCATCATCAGTTGGTCGTCGGCCACCTTCACGCCACCGAAGATACCATTGTCAGCGAGTTTCTGGAGCAGGCTGTCCAAGTCACCATCGTAGCGCACCACGAACTCGTTGAAGAAGGGTTGCTGGTAGACCTGTTCGAAGTGCCCCGTGGCGGTCAATCGGTCACAAAGCCAGTGAGCACCAGCATACGATAGTTGTGCGGCTTCACGCAGTCCCTCCTTGCCCATCAGTGAGAGATAGATCGTCACGAAGAGTGCCATTAGGCTCTGATTGGAACAGATGTTCGAGGTGGCCTTTTGGCGGCGGATATGCTGTTCACGAGCCTGTAGTGTCAGCACGAAGACGCGTTGTCCGCGGCTATCCTTCGTCATGCCGACGATGCGTCCTGGCATCTTCCGCAGCAGTTTCTCCGTGCAGCACAGATAGCCCACATAAGGGCCTCCAAACTGCATAGGAATGCCCAGTGACTGACCGCTGCCTGCGGCGATGTCAGCTCCCCACTCGCTGGGTGTCTTCAGCAGGGCGAGATCCGCGATGATGCTGTCCACGACAAAGAGTCCCTTGTTTTGGTGAATGAGATCTGCGAAGCCCGTATAATCCTCAACAATGCCATAATAGTTAGGTTGCTGTACGAGTACACCAGCCACGCCGCCCTCCGCCAACTGCCGTTCCATGTCGTCGCGGTCAGTGATACCATCGCGCATGGCTACCGTACTGAGCTGTATGCCGTGGAAGTGGGCGTAGGTCTGCATGACCTGAAGCGTCTTGGGATCGACCGTAGCACTGACCAAAAAACGAGATTGTTTCTTCCCTGCCGCCACCGCCATCATCATGGCCTCGGCACAGGCCGTCGTTCCGTCGTACATCGAGGCATTGGAGACCTCCATGCCCGTCAGCTCGGCCATCATCGACTGGTATTCAAAGATATAGTGGAGTGTTCCTTGCGATATCTCCGGCTGATAGGGTGTATAGCTGGTCAGCAGTTCCGACCGGTTCAGCAGGTAGGGGACTACCGCTGGCGTATAGTGGTCGTAGACTCCTGCTCCACCAAAGCACATCAGTGGACGGTTCATGTCACCTAACTGCTCGAACGTCCTCCGCATCTCGCTCTCGCTCATTCCGTCGGGTAGGTCGTAGTCGCCATGGAAGCGGATGGACTTCGGCACCTCGGCGTAGAGGTCATCGAGACTGTCGATGCCGACGCGCTGCATCATCTGCTGCAGATCGCTATCGGTATGTGGGAAATACTTATAGGCCATCGGTGTCGTTTTAGGGTCACTTGTTACAGAATGCCTCATAAGCCTGGGCATCCATCAGTTGTTCCAGTTCGCTGGCATCGCTCAGTTCCACCTTGATAATCCAGTTGGCGAAGGCATCCTGGTTGATGAGTTCAGGCTGGTCTTCGAGAGCCTCGTTCACTGCCACTACCGTACCAGTGACGGGTGCTATCAGGTCGCTGGCCGCCTTGACACTTTCCACGGCACCAAACTCCTCACTGGCGGTCACTGCATCATCCACATCGGGCATATCAACATAGACCACATTGCCCAAGGCATTCTGTGCATAGTCGGTGATTCCCACGAAACCAGTGTTTCCTTCCACGCGTACATACTCGTGCGACTCGCTGTAATAGAGTCCTTCAATTACTTTTGCCATAATCGTATTGTTTTTAGTTGTTGATTGGTTATTTCTTATAGTGTTTGTCGTAGAAACGCTTCTTGACCACCGTACCTGGGAAGACCTTTTTACGAATCTGCACCTCCAATGCGGTGCCGAGTGCGGCACATGGGCTATCGACGAGAGCCAGGCACACGCTCTTATCGGTTGAGATGGTGTGGTAGCCCGTGGTCACGATACCGACGATCTGTCCATCCTTCATCACGGCATACCCATGACGGGGAATCGCCTTGTCATGGAGTTCGATACCCACGAGTCTCTGAGGCACGCCATCCGCTTTTTGCCGCGTCAAGGCTTCTTTACCTATGAATTCCGCCTTGTCCAGCTTCACGAAGATGCCGAGTCCAGCCATGACAGGTGAGATGTCTGCCGAAAGTTCATCGCCATAGAGTGGTAGTCCAACCTCGAAGCGCAACGTGTCACGACAACCCAGTCCACAGGGTGTCACACCTGCCTCCATCAGTTTATCCCAATACTGGTTAATCGCATCGGGGGTAGCATAGATCTCGAAACCATCCTCGCCAGTATAGCCCGTACGTGAGACGATGACACCACCGATGGTTTTGAAGGTATAGAACACCAGTTCGCTGCAGGGGATGCCGAGCGTTTGTTCCATGACCTGTTCCGCCTCTAGTCCCTGTACGGCCAACTGTCCATAGCGGTTACTCTGGTTATCAAGGGTCACCTCGAAGCCATCGGTATGTTGCCGCATCCAGTCCCAGTCCTTGTCAATATTGGCGGCATTGATAACGAGGAAGAAACGGTCGTCCGCCATCTTATAGACCAGCAGGTCGTCGACCGTTCCCCCACCCTCATAGCACATCATGCCATAAAGGATTTTCCCGACAGCCATGCCTGCCACGTCGTTGGTGAAGATATGGTTCACATAGCGTTCCGCATCTGGTCCGCTGACGAGTACTTCGCCCATATGACTCACATCGAACACGCCACAGTGCTGGCGCACCGCTTGATGTTCGTCGATGATATTCGAATACTGTATGGGCATGTCAAAACCGCCGAACGGTTGCATGAGTGCACCAAGAGCTACGTGTTTGTCATAAAGACAGGTTCTTTTGTTATTCATAGTCTGTTTTGGATTTTAGTTTATTAGTTTTCGATGGTTCAGTTTCTGTTGTCAGTCGGTCAGCAGACGGACGAAATCCGCTTTTTCGAGATGGTAGATGATGTCATCTATCTTATCTGGTAGGGCGTTGCTGACGGCCGAAGCGGTGAGCGGCACGCCGTGAAGTCGCTGGAGTAGCCCATGGTCGAGGTCTCCAATGAGAAAGTAGTCGCCCATCAGGTTGATGCTACGTATCGTGTTATGGTGTACGTCTATTCTTGCCTCAAAATCGCCTACGCCCTCTATCCGGCGGTGCTTCACCACCGTATAGCGTGGGTTGTTGCCATAGATGAACTCTTCGGTGAGGTATTCCTCCTCGAGGTGTTCGATGGCCTTCAGTTCCGCTGGTGTTAGGCAGTAGGTCTCGTCGCAGAAATGACGGACAGCGAAGGTCTTGAGTTCGTCGATACTGATGGTGATATGATTCTTGAGCAAGTCAATGCGCTGCCGCACACTCTCCACGCCCTTCGACAGCAGTTTCTCGCTGGTTGGCGTGATAGAGCCGACCATGTTGATAAGGTCGGTGTCGTAGAGCAATGTACTATGTACAATGCTACGTCCTGGAATGCGGTAGAATGCACTGCCCGAGAGTTTCCTGTCGCCCAGCATTACATCGTTGCGTCCGTTGGCTCGTGCATCCACACCTAACCGGTGGAGCATACTGACGAGCATGCTCATGTACCGATTGAAGACAAAGCCCACGCCCTCGTCGTCGGTGATGTACGACAGCATCAAGTTGTTCCTGTCGGCATAAACACAGCCCCCTCCGCTTTTCCTTCGATAGGTCTGGATATGATGTTTCCGACAAAAACCGAGGTTCACCTCATTGTCTATCAACTGGTTCCGCCCGAATATCGCGGTGGGTTCCACCTGCCAAAGGAAGAAGCAGTTTGGCGCTTTCAAGGTTCTGGCCACGTATTCCTCCATGGCCAGATAGAAGGTCAGTCTTCTGATGCGTTCATCGGGCAGTGCGACGTGCAACATAGGTTTTAGTTTTCAGGTTCTTGTTTCCACGGCAAATGTAGCAAGAAAAATCCGAAGGCGCAAATTTTTTGCATTATTTCTTGTCGTAGGCGTGCAGCGGATAGTCTGTGGTGTAGTGCAGGCCGCGACATTCCTTGCGTTCGAGTGCCCATCGAGTGATGAGGTAGCCCACATTGATCATATTACGCAGTTCGCAGATATCCCGGCTGGCCTTGACGCGCTTGAAGAGCCGTTCGGTCTCCTCGTAGAGCATGTCGAGGCGGTCCCAAGCCCGGTGTAGGCGCAGGTCAGAGCGCACGATGCCCACATAGTTGGACATGATCTGAGCTACTTCCTTGACAGACTGCGTGATGAGCACCTTCTCCTCGTTGGTCATGGTACCTTCGTCGTTCCATTCTGGCACATTGGTATTGAAATCGTACTCGTCGATGTGCTGCAGCGAGTGGCGCGCGGCCGCATCAGCGTAGACCACAGCCTCGATCAGCGAATTACTGGCCAGTCGATTGCCACCATGCAATCCCGTGCAGGAACATTCGCCAAGGGCATAGAGGCGTTCGATGCTTGACTGTCCGTTAAGGTCGACCTTGATGCCTCCACACATATAATGGGCGGCAGGGCGCACGGGGATGTAGTCGGTGGTGATATCGATGCCAATGGACAGGCACTTTTGGTAGATGTTAGGGAAATGGCGACGTGTCTCTTCGGCTGGTTTGTGAGTGACATCAAGACAGACATGATCCAGACCATGTATCTTCATTTCCTTGTCAATGGCGCGCGCCACGATGTCACGCGGCGCGAGCGACAGCCGCTCGTCGTATTTCTCCATAAAGGTCTCGCCATTCGGCAGCTTCAGAATGCCACCATAGCCACGCATGGCTTCGGTGATGAGATAGGCAGGATGTGTCTCCTTCGGGTTATGCAGCACTGTGGGATGGAACTGTACGAACTCCATATCGGCCACGGTGCCCTTCGCCCGGTACACCATAGCGATACCATCGCCAGTGGCGATGACGGGATTCGAGGTAGTGAGGTAAACCGCACCACAGCCTCCCGTACACATCACGGTGACTTTGGCCAGATAGGTATCCACCTTCTCCGTGTTGGGGTTGAGCACATAGGCACCATAGCACTGGATGTGAGGAGAGCGCCGGGTGATGCGCACGCCGAGGTGATGTTGCGTGATGATCTCTACGGCAAAATGGTGTTCTCTGATGTCGATGTTGGGATTATGGCGCACAGCCTCCATCAGTCCGCGCTGTATCTCCGCTCCCGTATCATCGGCATGGTGCAGAATGCGGAACTCCGAATGACCGCCCTCACGGTGCAGGTCGAAATGGCCGTCTTTCTTATCGAAGTTGACACCCCAGCGCACCAGTTCCTCGATCTGCGCAGGGGCGTTGCGCACCACTTGTTCCACGGCCTTGGGGTCGGAGATATAGTCGCCGGCCACCATCGTGTCCTTGATATGTTTCTCGAAATTGTCCACCTTCAGATTGGTGACAGAAGCCACACCGCCTTGTGCAAAAGTGGTATTAGCCTCGTCGAGCGAGCTTTTACAAATCATACAGACGCGTCCTTTGCCAGCACGCGCAATCTTCAAGGCATAGCTCATGCCGGCCACGCCAGCACCTATGATTAGATAATCGTACTTGTAAACCATGGTATTTCGTTATATTGGTGCAAAAATACTAATTTATTGTCGAAAACCATCCATCAAACCATAATTATTTTGTAATTTTGCATCCGTATCATGAACAAACTCAAGATTATACTCCTTCTATTGTGGGTGACGGTGGCTGCATCGGCACAGGAAGTGGAAGAACCCGACACCTTCCGTGTTGATACCATTGATGTGGCTCTGCCGTGGCCACAGAACATCCAATACCGACTCGACTCGCTGCTCCGCCACCCGATGTTCGAGACCAGTATCGTGGGACTGGAGGTCTACGACCTAACAGCAGACTCTATATTATATAAGGTGAACGAGCACCAGATGTTACGGCCTGCCTCGACGATGAAGCTCGTCACGGCCATTGCTGCCATTGACAAACTGGGCGGTTCCTTCCAGTTTCGCACTCAACTCTACTATACTGGGCACGTCGATGACCACACCCTCTCGGGCAACCTCTACTGTGTGGGGGGCTTCGACCCCCGTTTCAACATCGACGATATGAATGCCTTCGTGGAGAGCATCCGTCGCATGGGGGTGGACACCATCCGCGGCAGCATCGTGGCCGACCGCACCATAAAGGACAGTAATTTGTTAGGTGAAGGATGGTGTTGGGATGATGATAACCCCAAGCTTTCACCACTGACCATCGGTCGTAATACGGAGTTCACGGAACGCTTCATCCGCCAGTTGACCGACGACGGCGTGGTGCTCGAGGTCAGCGTGGTCGACGGTGCACTGCCCGACAGCGCCTACCACCTCTGCTCTCGTTACCACAGCATCGACCAGGTGTTGCAACGCATGATGAAACAGAGCGATAACTTCTATGCCGAAGCCCTGTTCTATCAGTTGGCAGCCAACCAAGGCTTCCGACCAGCGCGCGCCAAGGATGCAGCGGCCATCGTCAAACGGCTGATTACGCAGGTAGGACTGGGAAACCGCCCCTACCGCATCGCTGACGGCAGTGGCCTCTCGCTCTATAACTACCTCTCCGCAGAACTGGAAGTGCGCCTGTTGCGCTATGCCTACCACAACAGCACCATTTATCTCCATCTGTTGCCTTCGTTGCCAGTGGCAGGTGTCGATGGTACGCTGCGCGACCGCATGCGCGGCACGTTTGCCGCAGACAATGTCAAGGCCAAGACCGGTACCGTCGAGGGTGTGTCGTCACTGGCTGGCTACTGTACAGCAGCCAATGGTCACCAGCTCTGCTTCTCCATCATCAACCAAGGCGTTATGCACACCAAGAACGGCCGCCGCTTCCAAGACCGCGTCTGCAACGCACTCTGTGCACCGTGAAGCCGACTCAAAGAAAGGAATAAACTACAAAATTTCAAATGCAAAAAAGGAGTAAAATATTTCCAAATAACATTTCTCTTCCTTTACTTCATGAACACGTTTTATTATTTGGCCACGAGCCTGTTCTGCGTCATTCGCTCCATGTACTGTTGGATGATGGCCTTCACCTCGCGCTCCATCTGCTGCTGCACGGCAACGTGCCCCACGAGGTTGTGGCGCATCAGACGGTCGTCTAACTGGTAGACGGCGCGGGTGCGCTGCCCGTCGAACTGCAACACGTAGCCGTACTTCACGTACTGATAGATGCCGTTCAGGTAGTTGACGGCCCAGGTGTCCTTGCCGTTGGTTTGCAACACATCAATGCCGAAGGCACAATAGGCTTTCGGATAGTGCAGCAGGCCTAAGACGGTGGGAAGGATGTCGGTCTGCTGCGCCACCTTGTCCTCCACGCCAGGCCGGAGCGTTCCGTCGGGCGTATAGATGACAACAGGTGAGGCAAAGCCGCCCAGGTCTGTCTGATATTCTGCGTGGCAGCTCTGATTGGTATGGTCACTGGTCAGCACGAAGATGGTGTTCCGAAACCACGGCTGGCGCGAGGCTGTCTGGAGGAAGCGGCCAATGGCCATGTCGGTATAGCGGATGCACTTGTGGATGGGGAGTTGCTCTTCGGGGAAGCGTTGCTTGTACTGCTCGGGGATGACGAAGGGGTGATGGCTCGAAGCCGTGAACAGCGCGGTCATGAAGGGTTCCTTCATCTCGCCCATCTTCGTGGCGTAGTATTGCAGGAAGGGTTCATCCCATATGGCCCACGTGCCGTCGAAATCGGCATTGCCGTTGAAACGCTTGTCGGCGGCGAAGTCCTCACGACCGTAGTAGTGCTGGAATCCCGTCTTCGTGGCAAAAGCCTGAAAACCCATCGAACCGCGTTGCGCCCCATGGAAGAAGGCTGTCTCGTAGCCCTCCTTAGCCAATAGTGAAGCGAGACCGTCCACCTCGTTCATGGCGGCTGGCGTGAGGAAGAAGGGCTCAACGAACATGGGAATGGCAGACAGGATACTCGGCATTCCGTCAATGCTCTTGCGTCCGTTGCAGAAACTGTGGCGGAAGGTCACGCTGTGGGTGATCAGCGAGTCGACACAGGGCGTATAGCCCTTGTAGCGTCCCTGTTCCAAGTCGCGGTTCAAGGCTCCGATATATTCGCGTCCGAAGCTCTCCACGATGAGCACCACCACGTTCTTCTTCTGCATCTGTCCACCCACAGCTGGATGGATGGGCGTATAGACGGCCGACAGCGTAGCCTCATCGGCGTAGTAGTAGGGAACGGCAAACACGGCCTTGCCGATGGTGCGGTAGAGGGAGAACGGGGTGTTGAGCACCAGTGCCACCTCGCTCGGACGGTCGGTGTACTGGTTGGCGTTGCTCACGGTGATGGGGCGCACGGCGGTGGTGAAACCGCCACGGATGCCAGCAACGGCTAATGGTGCTACAACGGTCAGCGACAACAGCGTTGCCACAGCGTAGCGCCACGGTGACAGGCGGTCAGCCCGCAGTGCAGGAGCACGGTAAAGTCGCCACAACACACCGATGACGGCCACGGCCAACAATACAAAATACCAATGGTGGAGCGACTCCTTTAGGACGATGCTGCCCAGGTTGCCCTCGTTACTGAACTCGCTGAACACCGTGGTCGTGGTGCGCCGCATGGTGAAGGGGAAATAGGCTGCGTCGCACAGGTTGACCACGAAAGCTAAGCCATTGACCGTCACGAAGAGGATGCGGCACAGCCGATGATAGCTGGGACACTCTTTCAACCAAAGGGGAAACAGCATCAGCACCAGCCAAAGACTATTGGTGACCAGCAGTGCCGACGTGTCGAACACCAGTCCACCGCGACACAGATTGAGGAAATGCCGTAGGGTCATCGTCTCGGCAAAGAGGCTCCAGTTGTCCAAGAGGAAGACCACGCGCGCTAACATATATACCGCATAGGCCAACACCATATTATATAGTACCGCAGCGAGCGGCCTCATATACTTCAGTTTTTTCATCGCTTCATCCCATTTATCGTTGTTTCAAGTCTGCCGAGGTCTTCTGCAACAAGGCCTTTCCCATGCGAACCAGTCGCTCCTTGTCGCTAGAATCTCCAGCAATGACCTTTTCAGAGTTGAGGTCGTAGACCACCGTCCCCGTGGAGTCGGTCAGTGCGAATCCGTTGTTGTAGGTGTGGTAGGCGAACGGATAGTGGTACGACTGGCTGAGCACGTCGCGACTGAACGTGAACTCGTCATGGCCGATGCCTAACTGGGCTAAAAGGGTTGCGGCTAAATCGGTTTGGTTACAAATGCTATTGATGTGTCGCGGTTCCTTCACGGCTCCGCCCACCCACACCATGGGAATACGATTGCGCAGAGGGTGCGTCTCGTCGAGATCGCGGTAGTTGATTCCGTGGTCGGGGAGCATCACCACTAACGTGTTCTTCCAGCGTGGCGACTGCCGCAGCTTCGATATGAAGTGGCCGATGCACAGGTCAAGGTAATGGAACGCATTGAGCACCTTGTCCTCGAACTGGTGGGTGGGCACGTCCCACGGCTCGTGACTGCTCAGTGTGCTGTAGCCGATGAGGTAGGGTTG
Source organism: Bacteroidaceae bacterium (assembly GCA_963588695.1). GTDB lineage: Bacteria > Bacteroidota > Bacteroidia > Bacteroidales > Bacteroidaceae > Prevotella. The sequence goes on along the minus strand of CAVAIX010000032.1, from coordinate 6,818 downwards.
CGACAGGGTGTCCGCCAGTTGGAGCAGAGTACCAAACGTGATGTCGTCGCGCACGCCCCAGTTGGCCGACTGCTGTTGCTCTCGATTGTAGTCGGCCTTCCACGTCAGTTGGCTGAAACCTCCAGCCACGAGGTAGCTCCGCATATTGGTGAAATTGATGTCGCCACCGTAGAGGTAGTGGGTATGGTAGCCCTGTTGGGCGAGCACTGCCGCCATGTTAGGTAGGTTGCGCGACTTGGAAGGCATCTTCATGACCGACGTAGTGGGGAACGACGGATAGCCGCTCCACGTGCACAGCGTGCCCCGGTCAGTGCGCCACGAGTTGGCGTAGCACTGGTCGAAGCAAACGCCCTCGTGCATCAGCTGGTTGAGGTTGGGCATAATGTCCATCCGTCCGCCCAGTTCCGTGAAAGCGCCCCCGGCACTCTCCAGTAGAATCACGATGATGTTGGGACGCTGTGTGGTGAGCAGCGAATCGGTGGCGACGCTGGTGGTGGAAAAGAGCGTGGCCGTCAACTGGTGGCATGCGCTGTCGTCCATAAAATGATAATCGGCTTGGTCGCTGGCCGTCTTCTCCATCGAGGCTAAAAAGCTGAACACGGGGTTGACGGCCGCATGGTTGAGGAACTGATTCTGCGAGAAATAGACCTGTCCGATGTTGGTGGTCGATTCGTCCACGCCGCCCCGGAGGCCGATGACTATCAGTGGTGCAAGGGCGACCATCAGCACTGTGGCCAGCCATCGCCTGCACCGTACCTTGAACGTCCACCGACGATGGATCAGCAACAGGCTAATCACCGTCGCCACCACGACTATCAGCACCATTCGCCATACCACATAGCCTACGCTGACACTGGCAAAGGCATCTCCAGGTGTGGACAGAAACTGTAGGCAGGAGGCGTCGAGCTTGAAGCCCCAAAAGGGGTAGAGACTGGTGTCGGCCACGAAGGCTAATGACAGTATGATGGCCACGAAGACGTAATAGACGTTGAGTACCTTGCGCAGCACATCTTGACGCTTCCACCAAACCGACACGAAAACAACGAGGAAGGGGATGATGAGGAAGTAGAGCGCAGTGGAAAGGTCGAGCGAGAATCCATGGCACACGACCTGCCATACGTCAGCCACCGAGAACGGATGGCTTCCCTTCAGTGCGAACATAAATGCCACCTTAGCCGCCACAAACGTGCAGACCAGTTTCAGCCCGTCGCTCAAGAGGAGTAGAAATCGTCCGATGATGCCTTTCATAGCCATTGTCGTTGAAGGAGCTTATCCTAAGTTCTGCATATCGGTGAGCCGCTTGTAGAAGCCGTTGGCAGCTAATAGCGACTCGTGAGTGCCGCGCTCGACGATGCGCCCCTCGTGGAGCACGCAGATCTCGTCGGCGTTGCGTATCGTGCTGAGGCGGTGGGCAATGGCGATGGTGGTGCGTTGCTTCATCAGTCGTTCCAGTGCGTCTTGCACCAGTCGCTCGCTCTCGGTGTCGAGTGCCGAGGTGGCCTCGTCGAGGATGAGGATGGGCGGATTCTTCAATATGGCACGTGCGATGCTGATGCGCTGACGCTGTCCGCCCGACAGGCGTCCACCGCGGTCGCCGATGTTGGTGCCAAACTGCTGTTCGCTCTGCATGATGAAGTCGTAGGCATTGGCGATGCGTGCCGCCTCAGCCACTTGACTGTCCGTCGCACCGTCCACACCAAAGGCGATGTTGTTGCGGAACGAGTCATTGAAGAGGATGGCTTCTTGGTTGACGTTGCCGATGAGTTGCCGCAGGTCGCGGATGCCCAGCTCCTTCACGTTGATGCCGTCCACTAACACCTCGCCCTCCTGCACGTCGTAATATCGGGGGATGAGGTCGACGAGGGTCGACTTGCCGCTGCCACTCTGTCCCACCAGTGCGATGGTCTTGCCTTTGGGAATGATGAGGTTGATGTCGCGCAACACCCATTGCTCTCCGTAGCGGAACGACACGTGGCGCAGTTCTATCTGGTGCTCAAACTGCGTAATGGGGCGTGGATGTGCTGCTTCACGGATGGGGTTCTCCGCCATGAGGATCTTGTCGACGCGCTCCATTGATGCCAGTCCTTTCGGGATGTTGTAGCCAGCCTTCGAGAACTCCTTTAGCGGATTGATGATGGAGTAGAGGATGACCATATAATATATAAAGGTAGGGCCAGACAGCGTCTGATAGTTGAGCACCAACACACCGCCAAACCATAGTACCACGACAATCATAACCGTGCCGAGAAACTCGCTCATGGGGTGTGCTAATTGCTGCCGGATGTTGACGTGCATGATGTCGTTACGGTAGCCCGTGTTGATGCGGTCAAACTTCTGGCGCATCTTCTCCTCGGCTCCAAAGGCCTTGATGATGCGCAGTCCGCCGAGTGTCTCCTCCACCACACTCATGGTGTCGCTCCATAGCGACTGCGCCTTGATGGATTTGGCTTTCAGTCGGCGCCCCACGAAACCCATAAACCATCCCATGATGGGTACGATGACGAGGGTGAAGACGGTGAGTTGCCAAGAGATGAACACGAGGGTGACGAAATAGGCGATGATGAGGACGGGGTTCTTGAACAGCATATCGAGGCTCGACATGATGCTCGACTCAATCTCCTGCACGTCGCCACTCATGCGGGCGATGATGTCGCCCTTGCGCTCCTCGCTGAAGAAGCCGAGGGGCAGGGCGGTGATTTTCCAGTAGAGTTGGTTGCGAATGTCGCGCACCACACCCGTGCGGATGGGCACTATGGTGGCCGAGGAAAGGAAATAGGCTCCCGTCTTAAGCAGCGTGGTGAAGGCCAGGAAAAGGCCGATGAAGAGCAGCGTGGTGGTCTGTCCGTATTCCGCCAACAGCGTGTTGACGTAGTAGTTGAGGTTGTTCATCAGCACGGCCTGCGCGTTGCTCCAGTCCCAAGCCATCCAGTGGGTGGCGGCCTGTCCATCGCCCGTTCTGAAGATGATCTGCAGGATGGGGATGAGGGCGGCAAACGAGAAGATGTTGAGCACGGCTGAGAGGATGTTGAAGACAACCGACAACACCAAGTATTTCTTGTAGGGCGGCACGAAGCGCCTCAGCACGTTCAGGAACTCTCTCATAGTATCTCGCCGAAAAGTGTTGCGCTGGTACTTCCCGTGATGCGCACGCGCACGGTCTCGCCGATGTGGTGGCCGTTCTTATCCATCACCACGGCCTTGTTCTGTTCAGTGCGCCCCATGAGTTGCTCGCGTGAACGCTTGCTGAACGCCTCTATCAGCACATCGAACTCCTTGCCCTCGTCAGCGCGGTTCTGCTGTGCACTGACCTCGGTCTGCAGTCGAATCAACTCGTTCAGCCGTTCTATCTTCACCTCCTCGGGCACGTTGTCGGGCAGGTGTTTGGCGGCATAAGTGCCGGGGCGTTCACTGTATTTGAACATAAAGGCCGAGTCGAAGCGACACGCACTGACGAGCGACAGTGTCTCGGCAAAGTCTTCCGGTGTTTCGTCGTGGTAGCCCACGAAGAGGTCGGTGGACAGTCCACAGCCGGGGATGATGCGGCGGATGGCATTGACCCGCTCGATGTATTGTTCCCGGGTGTATTTGCGGTTCATCAGCCGTAGGATTTTGTCACTGCCACTCTGTGCAGGGAAGTGGATGTGTTTGCAGAGGTTCGGCTCTTCCGCCACAGCGTGGAGAATATCCTCCGTCATGTCCTCTGGGTTGGAGGTGGTGAAGCGCACGCGCATGTCTGGCACGGACTGTGCCACGAGGTGCAGCAGCTGAGCAAACGACGTGCTCCCTGGCTCGCGCTTACCAGCGGGCGACAGCCCGTAGCTGTTGACGTTTTGGCCGAGCAGCGTCACCTCCTTGAAGCCTCGGTCGTGCAGATCGCGCACCTCGCGCAGGATGCTGTCCACGTCGCGTGAGCGCTCCCGTCCTCGCGTGTAGGGCACGATGCAGTAGTGGCAGAAATTGTTGCATCCGCGCATGATGCTGACGAATCCACTGATGTGTGCGCCATGGAGTCGTTGCGGCACGATGTCGCGGTAGGTCTCCGTGGTTGACAGCTCGATGTTGATGGCCTTGTGCCCATTCTCAGCCTGCGCGATGAGGTCGGGCAGTGTGAGGTAGGCGTCGGGTCCAGCCACCAAGTCGCAGTGGTGGTTGGCTATGAGGTCGTCCCTCACGCGCTCGGCCATGCACCCTAACACTCCGATAATCAGTGGGCGCTTGCGGCGGATGGCATCGAGCGCATCGAGGCGGTGATAGATCTTCTGCTCGGCGTTGTCGCGGATGGAACAGGTGTTCAAGAACACGGCATCTGCCTCGTCGAGGCTCTCCGTGTTCTCATATCCTGCCATCTGCATCACGCTGGCCACGACCTCCGAGTCGGCCACGTTCATCTGGCAACCGTAGGTTTCGATATAGAGTTTCTTCATGAGTCTGCTGGGGGTTGAAAGCGTGCCCTTACCAGATCTGTGCACGCTTCTTCTTAGGCAGGAACAGACGATTGCCCTTCTTCACACCGAAGGCCTGATACCAAGCGTCGATGTGAGGCAGTGCACCGTTGACGCGAGCCTGATGGGGCGAGTGAACGTCCTGCTTGAGCAGCATGTCCAGATACTGTGCGCGGCTGTTGCCAGCCCAGATACGGGCGTAGCCGAGGAAGAAGAGCTGGTCGGGTGTGAAGTCCTTTTGGTCAGCGTTGAAGGTGTGGCCTTCCTTGCGGGCATTGTGGTAGGCGCGCAGGGCGATGTTCAGTCCACCGTTGTCGCCGATGTTCTCGCCGAGGGTCTGCTTGCCGTTCACCTTCTTGCCGTCCACCACTTCGATGGAGGAGAAGTGGTCTACGAGCACAGCGGTGCGCTTGTCGAAGTTGGCTTTGTCGGCAGCCGTCCACCAGTTACGCTGGTTACCAGTCTTATCAAACTGGCAGCCTTGATCGTCGAAGCCGTGGCTCATCTCGTGGCCAATCACCACACCGATGGCTCCGTAGTTGATGGCATCGTCGGCCTCAGGGTCGAAGAACGGAGCCTGGAGAATGCCTGCCGGGAAACAGATCTCGTTGGTAGTGGGGTTATAGTAGGCGTTGATGGTCTGCGGTGTCATCAGCCACTGCGTCTTGTCCACGGGCTTGTTCACCTTGCGCTGCAGCTCGTCCTGCAGGAAGAACTCAGACACGTTGGCCAGGTTCTCGCGGAGCGACAGCGAGTCGCTGATCTCCAGTTTGCTGTAGTCCTTCCACTTGTCGGGATAACCAATCTTCACGATGAAGTTCGACAACTTGTCCTTGGCCTGTGCCTTGGTCTCACGTCCCATCCAAGTAGCCTCGTCAATGCGCTGTCCGAGTGCCACCTGCAGGTTACGCACCAGTTCAAGCACGCGCTTCTTGCTCGACTCGGGGAAGTATTTCTCGCAGTACATCTTACCGATGGCGTCGCCCATCACGCTGTTCACTAAGTTGGTGGCACGCTTCCAAAGTGGGTCGTCCTGCTGCTTGCCGCTCATCACTTGGGACATCTCAAATGCTGCCTGACGGAAATCGTCGCTCAGGTAGGAGGTGGCACCGCCGATGATGCGCACCTCAGCATAGCTCTTTAGGTCGTCGAGCGATGTTTCGGCTAAGATTTTCTCCACCTCGTGCAGCGGTTCGGGCTGCCCCATATCTACGCTGTCGAAGGCCGGAAATCCCGTCACCCAGAACACGGTGGTCCAGTCGATGCCCGGGAACTGCTCACACAGCTCGTCGAACGACATCTTATGGTAGTTCGCATCAATATCGCGCAACTGCACGCGAGAGTAACTCTTCTCGGCGAGTTGCTTCTCTATGGCGTAGACAGCCTCAGCCTTCTGCTTGGCCGTGGCCTCGTCGTAGCCCACGAGCGTAAACATCTTGGTCATGTATTTCATGTAGGCGTTGCGTACGGCCACGGTCTGTGCGTCGTCATTCAGATAGTAGTCACGAGTGCCCAGTCCGAGTCCGCCCTGTCCGATGCCCACGATGTTGCGGTCAGCCTGACGTTGGTCAGCACCCACACCGATATCGTACATCATAGTCGACTCGCCGTGGCGATCCAGTTCTGCCGTCACGCGTTGGTATTCCTTGCGGCTCTTCACGGCACGAATCTTCTCCAGATTCTTCACAATGGGTTGGAATCCCTCCTTGTTGCGGCGCACGGAGTCCATCATCTGGTTGTACAGTGTACCGATTTTCTGTCCCAGTGAACCCTTCTCCTGGGGCGTGGTAGAGAACTGCAGGATGAGTTCTTGAATCTGTTTCTGGTTTTGGTCGTACAAATCCATGAACGCTCCGTTGGTCACCTGGTCGTCGCGCAGCGGATGGCTCTTGATCCATGCACCTGTAGCATATTCCACGAAGTCGTCGCCTGGCTTCACCGTTGTGTTCATGTTTTCCTTTGCGTAGCCGTGCACCTTCGCCGGCTGCTGTGCGAAGGCCTTTCCGGCCTCAGCACCCCCTGCCAACATCAACACGGTGCAGCAGGTTCCAAGAATGGTCTTTGACATCATTATCGTACTTCTTTTTATCAGTTTGTTCTCTTTCAGCCCACAAAGGTAGTGCAAACCGAGCGAAATACAAAGAGAAACGTAGTTTTTTCTTTTATTTCCAAGGCGCAGCCTACTTTCGGGCAATGCCCAAAGGTACGATTAAGCGAGAGAAAAACCAAATTTTGGAGCAGCGAATGCAGAGAAAAGCTTGCTTTTCCTCTGCTGAGTCGCGACAAAATAAGCCGAAGACAAATTTATTTGAGTTTTTCCGAGCGTGAGTACCTTCGACGCGCAAGCGTCAGAGGTACGATTAAGCGAGCAGAATA
>CAVAIX010000031.1:0-16475 GCA_963588695.1 Bacteroidaceae bacterium | reverse complement strand
GTGGCAGACCGCGTTGCTGCGGTCTTCGTACCCGTGGTGTGTCTCATCGCCATAGGAACCTTCGGTGTATGGTGGATGATGGGCGGCAACAGCGGTCTGCCACAGGCTATCGTGTCGGCCGTCTCCGTACTGGTAGTTGCCTGTCCATGCGCCCTTGGACTGGCCACCCCTACCGCCCTCATGGTAGGGATAGGCAAGGCTGCTGAGGCTGGTATGTTGGTGAAGGACGCCACGGCACTGGAACAGCTGTGTCAGGTGGACACTATGGTAGTGGACAAGACTGGCACGATGACCCTCCCCGCCTCCGATGACAGCAGTGAACACCTCAAACCCCATGCCCGCGAGGCAGTCAACCAGCTTCACACCATGGGTATCAGCCTCTACATGATGAGCGGCGACCGAGAGGAGCGCGTCAGAGCACTGGCCAAAGAGGCTGGCGTAGACCACTGCCGCTGGCAGATGCTGCCGCAGGACAAGGAAGACCTCGTCAGACAACTGCAGTCGGAGGGTCACCGCGTGGCCATGGTGGGCGACGGTGTCAACGACGCACAGGCTTTGGCACGCGCAGACGTGAGCATTGCCATGGGGCGCGGCACCGACGTGGCCATGGATGCCGCACAGGTCACCCTAATGGGCGACGACCTCCGTCGCATCCCCGATGCCATTCACCTGTCGCGCAAGACCGTCGGCATGATCCACCAGAACCTCTTCTGGGCGTTCATCTACAACACGGTGTGCATTCCACTGGCCGCCGGACTGCCCTACGTCTTCGGTCTCCACTGGCAGATCACCCCTATGTGGGCCTCGGCACTGATGGCGTGCTCCAGCGTCAGCGTGGTGCTCAACAGTCTCCGACTGAAACACACCAAGACCTACATCTCCCCATCTACCAACCAAGCATAGCACACAAGATATGGAACGCAAACAAATCACCTTCGACACCTTCATCCGCGGCATACTCGCCGCCGCCGTATTGGCAGCCATCGTCCTGCTGCTGCGCCGACTCAGCGGCGTGTTGCTGCCGTTTTTCTTAGCGTGGCTCATTGCCTACCTACTCTTCCCACTGGTTAAGTTCTTCCAGTACCGCTGTCACCTCCATTTCCGCATCCTCGGCATCCTGTGTGCCTTCATCGTGACGGGAGGCGTGCTGACCGCTGCCTTCTGGCTCATCGTGCCACCTATGGTGGAGGAGAGCCTGCGCGTGAAAGACCTCATCATCCACTACATCGAGACCCACGCCATGGTGCAGAACATCCCGACACAGATACAGGAATACCTCCACCAACACCTCACTGGCGAGCAAGTGAAGGCCATGGTCACACAGGAAGGCTTCGTGCAGACCATGCGGGAAGCCATGCCTCGGATATGGGACATCATCACGCAAAGCATCGGAGCCGTCAGCAGTCTTATCTCCGTCACCATGGTGTTTCTCTATACCCTCTTCATCCTCATCGACTACGAGCGGCTGACCACAGGATGGCCAGCTATGCTGCCACAACGCTACCGTGCCTTTGCCGTGCAGTTGGTACACGATGTGGAGGATGGCATGAACAAGTACTTCCGCGGACAAGCCTGCGTGGCCTTCTGCGTGGGTGTGCTGTTCAGTATCGGTTTCCTCATCATCGACTTCCCCATGGCCGTCGGGTTGGGCATGTTCATCGGACTGCTCAACATGGTGCCCTATCTACAGGTGGTCGGATTCGTGCCCACGATACTGCTCGCCATCGTCAAGGCGGCTGACTCGGGACAGAATTTTTGGCTCGTGCTACTCATGGCACTCGCCGTATTCGTCGTGGTGCAAATCATCCAAGACACCATCCTCACCCCACGTATCATGGGCAAGGTGATGGGACTCAACTCAGCCGTCATCCTACTGTCGCTATCCGTGTGGGGCTCACTGTTGGGCGTGTTAGGCATGGTCATCGCCCTGCCGTTGACCACCCTCCTCATCACCTACTATCAGAAGTACGTTGTGAAGAAGGAATGAAGCTTTTCCACAAAATAAGACCTAATTATTTTGCCCTTTGGCTTATTTTTCGTAACTTTGTGCACTGAAAAAAAACAATTGTTTCCCCCATGTTTGACAAAGACACTTATATCAGACGGCGTGCAGCACTGAAAAAACGGGTCGGCAATGGCATCATCGTGCTGTTCGGCAACAATGAAGCACCCTGCAACTATCCCGCCAACTGCTATGCGCCGATGCGCCAAGACTCATCGTTCCTCTACTATTTCGGGCAACACCGCGACGGACTGGTCGGCGTGATGGACATTGACAACGATACCGACATGATGTTCGGTGACGACATCGATATAGAAGACATTGTCTGGATGGGCTTCGTGGATAGCGTGAAAGTACTGGCCGAGGCCGTGGGTGTCAGCACGACGGGACCGATGAAGGAACTGACTCGCGTCTGCCACGACGCACTGGCCAAGAAGCGTTCTATCCATTTTCTGCCGCCCTACCGCCATGACACCAAGATACAGATTATGGATCTTTTAGGCATCCATCCTTCCCAGCAGAAGGACGCCGCTTCACTGCCGCTCATCCATGCGGTGGTGGAGATGCGCTCCACCAAGGAGGCGCAGGAAATTGCCGCCATTGACCGCGCCTGCGACATCGGCTACCTCATGCACACCACCGCCCAACGGTTGACACAACCTGGAGTGACCGAACGCTACGTAGGCGGACAGGTGGACGGCATCGCCCGCTCCATGGCAGGGAACACCAGTTTCGCCACCATCTACACCCAGCATGGCGAGATCATGCACGGCTGTCCGTCGGATGCCACACTGGAAGCTGGTCGACTGGTCATCTGCGATGCTGGCTGCGAGTTGAACGATTACTGCTCCGACCACACGCGCACCATGCCCGTCAGTGGTCAGTTCACCCAACGGCAACTGGAGATATACAGCATCGTCGAGGTTTGTCACGACTATGTATTGGAAGTGGCGCGACCGGGCATCAAATACAAAGACGTACACTTTGCCGTCTGCCGCAAGATGGTGGAGCGTCTGAAGGAACTCGGACTGATGAAGGGCGACACCGACGAGGCTGTCGCTGCTGGCGCACACGCCATGTTCCTGCCCCACGGACTGGGACACATGATGGGCATGGACGTGCACGATATGGAAGGACTGGGACAAATCTATGTGGGCTTCGACGAAGAGACACGCCCCAACCTTGAACAGTTCGGCACCAACTGCCTCCGTATGGGACGGCAGTTGCAGGAAGGCTTCGTCGTTACCGACGAGCCAGGCATCTATTTCATTCCGCAACTCATCGACGAATGGCGCGCCAGTGGACACTGTAAAGACTTCCTCAACTTCGACCTGCTCGAAACCTACAAAGACTTCGGTGGCATACGCATCGAGGACGATGTGCTAATTACCGCTGACGGGTGCCGCTTCTTAGGCAGCAAGCGCATTCCCTACCATCCAGCCGACCTCGAAGCGCAGATGGCAACATCCCACAAGTAAAAACAAAAACAAAAAAAATAAATACCATTATGAAGAAAACCCTTATCATCGCCCTGTTGGCCATCGTGGCTACAGGTGCACAGGCCAAAGGCAAGAAGGTCGTGAACAAGAACAAACCCGTGTTTACCGTAGTGAAGGAGAACCCCATCACCTCCATCAAGGATCAGAACCGCTCTGGCACGTGCTGGGACTACTCCACCCTCTCGTTCTTCGAGGCTGAAATTCTGAAGAAGAGCGGCAAGACCTACGACCTCTGCGAGAGTTTCGTGGCCAACAAGAACTACATGGATCGCGCCATACAGGTGGTGCGTCTGCATGGTGACTGCCAGTTCTCACAAGGCGGCTCGGCCTACGATGTACACTACGTGCTCCAGCACTACGGCATCTGCCCCGAAGAAGCCATGCCTTTCCCCGGTTCGCTCTATGGCGACTCGCTTCACAACTTCAACGAGTTCTTCTCCCTGTTAGAGCCTTATGTGGCTGCCGTATCGAAGAGCAACGCCAAGAAACTCTCCAGCCAGTGGAAAGTCGGACTGCAGGGCATCCTCGATGCCTACCTCGGCAAGTGTCCCGAGACGTTCACTTATGAGGGCAAGCAATACACACCACAGAGCTTTGCCGCTTCACTCGGTCTCGACTGGAACGACTATGTAAGCATCACCTCCTACACCCACAAGCCCTTCTATAGTGCTTTCGCTGTGGAGGTACAGGACAACTGGCGCAACCCACTGAGCTACAACGTGCCGATGGATGAAATGATGCAGATTATTGACAACGCTGTGATGAACGGCTACACCGTGGCCTGGGGTGGCGACGTGTCCGAGGACGGCTTCACCCGCAACGGACTGGCCTACGCCATCGACACCAAGAAGACAGAAAGTCTCCAGGGCAGTGACATGGCACGCTGGCTTAAGATGAGTGTGGAGAAGAAGCGTAACCTCATTGACTCGCTCGGCTGCACCGTGCCCGAAATAACACCCACCCAGGAGATGCGCCAGGAACGCTACGACAACTGGCAGTTGACCGACGACCACGGCATGCTCATCTTCGGCATCGCTAAGGATCAGAACGGCAAGGAATACTATATGGTAAAGAACTCATGGGGCGAGAGCGGTGCATACAAAGGTATCTGGTATATGACCAAAGCCTTCATCGCTGCCAACACCATGGACTTCACCATCAACAAAAACGCCATCCCACAGGACATCCGCAAGAAACTCGGCATCTGATAAGAACCCTGGAAGAAACGTAAATGCACTACCAATGGAATTACCAATCTCCGACACTGGAACGGCAGCAGGCGGCTAAGGAACTGGCCGGAAAAATCGGCATGAGTCCCATCGTGGCCGACCTACTCATCAGCAGGGGCATCAGGACGGAGTCGGCAGCCAAACGCTTCTTCCGTCCCATGATGAACGAACTCATCGACCCGTTCTTGATGAACGACATGGACGTGGCGGTGGACAGGCTCAACGACGCAATGGGGCGCAAGGAACGCATCATGGTGTATGGTGACTATGACGTGGACGGGTGCACAGCAGTGGCACTCGTCTACAAGTTCCTCGTGCAGTTCTATTCCAACATCGACTACTACATCCCCAACCGCGAGGAAGAGGGATACGGTGTCAGCTACAAAGGTATTGACTACGCCAAAGAGACGGAGGTGAAACTCATCATCGTGCTCGACTGCGGCATCAAGGCCGTCGAAGAGATTGCCTACGCCAAGGAACAGGGCATCGACTTCATCATCTGCGACCACCATGTGCCCGACGAGACGCTGCCCCCTGCGGTGGCTATCCTTAACCCCAAGCGTACGGACTCCACCTATCCCTTCCGCCATCTCTGTGGCTGCGGCGTGGGCTTCAAACTCATGCAGGCCTTCGCCAAGAACAACGGCATCCCCTTCCAGCGACTCATGCCCCTGCTCGACCTGTGTGCCGTCAGCATTGCCGCGGATCTCGTGCCAGTGACGGGCGAGAACCGCATCTTAGCCTATCACGGACTGAGACAACTCAACACAACCCCCTCCACGGGTATGAAAGCCATCATCGACATCTGCGGATTGACGGATCGCGAGTTGACCATGAGTGACATCGTGTTCAAGATTGGACCACGCATCAATGCCAGCGGACGCATGCAGAACGGCAAGGAAGCCGTGGAACTGCTCGTGGAGCGCGACCTACAAAGGGCACTCACGGAAGCCAACCGCATCAACGAATATAATGAGCAGCGCAAGGACATCGACAAGCAGATGACCGTTGAAGCCAATGAGATTGTGGCGCGGTTGGAGAGCCAGCAACACCTGTCGTCCATCGTGCTCTATGACGAGGGATGGAAGAAAGGCGTGGTGGGCATCGTGGCCTCCCGACTGACGGAAATCTACTACCGTCCTACCGTCGTGCTGACCGTCATCGACGGCATGGCCACTGGATCGGCACGCTCCGTGGCTGGTTTCGATATCTACGATGCCATCAAGAGTTGTCGCGACATCTTGGAGAACTTCGGAGGCCACACCTACGCCGTGGGACTCACGTTGAAACGAGAGCATATACAGGAGTTCAGAACCCGTTTTCAAGCGTACGTCAGCCAGCACATCAAACCAGAACAGACCCTGCCCACACTCGACATCGACGAGGAGATCAACTTCAAAGACATCACCAAACGGCTCTTCGGTGACCTGCGCAAGTTAACGCCACACGGACCTGCCAACGAGAAGCCCCTCTTCCTCACCCGCAACGTCTATGACTACGGTACATCGAAGGTGGTGGGTCGCCATCAGGAGCATATCAAACTCGAGTTGGTGGACTCCAACTCAGCGGTGGTGATGAACGGCATTGCCTTCGGACAGAGTGCCGATGCAAGGTATATCAAGTCGCGACGTTCGTTCGACATCGTTTACACCATTGAGGAAAACGCCTATAAGCGCGGTGATATCCAGCTCCAGATTATTGACATCCGTCCCAGTGAAAAGGAGGAGGAGACGATAAATGGATCAGTATCAGAAGACGCTCAAGCGCTACTGGGGGTATGATGACTTCCGCGGCATCCAGCGCGACATCATAGCGTCTGTCTGTGAGGGACACGACACCCTCGGTCTCATGCCCACAGGCGGTGGAAAGTCTGTCACGTTCCAGGTACCCGCACTCTGCCAAGAAGGAGTCTGTATCGTTGTCACACCCCTCATCGCCCTGATGAAAGACCAGGTCTACCAGTTGCAGCGACGCGGCATTCTGGCTGCCGCCGTCCATTCTGGCATAGGGCGCGACGATATGCTGCGCATCCTCGACAACTGCATCCTCGGGCGCACGCGACTACTCTACATCTCTCCCGAACGCCTCTCCAGCGAGCTCTTCGTCACCAAGCTCCGCCACATGCGCGTCAGCTTCATCACCATCGACGAAGCCCACTGCATCAGTCAGTGGGGCTATGATTTTCGTCCCAGCTATCTGGACATCGCCACCATCCGCACCTTCGTGCCCGACGTACCCGTCCTCGCCCTCACCGCCACGGCCACACCTGCCGTGGTGAACGATATTCAAGACAAGTTGCGCAGACCTGGCGACAAGTCCAGCCAGTTCAACGTGTATCGTATGTCGTTCGAACGGAAAAACCTCAGCTACATCGTCAGGGAGACGGCTGACAAGCGGCACGAACTATTGGAACTACTCCGTGTGTCGATGGCCTCGGCCATCGTCTATGTTCGCAGTCGTCGCCACGCCCGCGAACTGGCAGAACTACTCAGCCAGGAAGGTATCAGTGCAACCTACTACCATGCCGGTCTCGACACCGAAGAGAAAGACCTGCGGCAAACTGGATGGCTGACAGACCAGATACGTGTCATCGTGGCAACCAACGCCTTCGGCATGGGCATCGACAAAGCCGATGTACGTCTTGTGATCCACTACGACTGTCCCGACTCCATCGAAGCCTACTTTCAAGAAGCAGGACGTGCCGGACGCGACGGGAAACCCGCTGAGGCCATCCTCCTGTTCGGTCGTCAAGACATCGGGAAACTGCGCAAACGCGTGGCTGACACCTTCCCCGACAAGGAGTACATTCGTTTGGTCTACGATCATTTAGCCTACTACTACCAGATAGCCTTGGGCGACGGCAATGGCGTAGCGCATGAGTTTAACATCGACGAGTTCTGCTTCCGTTTCCACCATTTCTCCGTCAATGTCCATTCCGCACTACAGATTTTGGAGCGTGCGGGCTACATTGAGTATTCCGCTGAACGCTACAACGCCTCCAGAGTCATGTTCACCGTCGAACGCGACGAGCTGTATCGTCTTTCGGGAAATACGCCAGGCGAGGACCGCCTCATCATCACCATGTTGCGCAACTATCCTGGCATGTTCACCGACTATGCCTACATCGATGAAGCCCTACTCGCCAATCTCAGTAAGACGAATCGGCAGGAGGTGCACGACACACTGGTGCAACTCTCACGCAAACACATTATCCGCTATATTCCACCCAGCAAGCTGCCCTACCTGCGCTATATGCAGCGCCGCGAAGACAGCCAGCACCTGCAGTTCTCCCCGGAAGTCTATGAAATCCGGCGACAACAGTTCAGCAACCGCATCGAATCCGTCATCACCTATTTGGAAGACACCTCCCACTGTCGTTCGCGTCTCTTGCTGGAATATTTCGGGGAGAAACAGGCGAAAGACTGTGGACAGTGCGACGTATGCAAGAGTCACAGTGACGATGAAGTACAAAACGCTCGACAACGCATCTTGGACGCGCTGGCCGACGGGAAGTCCCACCTGCTCAGTGAGCTACAGACGCTCCCGATTTCTGCCGACATTCTGCAACAATCCATCAGTCAACTGGTTCGCGAGGAAAATGTCCGATGCGACTCAAGCCACATCTCCCTTTGACACCTTTCTTTCTTCTGCTGGTCAGCGCACTGTCATGTGGAAACAGCCCTGCTTCACCTCATACTTAATATAACAACGCTCCTGCTCGCGGATGTCGCGGAGCACCTGTGTCAGCACCCATTTCAAAGTGTCGTTGCGCACGGGACGCGCCACGGGATGGTAGCGATTGTAGCACACGTCGAAAGTCGTGCCAAAGAGATGACAACTGCGCTCCGTTGCGTTGCCATTGCGTCGGCGCAGCTTGGTTACGTCCTCCTCACTGCGCAACACACTGGTCACAATCAGTTGGTTGAAGGGAATGCCCTTCACGTAAAGGCTGTCGTAAAATGCCTGTCCGATGTCCTGCAGCAGTACGGCTGCACGCGGTACGAGATAAGGCAGCGAACTGTGGAGTGGGTCGACATGGTAGTAAGGACTTGCAGCGATATAGACCAGTTCTTTCTTGCGCGCCTCGGCATCGGCACGGTTGGCCACAGGACGCACGCCCCAGCGCTCGGCAGCCTGCAACTGCACCTGCTGACTGTCGGGAAAGGTAGTCTTATAGGGCGGCACATAACCGATTCGGTGCGGACGCGAACCAATGTCCGCCACTGCCACAGGCAGCGCTTCAATGGTGTCCGCCACAACAGCCTCGTCCACACCCATACAACGGACGAGCGTTGATTCCTTGACAATAGCCAAGACCCCAACAACGGTAAAGAAATAGGTGATGAACTTTCGTTTCGTCATTTTCATGTGTTCTCCTTGTTTCCGGTGTTAGAACAGATTCCCGACCTGATAGACCAGTGCACTTATCACCCAAGCCACAGCAGTGGTATAGACTGCAGCAAAGACTGCCCAACGCCACGAACCCGTCTCGTTGCGTATGGCAATGATCGTGGCGATGCAGGGGAAATAGAGTAATACAAAGAGCAGATAGCTGAAGGCAGCGAGCGGTGTGATGCCGTCGTCTGACATCTTCTGACGCAGGCTGGTATATTTCTCCGTGTCGTCACTGAAGGAAGAGTCATCGCTGAACGAATCGTCGCCACTATAGATGACACCGATGGTGGAGGCCACAATCTCCTTGGCACCAACACCAGCGATAAGGCTGACATCCAGTTTCCAGTTGAAGCCCTGCAACTCAAACACGGGTTCCACGGCCTTGCCGATGCGCCCGATGTACGACTGTTCTTTCTGCTGCTGCGACGAGAGTGTGTCGTCGTGGGGGAAGTAGCCTAACGCCCATACGATGACAGAGGCCACGAGGATGATGCCACCCATCTTCTTGAGGTATTCCTTACCCTTTTCCCAGGTGTGACGACCAATGGCCTTGGCCGTCGGCCAGCGGTAGGGCGGCAGTTCCATAACAAATGGTGTATCCTCGCCCTTCACGACAAAGGTAGAGAAGAGCTTGCTGACCACGACGGCCACGGCCACACCGACGGCATAGAGCAGAATCATGATCCACGAGCGATACTGCGCGGCGAAGAACGTACCGACCACCATGATATAGATGGGCAGTCGCGCCGAACACGACATAAAGGGCAGGATGAGCATAGTGATGAGTCGCGAGCGTCGACTCTCTATGGTGCGTGTGGCCATGACGGCAGGCACGTTGCAACCGAATCCCATAACAAGCGGAATGAACGACTTGCCGTGCAGTCCCATCTTATGCATCAGCTTATCCATGATGAAGGCAGCGCGAGCCATATAGCCACTGTCTTCCATGAGTGAGATGAAGAAATAGAGAATCAGTATCTGCGGCAGGAATACGATGACGGCTCCCACACCCCCTATCACGCCGTCGACCACTAACGAGCGCAACGGGCCTTCGGGCATCAGGTTCGAGGCCAGGCTACCTATCCACGCCACGAGTGTGTCTATCCAGTCCATCGGGTACTGCCCCAAAGAGAAGGTGGTTTGGAACATGACGTAGAGGATGAGGAAGAAGATGGGAAATCCAAAATATTTATTGGAGAGTATATCGTCGATGAAATGGGTCGTGCGGTAGGTATCCTCCTTCGTGCCTTGACGGAAGCCAGCCTCGGACAGTGCACCGTGGATGAAGCCGTACTTGGCATCCATAACGGCCGTCTCGGCATCAGTATTCGTCTCCTCTTTCACGCGCTGCTCGGCGGCATCGCGTGCGTCCATGATGGCCTTGGCGTTCTCCATCCGACTAACGTAGGCTTCGGCGCGGTCGTCATGTTCCAAGAGTTTAATAGCCAAATAGCGCGTGGAGCAATGGATGCGGACGGCATCGTCGCGTTTCAGATATTGCTGGATGTGTACGATGCCAGCCTCTATCTCGTGGCCGTGATTGATATGGATGTGGCGCACGGCAGTGTTGCGATCCTCAAAGACGCTGATGACTTCGCGGAAGAGCTCCTGCACACCGCGCCCTGTCCGAAACGAGGTGCAGACAAAGGGCACACCGAAGAGGGTGGAAAGCGTGGCGGTGTCCATCACGTCGCCCCTACGTTCGAACTCATCGTACATATTGAGGGCACATACCATGCGAACGTTCATATCGACGAGCTGTGCGGTCAAGTAGAGGTTACGTTCGAGGTTCGAGGCATCTATCACGTTGATGACCACGTCGGGGTGACGTTGCATCAGATGTTCGCGCACGTAAAGTTCCTCAGGACTATAGCAAGAGAGCGAGTAGGTGCCAGGCAGATCGGTGAGATTGAAGACATAGCCATCGCAGGTGGCATGTGCCTCACTGGCATCAACGGTGACACCACTGTAGTTGCCCACATGGCCGTGCGCACCGCTGGCAAAGTTGAAGAGCGAGGTCTTCCCGCAGTTCGGGTTGCCAACCAAGGCCACGCTGATGGTGTTGCCCGCACGCAGGGGCAGCATCTCACTGCAGCAGTGGCCTTCCGGACTGGCTTCAGCCTCAGCGTTGTCAGTCAGAGGAGTTGTCGATGGAGTCTCCTCACCCGTGTCCACTAATATCATCTCAGCCTCCTGCCGTCGCAGGCTAACCTCGTAGCCCATCACTTTATATTTCACGGGGTCCTGCAGGGGTGCGTTGAGCAGAACCTCCACTTCTTTCCCTCTGACGAACCCCATCTCCACGATGCGCTTCCGGAAACTGCCGTGGCCTTGCACTGTGACGATGGTGGCATGCTGTCCCGTTTTCAGATCGGATAGTTTCATTGGCTGGTCTTTATATATAACTGTTGTTTGCTTCTGAATTACGGGTGCAAAATTAGTAAATTCCTTGCAATTACGGAAGAGCCAAAGCACAAATCACTAAAAATGGGTATTCAGAGGACTACCCTTTGCTGCCCATCCACGCAAACCTTTACGCAGAAATGTGGAACATTGTTCCATGTTTTCTTTGCGTTTTCGTCGGAAGTTTGTACCTTTGCCACACGTTAAAAACAATCTATCACATAAAATCACATCAAAACATGAAACCGTTAAACAAACATTTCGCACCGAAGAGTGTGATGCCAGAAAAGGTCATTCAGTTTGGCGAAGGAAACTTCCTCCGTGCTTTTGTCGATTGGATCATTTGGAACATGGATCAGAAGACTGACTTCAACGGCAGTGTCGTGGTTGTTCAGCCCATCGAGCGCGGCATGGCCGACTGGCTCAACGGCCAGGACTGTCTCTACCACGTCAACCTGCAGGGTCGCGAGAACGGAAAGCCCGTCAACACGCTGGAGCGCATCGACGTCATCAGCCGCGCGCTGAACCCCTACTCGCAGTATGATGCCTTCATGGCACTGGCTGACCAGCCAGAGATCCGCTTTGTCATCAGTAACACGACGGAGGCAGGCATCGCCTTTGACCCCGCCTGCAAGTTAGAGGACAAACCTGCTTCATCCTATCCTGGTAAGTTGGTACAACTGCTTTACCGCCGTTACCAGACTTTCAATGGCGATCCGACGAAGGGTCTCATCATCTTCCCCTGTGAACTGATCTTCCTCAACGGCCACGTGCTGAAGGACTGCATCTATAAGTACATCGAGCTGTGGAAATTGGGTGATGCTTTCAAGAAGTGGTTCGAGGAGGCTTGTGGCGTGTACGCCACCCTCGTGGATCGCATCGTACCAGGCTTCCCACGCAAGGAGATTGCCGAGATTCAAGAGAAGATTTCCTACCGCGACAACCTCGTGGTACAGGCCGAGAACTTCCACCTCTGGGTCATCGAGGCCCCGAGCGAGGTGGCCAAGGAGTTCCCCGCCGACAAGGCTGGACTCCACGTGCTCTTCGTTCCCTCGGAGGAGCCTTACCACAAGCGCAAGGTGACACTGCTTAACGGCCCGCACACGGTGCTCTCGCCCGTGGCCTACCTCAGCGGTGTGGACATCGTGCGCGATGCCTGCAACCATGAAGTCATCGGCAAGTACATCCACAAGGTGCAGTTCGATGAGCTGATGCAGACGCTCGACCTGCCCATCGAGGAGTTGGAGAAGTTTGCCACCGACGTGCTGGAGCGCTTCGACAACCCGTATGTGGATCATCAGGTAACGAGCATCATGCTCAACTCCTTCCCCAAATTCTGTGCCCGCGACCTGCCTGGCGTGAAGACCTACTTAGAGCGCAAGGGCGAGCTGCCGAAGGGATTGGTGTTCGGTCTGGCTGCCATCATCACCTACTACAAGGGTGGCAAGCGTGCCGACGGAGCAGAGATCGTGCCCAACGACGACCAGAAGATCATGGATCTGCTCAAGGAGCTGTGGGCTACAGGCGACACACAGAAGGTGGCCGACGGCGTGCTTGGCGCTGAGTTCATCTGGGGTGAGAACCTCAATAAGATTGACAATCTCAACGCTATGGTGAAGCTCGACCTCGACTTGATTCAAGAGAAGGGTATGTTAGAGGCTGTAAAGACCATCCTGTAAGATTCCCCGAACAAGCGCCGACGCACGTCGACAGTTTGTTTTAAACATAAAAGTGACCTTCGACACACGTCGACGGTCACTTTTATGTTTGGAGGAGGTTATTGACGTACGTTTACGCCTGTTTCCGAAACTCAGAGGGAGTCTTGCCCGTCTGCAACTTGAAGAAACGGACGAAGTGCTGCGGATATTCGAAGCCGAGTCGCTGGCTGACCATCGTGACATTAAGCGTATCGTCACCGAGCAGTTGTTTGGCAGCACGGAGCAGCCGTGCATTGATGTAGTCCTTGGCTGTCGTGCCCGTCTCAGTCTTGACCAGTGCACCGAAGTATTTCGCGGAATAACAACATTTGTCGGCAAAGTAGGCGACAGAGGGTAGTCCCTCACGTGGTGCCTTTTCGGCAATATACTGATCCAGCATTTCCGAGAACTTCCGCACCACCGTGTGGTTAATCTCCTCACGCGTGATGAACTGCCTGTCGTAGAACCGCAGACAGTAGTTTAGTAGCAGTTCGATATGGCTGACAATGAGTTCGCGCGAGTGTTTGTCGATGCTGCGCAGCAACTCCTGCTGAATCATGTTCAGCACATCGCGGAATATCGTAATTTCATCTGTCGAGAGATGCAGTGCCTCGTTGGAGGTGTAGTCGAAGAACTCGTAGCGACCGATATTCTTCCCTAACGGTGTGCGGTTCAGCAGGTCGGGATGGAACAGCAGTGCCGTCCATTTGGGATAGACCACACCGGGAGTGGGCTCCACATGGATGCGCTGTCCTGGTGCGAAACTCGTGACGGTCATCTCATCAAAGTCATACTTCGTCTTGCCATATGAAAGCTGGCAACCTTTGTTCTCTTTGAGAAACAGGGCGTAAAGTCCATAGTTAGCGAAGTGCTCATCCAAGGTCTGTTCCTTGTCGTAGCGCACCACACTGACCAGCGGATGTAGCGTCTCGAAGCCGTAGCAGTCGTTGAAGTCCTGTACGCTGTCAAATGTCAGTTCTTTCATAGCAGCGTCATAATGTCTTCCACAATCTGTTCATCTAACAGGCGGTTGTCGGCCAACAGCTGTTGTAGGTCATAGCGGTCGTACAGTCCCTTCTTCACACCGCCCACTAACACCTTCATCTCCGTCGGACCATAGTAGGCGGCAATGCGCTCACCAAAGCCCCCATCCTTACAGCCGTCTTCTAACGTGACAACGAGACGATGGTTACCCTTCAGCTGGTCAAGGGTCTCTGCATCGACGGCATTTAGGTAGCGCGGATTGATGAGGGTGGCATGGATGCCCTTGTCGGCTAACAGTCGAACCACCTGCTCACCCTTCTGATAGAACGAGCCAGCGGCGATGACCGCCACACCCGCACCCTCGCGCATGATTTTGTATTTCGGTTCGTAGCTGTATTCCGCGTCAACAGGCTCGGCCGTATGCACCACGCCGTTGCTCGGTATGCGGATGGCAATCGGCTTCTGATCCTGAATTATCGCCCAGCGAAGCATGGCGAAATACTCCTCACAGCTGGTAGGGGCAAGATAGATGAGTCCAGGGATGCTGCACAGCATGGGGATGTCGAACAGGCAAATGTGCGTGATGTCGTTCAGAGAGGCCGTGCCACCCCACGCCACGTTGATGACAGCAGGATTGCCGTTGATGCAGAGATCCTGCGCGATCTGGTCGTAACTGCGCTGTACGAAGGTGCTGTACACCGTCCACACAGGGCGCAGTCCGCCCTTGGCCATACCCGACACCATGGCAACAGCCTGCTCTTCGGCAATGCCCACGTCGACGTGCTGCGGTCCAGCCTCAGCGCGCTTCTCTGCAGTGAAACCTGCCACGGTGGGGGTGCCCGAGGTGACGGCAATGAGGGTCTTGTCCTGCTTCATCTCGTGCAGCATCCAGTTGCTGAACAGCTCCTCGTAGGTCTCCATGGCCTCCCCTGTAGGACGGCTACCATCTATAGGGTTGAAGGGCATGCTCCAGTGCCACCGCTCCTTATCTTCCACAGCAGGCGCAAAGCCGTGACCCTTCTCCGTGTGGATATGCACCACGGTGGGTTTCTTCGTGCCCTTCACACGACGGAACATGGCGATCAGTTGCTCCACATCGTTGCCTTCCTCCAGGTAATAATAGTCGAAGCCCCACGCCTTGAACCAGTTGTGCGAACAGGTTCCATGACTCTCCCTGAGTGCCCGAAGGTTTTTGTAGATACCACCATGGTTCTCGGCAATGGACATCTCGTTGTCGTTCACCACGACGATGATACCCGTACCTAACTCCGAGGCCTCATCCAATCCCTCGAAAGCCTCACCACCAGAGAGCGACCCGTCTCCGATGACCGCAATGATATTCTCGTCTGTACCCTTGATGTCGCGCGCCTTCTGCAAACCTGTGGCCAAACTGACGGAGGTGGAGGTATGTCCCACCTCGAAGTTGTCGTACTCCGGGCACTCCGTTGGTGAGGAATAGCCGCTGACGGCATCCATGGCCTTCATGTCACCCAAGAATCCAGCGACACGTCCTGTCAATACCTTGTGGGGATAGCTCTGATGGCTCACGTCGAACACGATCTTGTCCTTCGGCGCGTCAAACACATAGTGCAGTGCCACCGTGGCCTCTACAAAGCCGAGGTTTGGTCCCACGTGACCGCCATGCTTGCTCACGCGGTTCAACACAGCCTGGCGCGTCTCATCGGCCACCACTTTCAGTGCTTCCATGTCCAGCTCCTTCAAGTCGGCTGGCGACTGAATCTTTTCTATATACATCTCTTCTCTATTTTATTTTGTTTACTCGTTTCGACTGCAAAGGTACACACTTTCCGCCACACTCCACCTACCAACAGGGCGGAAAACCTTACCACAATTTCGTTTCCTCCTAAGTATTCTTCCCGTTGCATCCGTATTATCTATAAAAACAAGGATAAAAACGATGAAAACAGGAAAAATACTTTTTCTCTTGGCCGCACTGCCTCTTTCCCTGACTGCCACAGCACAGCAGTTGGATGCCGACCAACAGTTGCAGTATTGCCACAAGCAGGTGATGCGCGCCCTGACAGAACTGCGCCACAGCGACGGCACGTATGACTACCACATGACACCACGCAACATCCTCCACGGCGACCAGCAGAAAGGCTGGAACTGCCGGGATGCCTACAAAGACTGGTGTAGCGGCTTCTGGCCAGGCATCCTTTGGATGGACTATAAGAACACGGGGGATGAGGCCGTCCGAAAGGCCGCCGAGGGCTATACGACCACACTGCGCGACATCGCCTACCGT
>CAVAIX010000030.1:8955-16961 GCA_963588695.1 Bacteroidaceae bacterium | reverse complement strand
ATAGAACACATCGCCCGGATAGGCTTCGCGTCCAGAAGGACGACGCAGGATGAGCGACACCTCACGGTAGGCAACGGCCTGTTTCGAGAGGTCGTCGTAGACCACGAGTGCTGCATAACCACGGTCGCGGAAATACTCACCAATAGCAGCACCAGCAAACGGAGCGTAATACTGCATGGCTGCAGGATCTGCTGCCGTAGCGGCTACAACGATGGTGTAAGGCATGGCTCCGTGCTCCTTGAGTGACTGCACCAGCGTAGCCACGGTAGAGGCTTTCTGGCCAATAGCCACATAGATGCAATATACGGGTTTTCCTGCCTCGTAAAAACTCTTTTGGTTGATGATGGTATCGACGGCTATGGCGGTCTTTCCCGTCTGGCGGTCGCCGATAATCAGTTCGCGCTGTCCGCGCCCGATTGGAATCATTGAGTCGACAGCCTTCAAGCCCGTCTGCAGCGGTTCCTTCACTGGCTGGCGATAGATTACGCCTGGAGCCTTACGGTCGAGCGGCATCTCAAAGGCTCCCGTCAGGTCGATGTCTCCCTTTCCGTCGACGGCCTGTCCGAGGGGATTGATGACGCGCCCCAACATATTGTCGTTGACGCGGATGGAGGCAATGCGCTTGGTGCGCTTCACCACCTGTCCCTCCTTAATGCCTGCAGTCGGACCAAGAAGCACACAACCCACATTGTCCTCTTCGAGATTCATCACAATGGCCATCGTACCATTTTCGAACTCGAGCAGTTCGTTGGCTTCTGCATTCCGAAGTCCGTAGATGCGAGCTACACCGTCGCTGACGGTGAGCACGGTGCCCACCTCATCGAAACTGGCGGCATCGTTCACGCCCTCAAGTTGCTCCAGCAACACCTGCGAGACCTCGCTTGGTTTTATTTTATCTGACATTGTTTCTAATAATAATGCTTGATACAAGTGCCTTCCGACACTTTTTCTTACTTACATAACTGTGTGAGAATGGTGTTGAGTTGCGACTTCACACTCGCATCCATGCGGTAGGTGTCGTACTCCAGGATGAAGCCTCCGATGATGTCGGGATTGACCTCCGACTCAAACTCCACAGTGCCATTAGTTTTGTGTTCCACCATTTGGCGCATCTTCTGCTCAGTCTGAGCCGACACGCGCGTAGCGGTGGTAAGTTTCCCCCGGATGATGTTCTTCTGCTTGCGGTAGAGCGTGACATAGGCATTCGCCATGAACTGTATCACGTTCTCACGACCTTCCTTCAATACGAGATTGATGAAGTTTCGGGTAAGGACAGAAGGATGGGCACCTGCGGCTGCCGCAAGGAGTCCCGCCTTCTTGTCTTTCGAAAGCATGGGATTTTCGACGGCCTGTCGGAGACGCTCCACCTCCAAGTAGCTCTTGGCCAAGGTCATCATGTCCTGATAGACCTCGGTGTCAAGACCTCCTGCGGTTGCAGCCTTCAACAGCGCCCGCGCATATCTGGTCGATATAGCTCCAATATCCATACGCAATCTCAATTATCTATGGTCATTCAGCAGAAACTTCATCCAGCATACGGTCAATCAAATCCATCTGCGACTTGTCGTCTTTCAGATTCTCGCGAAGAACCTTTCCAGCAATGTCGACACTCAACACGGCAACCTGTCGGCGGATGTCAGCTATCGCGGCACTCTTCTCCTGAGCAATGGCGGTCTTGGCTTCCTCCAACAGGCGGTTACCCTCCTGCCGAGCCTTTTCTTGCGCCTTTTCCACGATGGCATCGCGTGTCTGGGCGGCCTCACGGAGTATCTGAGCCTGTTTCTCGCGAGCCTCCTGCAAGATGGATTCCCCTTCTTTCTCGATATTGGCGAGCCGCTCCTGAGCCTCGTGAGCCTTGCGGAGACTCTCGTCAATGAAGTTCTTGCGCTCCTCTACCGATTTGGTAATGACAGGAAAGCCGAACTTGGCGAGCAGAAGGAAGACCACCAAAAACGCGACGAGCATCCAGAAGAAGAGTCCGAAGTCGGGCGTCAATATTGATGGTAAATTCATATCCATTTGCCTTGAAGTTTTGATGGATTACATGAACACGCAAAGTGCGCAGACTACAACAGCAAACAGGGCAACACCCTCAACGAAGGCTGCTGTCAGAATCATGTTGGTACGGATAACACCTGCGGCTTCTGGCTGACGGGCAATGGCATCCATTGCACTTCCACCGATACGACCGATACCGAGACCGGCACCAATAGCTGCAATACCTGCGCCGAGACCGGCACCAAACTTAGCGAGACCAGCACCTGCGGCTGCCTGTAAAATCAATGATAACATAATCTAAACGTTTTTAATGGGTTATACTTATTTTTTTGCTTATTAATTCTTATATCGTCTCATGCTTCGTGGTGCTCCGGATGAGCCAAACCGATGAATACGGCACTCAGCATGGTGAATACGTAAGCCTGAATGAACGCCACCAGAAATTCGAGACAGTTCATGAAGAGCATCATAACGAAACTCAACAGCGTCAGTCCACCACCCAACACAGCGTTGAGTGACCATCCGATGAAGATGATGGCGGTGAAAGACAGGATGATGGCATGGCCCGCCATCATGTTGGCAAACAGACGAACCATCAGTGCAAAAGGCTTGGTGATGATGCCGAAAAGCTCAATGACGGGCATGATAGCCACAGGATAAGCTTTGAGGAAAGCGGGCACATCGGGCCAGAATATCTCCTTCCAGTATTCCTTGTTGCCAAACAGGTTGATGGCCAACATGGTGCAGAGTGCCAGGAAGAAGGTGACGTTGATGTTGCCCGTCACATTGGCTCCACCTGGGAACACTGGCAGCAAACCTAACAGGTTGGTGATAAGGATGAAGAAGAATGCCGTCAGCAGATAAGGGGCATAGGGACGATAGTGCTTCTCACCGATGGAGTCCTTGATCAAGTCGTCGTTGATGGTCATGACCAGCATCTCCATCATGCCGACGAATCCTTTTGGACTCTCGTGCGTCACGTCGTGCTTACGATACCAGCGAGCGCATCCCAAGAAGATAGCCAACATCGCAAAGACAACAATCCAAATCTGGAGCACACTCTTGGTGATGCTCAAGTCCAGCGGACGGATGGTACTGCCGTCTGCCAGCCGCTCGTAGATCTTGCCGTTCTTGGCCTCGTTGAAGAAGAAACCCTGATAGTCGTGGCCTTCCTCCGCAGCCTCCTCGATACGGGAACTGCTGAAGCAATGCCACGTGCCCGTAGCTTCGCTCCTCACAATCACAGGCAACGGGATGCTGACGTGAGACTTCCCGATGGTCGTAATGTGCCACTCATAGGCATCGGCCATGTGTCCCAATACGATTTCCTTCACGTCAACTTCACTGGCCGCCTTGACAGAGGTCGGCAGTCCCAAGAGCATCAGCAGAAGACATCTGAGTAAATATTTCATTGTTTTCGATTTATACATTTTGACGAATCTTTTTCTCCACTTTTACGAAGTAGAGGGTGTCATAGACGAGCAACACCAAATAATAGGCAAGGAAGAGGAACACAAAAAACCGGACGGACGAGGTGTCCGATGCCAAGAATAGGTAAACCAC
The DNA here is from genome assembly GCA_963588695.1 of Bacteroidaceae bacterium. Taxonomy (GTDB): domain Bacteria; phylum Bacteroidota; class Bacteroidia; order Bacteroidales; family Bacteroidaceae; genus Prevotella. The sequence continues at coordinate 13,400 of CAVAIX010000030.1, read as the reverse complement.
CACCGTTGCAATGCCAGCAAGCATACGTATGCCAGAGGCGGCAAGGTAAAACACGGGCAGACTCGCCGACGACCGACAGGCCACGGCGCGCCATGCGATGCCATAAGCCAAACAGGCCAGCAACTGAAATCCAGCAGTCACAACCGTAGGCACAGCCATCAGCGACAAGTCACCCCAGTTCACGATACACAGGAACACAAGAGCCGTCAGCACCACGATGAGTGCGAGACTCTGAACCATATATGTGACCGCTACCTTACACATGACATTCTTTATTTTTTTCGTGATCCGTTCACGCGCTATGCTTCATGGAGTTCTATACAGAGTGCCACTTCATTCTTCTGCACCTCGACAAAGCCTCCAGCCGTCTCCAGCTGGTGCTTCGTGCCGTCAGGCAACGCGTAGGTCACGGTGCCTTCCGTCAGCGCGGAAATAATCGGGGCGTGGTTCGTCAGAATTTCAAACTGTCCCAACATTCCCGGAACGAGAACACTTTGGACGTCGCCCTCAAACTCCACCTTCTTTGGAGAAACGATCTTCAACTTCAGCATACCTCTTATCCTTTAGCTGCTTCCAACAGTTTCTTGGCTTTCGCTTTTGCGTCTTCTATCGTTCCCACATTGAGGAATGCCTGTTCGGGCAGGTCGTCAACCTCACCGTCGAGGATGGCGTTGAAGCCCTTGATGGTCTCCTCTATGGGCACCATCACACCAGGCAGACCAGTAAACTGCTCGGCCACAGAGAAGGGTTGCGAGAGGAAACGCTGCACACGGCGTGCACGATTTACGGTCTGCTTGTCCTCGTCGGAGAGTTCGTCCATACCAAGGATAGCAATGATATCCTGCAGTTCCTTGTAGCGTTGCAGGATTTCCTTCACGCGCTGGGCACATTCATAGTGTTCCTTGCCCACCACCAGTGGGTCGAGGATACGCGATGTACTGCCCAGTGGGTCTACTGCGGGATAGATGCCCAGCTCGGCAATCTTACGATCCAGCACGGTAGTCGCATCAAGGTGCGTAAACGTGGTGGCAGGAGCCGGGTCGGTCAAGTCGTCAGCTGGCACATACACGGCCTGCACGGACGTAATAGAACCTTTCTTCGTGGAAGTGATGCGCTCCTGCATAGAACCCATCTCGGACGCCAATGTAGGTTGATAGCCCACAGCCGAAGGCATACGTCCCAGCAGGGCGGACACCTCCGAACCAGCCTGCGTAAAGCGGAAAATATTGTCGATAAAGAACAAAATGTCACTGGCACTTCCATCCTTGCCGCCACCGTCGCGGAAGCCTTCTGCAACGGTCAGACCAGAAAGGGCTACCGAGGCACGTGCCCCCGGCGGCTCGTTCATCTGTCCGTAGACAAGGGTGGCCTGGCTCTTCTTCAGCTCTTCTGGGTCTACCAGCGAGAGATCCCACTTGCCTTCGTCCATGGCCTTGCGGAACTTTTCACCGTAACGGATAACGCCCGACTCGATCATCTCGCGAATCAGGTCGTTGCCCTCACGGGTGCGCTCTCCCACTCCAGCAAACACGGAGAACCCGTTGTGTCCTTTGGCAATATTGTTGATCAGCTCCATGATGAGCACGGTCTTGCCCACACCAGCACCGCCGAAGAGGCCAATCTTTCCGCCTTTTAGGTACGGTTCCAACAGGTCGATGACCTTGATGCCCGTAGCCAAAATTTCTTTGGTGGTAGATAGTTCTTCAAACTTCGGTGCCTCACGGTGGATGGGGTACGCCCCTTCCATGTTCAGCGGTTTCATACCGTCAATAGGTTGCCCGATAACATTGAGCATACGCCCCTTGATTTGTTCGCCCGAGGGCATCAAGATAGGAGAACCCATCGGTACGGCTTCCAGCCCACGCTGCAGGCCGTCGGTGTTGTCCATTGCCACGCAGCGCACGGTGTCCTCACCAATGTGCTGTTGCACCTCCACCACAAGTTGCGAACCATCTTGACGCTTAATCGTCAGTGCCTCGTGAATTCGGGGAAGCACTTTCTCTGCGTCCTGCCCTTCGGTATTGAAATATACGTCAATTACTGGGCCGATGATCTGCGAAATGTGTCCATTAATCTGTGACATAAGCAGTAGTTTTTATGTTTTTGTTAGTTTTATCCGTTACGATATTTGGACGCAAAACTACGAATTTTATCCGAAACAAAAAAAGAAATTCACAAAATTTAATGCTAAAAACAAAAAATGTAGCCTTTTGACAGAAATCTCAAGATTAGTCCGTATCTTTGTACACCGTATGACAACACCATGCCATATTCAACGAAAAAACTAAGAACTATGAACTTTTTGGATTTAGTCAGAGAACGCTACAGTTGCAGGAGATATGAGCCTGCGAGTGTCGAACAGGAAAAGTTGGACTACATCATGGAATGTGTCCGACTCGCCCCCTCCGCCGTAAACCGGCAGCCGTGGAAGTTCCGCATCGTCAGCAGCGAAGCAGAACGGGCGGACCTCTGCCAGTGCTACGACCACAAGTGGTTTGCCACCGCTCCCGTGGTCATCATTGCCTCCATCCTGCACGATGAGGAATGGGTGCGAGCCGACGGCAAACACCACGGAGACATCGACTTGGCCATTGCCGTGGAACACCTCTGCTTGGCAGCCACCGAGCAGGGACTGGCCACCTGCTGGGTCTGCAACTTCGACGTGGAGCGTTGCCAGCAACTCTTCAGTCTGCCTGACAATGAGGAAGCCGCCGTGCTGATACCACTCGGCTATGCAGCCGACGAGGCGAAGGAAAAGAAACGGAAGCCGCTGGAAGAGATTGTCAGCCTTTGACGCTCCATATTCAACACGCATGTGCACCATCCATTCCTCCGAAGAGACTTGTGATAACAGGGAAGGTCAGAAGGTTTATGTGGCCATTGACCTGAAGTCCATGTATGCCTCGGTGGAATGTGTGGCTCGTGGACTGAATCCGCTGACCACCAATCTCGTCGTAGCAGACACCAGCCGAACGGCGAAAACCATCTGTCTGGCCGTGACGCCCTCATTGAAACAGTACGGCATTGGCGGCAGGGCGCGCCTGTTTGAGGTGGAGCAACGGCTGAGGGAGGTGAACAACGAACGGCGGATGCGACTGCCCGACCGTCGGTTCACGGGGAAGTCCACATCAGACACAGAGCTGCAGATCCATCCAGACTGGGAAGTAGACTACATCACAGCACCGCCGCACATGAGCCATTATTTGGAGGTCAGCACGAAGATTTACAACATCTACCTGAAATACGTTGCCCCAGAGGACATCCACGTCTATTCCGTGGACGAGGTGTTTATGGATGTGACAGCCTATCTGCGCTCTTATAAGATGACAGCACGCGAGTTGACCATCACTATGATCCGCGACGTGCTGTCCCAAACGGGCATCACGGCAACAGCAGGCATCGGGACAAACCTGTATCTCTGCAAGATCGCGATGGACATCAAGGCCAAGCAAATGCCTGCCGACAAAGACGGTGTGCGCATCGCGACGCTGGACGAGCAGTCCTATCGTCAGGAGTTGTGGGACTATCAACCCCTCACCAAGTTTTGGCGCGTGGGGCGCGGCATTGCCGACAAGCTGGCGCGCTACGGCATTGACACCATGGGAAAGATAGCTCGGCTGTCGGTGCAGAACGAAGAACTCCTGTACCAGCTGTTCGGTGTGAACGCCGAGTTGCTGATAGACCATGCCTGGGGGTGGGAGCCATGTACCATCGACCTGGTGAAAGCCTATAGGCCAGAGACCCACTCATTCAGCAGTGGACAGGTGCTCCATGAACCATACGACACGAAGAAGGCGCGCGTGGTGATACAGGAGATGGCAGAGGGAATGGCGCTCCATCTGGTGGCAAAGCGGCTGGTCACCGACCAACTGGTACTGACCATCGGCTATGACACCGAGTGTCTGACACGGCCAGAAATCCGAGCGAAATACCACGGCGAAACAACCGTCGACCGCTATGGCAGACCCGTTCCTAAACAGGCACATGGCACGTTCAATCTCGCGGTGGCCACTTCCTCTTCGCGACTGCTGATGGACGGCGCAGCGAAACTGTACGACCGCATCGCCCATCCAGACCTGTTAGTGCGCCGGATGAACCTCGTCACGAACCATGTAGTGACGGAATCGTCAGTAGCGAAACAAAAGCAAGAGCCCCAGCAGTTGGACCTGTTTACCGACTACGAGGCACTGAACCAGCAGCAACGGGCGGAACAGGCACTGCGCGACAAGGAACGTCGCATCCAAGAAGTACAGTTAGCCATCAAACAGCGGTTTGGCAAGAATGCCATCCTGCGAGGACTCAACTTTGAAGAAGGAGCAACGGCCAAAGACCGCAACAGTCAAATAGGAGGACACAAAGCATAACACCACCATGAACAACTACGACGACATCATCCATCTTCCGCACCACGTCTCTAAACACCATCCGCAAATGTCGATGCAGAA
>CAVAIX010000030.1:0-8606 GCA_963588695.1 Bacteroidaceae bacterium | reverse complement strand
GGATATCGTCACCTTTCTTGTTGCGATAGAACACCAGTTGGAGATTAGAGGCCATGCAAGTTTCTTGTCAGAGTTTGTCTTTGAGGTAACGGCCGGTGATGCTGGTCTCACACTGTGCCACAGCCTCGGGTGTACCAGTGCAGACGAGGTTGCCGCCAGCGTCGCCGCCGTCGGGACCGAGGTCGATGACGTGGTCGGCACACTTGATGACGTCGAGGTTGTGTTCGATGACCACGATGGTGTGGCCACGACTGATGAGGGCATCGAAGGAGCGCAGCAGGCGCTGGATGTCGTGGAAATGGAGACCCGTGGTAGGTTCGTCGAAGATGAACATGGTGGGGACTTGCTTCTCCTGCCCGATGAAATAGGCTAACTTGACGCGCTGGTTCTCGCCACCAGACAAGGTGGAGGAGTTCTGTCCTAACCGGATATAGCCTAATCCTACGTCTTCCAAGGGTTTCAACCGACTGACGATGGTTTTCTGGCCGTATTCATCAAAGAAACGGATGGCCTCCGAGATGGTCATGTTCAGCACGTCGTCGATGTTCTTGCCCTCGAAGCGCACGTCGAGCACGTCGCGCTTGAAACGGTGGCCGTGACACGCCTCACACGTTAAGACGAGGTCGGCCATGAACTGCATCTCTACCGTGATGACTCCAGCTCCCTTGCACTCCTCGCAACGGCCGCCCTCGGCGTTGAACGAGAAATACTGGGCGGTGAAGCCCATCTGCTGGGCCAGCGGCTGAGCGGCAAAGAGGTCGCGGATGGCATCGTAGGCCTTGACGTAGGTGGCTGGATTGGAGCGCGTGGAACGACCGATGGGGTTCTGATCCACGAACTCGACGCGCTGCACGGCACTGATGTCGCCTGACAGTCCACTGAACGCTCCAGGGGTGTCACACACGTCGCCCAACAGTCGCTTGAGGGCGGGATAGAAGATGCCCTTGATAAGACTGGACTTGCCGCTGCCGCTGACGCCCGTCACGACTGTGAGCACGTTGAGCGGAATGGCAACATCCACACCGCGGAGGTTATTCATGCGCGCACCCTTGATTTGTATGCTGCGGTTCCACGGACGGCGACTGGAGGGGACGGCTATGGTGTCCTCGCCCAACAGGTAGCGTAGGGTGTGGCTGTGGGGATAGCGTTCGAGGTCGGCAGCCGTCATCGCACTTGCATCGCCCTCGAAGACGACCTCGCCACCCAACCGTCCGGCATCGGGACCGATGTCGATGAGATGGTCGGCTGCACGCATCATCTCCTCATCGTGTTCCACCACGACAACGGTGTTGCCCAACGCCTGCAACTGGCGCAGCACGTGGATAAGGCGGTCGGTGTCGCGGCTGTGGAGTCCGATGCTCGGCTCATCGAGGATATAGAGCGAACCGACCAGCGAAGAGCCTAAGGAGGTGGTGAGGTTGATGCGCTGGCTCTCACCACCCGACAATGTGGAGGAGCGACGGTTGAGCGTCAGGTAGCCCAGTCCGACATCAAGCAGGAACTGCAGGCGCGACTGGATCTCGGCCAAGAGACGCTTGGCCACCTGCGCATCGTGAGCGCCCAACTCCAGCTGGTCGAACCATGCCTTTAGGCGCACCACAGGCATCTCCACGAGGTCGCTGATGCTCCGCCCAGCTATCTTCACGTAGTTAGCTTCGGGTTTCAGTCGCGTGCCGTGACATTTCGGACAGGTGGTCTTACCCCGGTAGCGACTCAGCATCACGCGGTACTGGATCTTATACTGGTTCTCGGTCAGCATGCGGAAGAAGTTGTCGATCGACACGCGGTCGGTCTTGTCGCGCCCACGGTCGGAGGGCAGACCGTGCCACAACTGGTCTTTCTGCTTCTGCGTGAGCTTGTAATAGGGTTCGAAGATGGGGAAATCATCTGCGGCAGCCCTGCGACAAAACTCCTCCTTCCACGCCTTCATCTTCTCACCATGCCAGCAGACCACACAGCCGTCGTAGACGGACAGCGAGGTGTCGGGGACGACGAGGTGTTCGTCGATGCCAATGATATTGCCAAAGCCTTGACACTCGGGACAGGCACCAGCTGGAGAGTTGAAGGAGAACATATTGTCGTTCGGCTCTTCGAACGTCATTCCATCGGCATCGAAACGCGTGGAGAAGTCATAAGCCAGCATGGAAGGCAGGAACGTCAGTCGACACTCGCCGTTGCCCTCGTAGAAGGCCGTCTCGACGGAATCGGTCAGACGCGACACGGCATCCTTAGCCGTGCTCACGGCCATGCGGTCGATGACGAGATACAACCCATCGGCCTGCTTCGTACTGTCGCTCTCGGGGTGTGCCTCCAGATAGTCGTCAATGCGCGTGAGCTGGCCGTCGGCAAACAGGCGTACGTAGCCGTTGCTGACACAGGTCTTGAGATGTGTACCAAGGGAGCGTCCTTCGGGCAGGTGGAGGGGTGCTAAGACCAAGAAGCGCGTCCCTTCGGCATACTGCCGCGTGCAGGCGATGACATCCTCCGTGGTGTGCTTCTTGACCTCCTGACCACTGACAGGCGAGAAGGTGCGGCCTATTCGCGCGAACAGCAGGCGAAGATACTCGTAAATCTCGGTGGTCGTACCCACCGTAGAACGGGGGTTGCGGGAGATGACGCGCTGCTCGATGGCAATGGCGGGAGGAAGTCCCTTGATGAAGTCGCACTCGGGCTTGTTCATGCGCCCCAAGAACTGGCGCGCATAGCTCGAAAGACTCTCCACGTAGCGGCGCTGCCCCTCGGCATAGAGCGTGTCAAAGGCCAGCGACGACTTGCCGCTGCCACTCACACCCGTCACCACGACAAGCTTGTTGCGTGGAATGTTCACACTGACGTTCTTGAGGTTGTTGACCCTCGCGCCCTTGATTTCGATGTATCCGCTCATGCCTTCTGTTCCTGCGAACCGCGTCACTCCCCTACGCTTATCCGCCGAAGTTATCGTACAAGATGCTCTCCGACTCTACGCCGAGCGAATCGAGCATAGCGACGACGGCCTTCGACATGGGACCAGGGCCGCACATATAGTACTCGACATCCTCGGGGGCTTCGTGGTCCTTCAGATAGGTATTATACATGACCTGATGGACGAAGCCTGCCGTGTACTTCACGCCAGCCGCATCGGCAGCAGGGTCGGGACGGTCGAGAGCGAGGTGGAAATGGAAATTGGGATACTCCTTCTCCAGTTCGAGGAAGTCGTTGAGATAGAACACCTCGTTGAGCGCGCGCGCACCATAGAAATAGTGCATCTCGCGGTCGGTCGTGTGCAGCGTCTTCGTCATGTGCATGATCTGTGCACGCAGGGGAGCCATACCGGCGCCACCGCCCACCCAGATCATCTCCTTCTTACTGTCGAAATGGGGATGGAAGTCGCCGAACGGACCACTCATCACCACCTTGTCGCCAGGCTTCAAGGAGAAGATATACGACGAGGCAATACCGGGGTTGACATCCATGAAGCCGCTACGGTCGGGCTTGAACGGCGGCGTGGCGATGCGCACAGTCAGCATGAACACGTCGCCCTCGGCAGGATAGTTGGCCATGGAATAGGCACGGATGGTGGGTTCGGGGTTCTTGCACTTCAATGGGAAGAGACCGAACTTCTGCCAGGCCGGGAGGTACTCCTCACCAATCAGTGCCTTGTCGAAGTCCTTATCGTAGTCGATGCAGTCGAAGGCCGGAATCTTAATCTGCGCATACGAGCCGGGCAGGAAGTCCATGTGCTCGCCCTTCGGCAACTGCACCTTGAACTCCTTGATGAAGGTGGCCACGTTCTTGTTGGAAATCACTGTACACTCGTATTCCTTCACACCGAGGATGCTCTCGTTGACGTGGATGCTCATGTCGCCGTTCACCTTACACTGGCAGCCCAACCGCCAGTGCGCCTTGATCTCCTTGCGCGAGAAATGCGGGCGCTCACTGTCCAAGATCTCGCCGCCGCCCTCCAGCACTTGCACCTTACACTGGCCGCAGGAGGCCTTGCCGCCACAGGCGGAGGGCAGGAAGATGCCATTCTCGTTGAGCGTGGCCATGAGGTTGTTGCCCTGTGGCACGTTGAGGGTGCGGTCACCGTTGACGGTGATGTTCACATTGCCACTGGGACTCAGGAATTTCTTGGCCACCAGCAGCAAAACCACCAACAGGAGGATGACCAGCAGGAATACGCCTATGCTGTAAAATATAAATTGTGTCATAATGTTACTTGTCTGCTAAAATTAAATACTGAGTCCACTGAAACACATCATCGCCATGGCCATCAGACCTACGGTGATGAAGACGATACCCAAGCCCTGGAGGGGACGGGGCACATCGCCGTACTGCATCTTCTCGCGGATGGCTCCCAACGCCACGATGGCCAGTGTCCAGCCGATGCCCGAGCCGAGACCATACACCACCGCGTCGGTGACGCTCGTGATGGCCTGCGAGTTGGACGGGTCAAGCAGGATGCGCTGCTGCATGAAGAGCGAAGCGCCCATGATGGCACAGTTGACGGCGATCAGCGGTAGGAAGATGCCCAGCGCGGAATAGAGCGCGGGGGTGAACCGCTCCACGGCCATTTCCACTAACTGCACGATGCCAGCAATGACGGCGATGAAGAGGATGAACGACAGATAACTCAAGTCCACACCTTCCACTAAGCAGTCGGGGCCCAGCACGCGAGTCTGCAACAGGTAGTTGACGGGAACGGTGACCATGAGCACGAAGGTGACAGCCACGCCCAGTCCGAGGGCGGTCTTCACCGTCTTCGACACGGCAAGGTAGGAACACATGCCGAGGAAGAAGGCGAATATCATGTTGTCGACGAATATCGAACGGAAGAATAAACTGATTGCGTGTTCCATATCTTATTTCTCCTTTATAAAGTAAGCACGATGAATCCAAATAACGCAACCCACGAGGATCAGTGCCATGGCGGGCATGGTCATCGTTCCGTTGTTCATATAGCCAGCATCATAGAGTGCCTGTGGCACAATCTGGAAGCCCAGCAGCGTGCCGCGCCCTAAGAGTTCGCGCACCGCACCCATGATGACGAGGATCAGTGCGTAGCCCAGTCCGTTGCCGATGCCATCGAGGAACGACGGCCAAGGCTTGTTCATCATGGCGAAGGCTTCGAGGCGTCCCATGAGGATGCAGTTGGTGATGATGAGTCCGACGTAGACGCTGAGTTCCACACTGACATCGTAGGCAAAGGCCTTCAGTACCTGTGCCACCACGGTGACGAGGGCGGCCACAACCACGAGTTGCACCACGATGCGTATACGTGTGGGGATGGTGTTGCGAATGATGGAGATGATCACATTGGAAAATGCGGTAATCACGGTAACGGCCAGTCCCATCACGATGGCTGGCTTGAGCTGCGAGGTGACAGCCAGCGCAGAACAGATGCCTAGTATCTGGCCGAGAATCGGGTTGTCGAGGCTGATGGGGTTCAGCAGCACCTCTTTGTTTTGTTTACTGAATAATGACATGGCTAATTACTCCTTTACTTCTGTAGAATTGCTCGAAACGGAAGCCTGCCCCTCCTCGGGGAAGAGGGTGCTGATGCGCTGGCCAGCATTCTGCAATCCTTTTTTCAACATCTGGTCAACACCATTGGAAGTCAATGTGGCACCAGTCACCGCATCCACCTCACACGAGGGGTCTTCCACTTTCTTCTTTACCGAGAGAACCACGTCGCCATCCGTTCCATTGGAAAAGACGCGCTTGCCGATGAACTTCTCCTGCCAAGCCTGGGAATCCTTGATTTCGGAACCCAGACCGGCGGTCTCACTCTCGTGGTTGAAATAAGCACCGTAGACGGTCACGGGTTGGCCGTGGAGCGCGATGAAGCCGCTGATGCCGCCCCAGAGTCCCATACCTTTCATGCTGACCACGTAGACGGTCTCGCCCTTCACCTCACAGCGGTAGAAGGACTGCTCCCCGTCTGTCTTCTCTTCCTTCACCACCTCGTTGTAGCGGGCTTCCGCTTCAGCGCCGTCAAGGCCACGGATGTTGAGCGAGTAGAGAATCTGCTTCTTGATGTCGAGCGCAACGTTGGCATCCTGCGCAGGCTTGAGGGCCTTGAAGACGAAAGCTAACAGGAAAGCCACGATGACGACAAGCACCGTACTATATAAGATAATGTACGTGTTTGAGTTCGTATTGAATTTGCTCATTTGTTTGCTCTTTAATGGTTTATTACTTGACGCGCTTCATGCGCTTGCTGACATTGCGCTCCACGATGAAGTGGTCGATGGTGGGCGCAATCATGTTGCCGAAGAAGATAGCCAGCATCATGCCTTCGGGATAGCCAGCATTCATCACGCGGATGATGACGGCCATGGCACCGATGATGAAGCCATAGATGTATTTACCGCCCTCCGTGCGACAGGAAGTCACCGGGTCGGTGGCCATGAACACGGCACCGAAGGCGAAGCCGCCCAATAGGAACTGCTCATACCACAGCATCGGCGTCATTCCCAAAGACTGGAAGAGCAACGCCATCAGTCCACCACCGACAAAGACGCTGACCATGGTGCGCCAAGAGGCGATGCCTGTCCAGAGCAGGATGACAGCACCGATGGCAATGGCCACCACGGAGGTCTCACCGATACAGCCAGGGATAAAGCCCAAGGCCATGTCAAGCAGTGAGGCATCGGGCGTGATGTGTTGTCCAATCTGTCCGAGCGGTGTGGCTGCCGTGAAGGCATCAGGCAGCGTGTTGCCCAGTCCGAAGATGCTGTCGCGAGCAATCCACACTTGGTCGCCCGTCATCTTAGAGGGATAGGCGAAGAAGAGGAACATACGGGCAGAGATGGCGGGATTGAACAGGTTCATGCCCGTGCCACCGAATATCTCCTTGCAGAAGATGACGGCAAAGGCGCAGGCCAACGCTAAAATCCACAGTGGACAGCCCACTGGAACGATCAGCGGAATGATGATACCGCTGACCAGATAACCCTCCTGGATTTCTTCACCCTTCCACTGTGCCCAGGCGAACTCGATGCCAAGACCGACAATGTAGCTCACTAACAACTTGGGTAGCACCACAAGGGCACCATAGACGAAAATCTCCAAGAAACTGGCAGTGGCCAGCGTGCCAGCTGCTAAATAGTTCTGATAGCCCACGTTGTACATACCAAACAGCAGGGCAGGCAACAGAGCGATGACCACCATGCTCATGATGCGCTTCGAGTCGATGGAGTCGTGGATGTTCACACCCGTGCGTGCGGTGGTGTTGGGCACGTACAGGAAAGACTCGAAACCGTCGAACACACTGCGGAAGGCATGCAGCCTTCCTTCGGGTTCGAAGTGAGGCTTTGCTTTATTGAGAAAATTCCTTAATGCACTCATAGATATTCTTTAATTATGCGTTTTCTTTACGTAATATGTTCAAGCCTTCACGGACAATGCGCTGCAACTCGAGTTTGGAAGAGTCCACAAATTCGGCCAGGGCAAAATCTTCGGGACTGACCTCGTAGATGCCCAACTGCTCCTGCCGGTCAATATCGCCAGCAATAATGGCCTTGATCAAGAACTCACCATAGATATCCATGGGCAACACGCGGTCGTACTCGCCGCTCATGATCATGTGTCGTTCGCCACCCTTCACACGCGCATCGAGTGCATACTGTTTCTTGGGACACAGCCACGAGAAATAGCTGCGACTGGTGCTGAACTGCTGGAAACGCGGCATGATCCAGCCAGCCAACTCGTCAGCACTGTCGCCTTCGGGAATGACCGTTACCTCACTGCTGTGTGCACCGAGAAATCCCTCCTTGGTGGTGGGACAACCCGTCAGCACATTGCCGTTGATGATGCGCACACGATGGTCTGCATCATAGCTATTGGACAGAAGCGTGGAGAGTTCCTCACCCACGGTCATCCGCACATAGGCAGGCTGCTTCACCTCGCTACCGCAAAGGGCCACCAAGCGATGCAGGTCTACACGGCCTGTCTTCAGCAGACGACCGATGAAGAGCGCTGTGGTAGGCTCTACGGTCCACACCACCTCGCCCTTATTGACTGGGGCGATGTGATTGACCTGAACGCCGACATTTCCAGCGGGACACGGTCCGTCGAACACGTGTGTTTCAACGTCACGATAGCCTTCGGCAAAGGAAGAACCCTTGCCGCAGCCCAAATGGGTGGTGGCGATACGAGAGAGGGCGGTCAGTCCCAACTGAAACTCCTCCTCTTCGCCCTTCACTTCCATCTCGAAGTCGCACGACAGGGGTTTGTCGCGGAGGGCAGAAACGAAAATGGCCTTCGGCTGCACGCTGGGGTTGGTAGAAACAGCATAGGGCAACTGGTTGATATAACCGAAGAGGCCAGCCTCAAGCAACGCCTCGACAACGGCCTTGCCGTCCATCTTCGACGGGTCTTTCGAGCCAAAGTCAACGGCCTCCTGCTCCTGGTCTGCTTCCACCCGGATGCAGAGCACTTTTCTGCGCTCGCCGCGCACCACCTCGCGTACGGTGCCACTGACGGGCGAGGCAAACTTCACTTCGGGATACTGCTTGTTGACAAACAAGGCATCCCCAGCCTTGACATGGTCGCCCTCATGAACGACGACCTTGGGAACGACACCCTCGAAATCGGCGGGGACAATACCATACTGTCCGTTGGAT
>CAVAIX010000029.1:0-17392 GCA_963588695.1 Bacteroidaceae bacterium | reverse complement strand
CCACTATACCAACCTGTCCACCGACAATTTCGGGGTGGACAACGGCTTCTATCCCCTCGGATCGTGTACCATGAAATATAATCCCAAGATCAATGAGGAGGTGGCGGCTCTGCCACAGTTTGCGCGTCTGCATCCCTTGCAACCCGAGGAAACGACTCGTGGCGCACAGGAGGTGTGCCGACGACTGAAGAAGGCGCTCTGTGCACTGACTGGATTGGCCGACTTTACGCTGAAGCCCTTTGCTGGGGCACATGGTGAACTGACTGGACTGATGGTCATCAGGGGATACCACGAGAGCCGAGGCGACACGGCACGTACCAAGGTCATCGTACCAGACTCCGCCCACGGCACCAACCCCGCCTCTGCCGCCGTCTGTGGCCTGGAAATCGTGGAGGTGCGGTCGACAGCCGACGGTAGGGTGTCGCTCGACGACCTGCGAGAAATTGTAGAGGCGGAAGGGGACACCATCGCTGCCATGATGATGACCAACCCCAATACGTTGGGACTCTTTGAAACCGAAATCCCTGCCATCGCACAACTCATCCACGGCTGTGGAGGCTTGATGTACTACGATGGTGCTAACCTCAACCCGATGCTTGGGGTATGTCGCCCAGGAGATATGGGCTTCGACGTGATGCACATCAACCTGCATAAGACCTTCTCTACGCCGCATGGCGGTGGTGGCCCTGGTAGCGGTCCCGTCGGGGTGAGAAGTGGACTGGAACAGTTCCTACCTGTTGTCAGTCCGTATGCCGCTGGTAATTTTGGGGTGGTCATGAAGGCTTATGCCTATATCCTCACGCTGGGGCGTCAGCAGATTAAGATGGTGGGACCTCTGGCCACACTCAATGCCAACTATATCAAGGAGTGCTTAAAGGATGTCTATCTGTTGCCCATTGAAGGGCACTGCATGCATGAGTTCGTATTCGACGGACTGAAAGACAAGACCACAGGGGTGACCACCATGGATGTGGCGAAGCGCCTGCTCGACTACGGCTATCATGCCCCGACCATCTATTTCCCACTGCTCTTCCACGAGTCGCTGATGATTGAACCCACCGAGAGCGAGTCGAAGGATACGCTGGACGGCTTCATCGCTGTCATGCGACAGATTGCTGAGGAGGCTCGGACGCAACCAGATACGGTCAAATCGGCTCCCCACCAAACCCCCATCGGACGGGCGGATGATGTCCTGGCAGCCAAACATCCTGTTGTCACCTATAAACAGATGATTTATGCAAACGACTGATCTCATCGTAATCGGGGCGGGGCCGGGAGGTTACCGCGCCGCACAACTGGCCGCCCAACGCGGTCTGCAGGTCGCGGTCGTTGAGGCTGACCAGGTGGGAGGTACTTGCCTCAATCGGGGCTGCATCCCGACGAAGACGTATGTCCATGCCCCGTCGTTTGATGAGGCGGTTGGCAGACAGCCGGAGGTGGTGGCGGCATTGCGCAGTGGGGTAGAGCAATTGATGGCTGCGCCGGGCATCACGCTGGTGCGTGGACGTGGTGTCTTCACGGGGTCGCATACCATCTGTGTTGACGACCGTGAATATACAGCGCCACATATCATTATTGCCACAGGGAGTAGCAGCAAGATGATTGATGTTGATGGCATTGATTTGCCTCATGTGATGGATTCCACTCGCCTGCTACAGTGCCAAGAACAACCTCATCGCTTGTGTGTCATTGGAGCTGGTGTGGTGGGCATGGAGTTTGCCAGCGTGTTCCGCCGGTTCGGTTCTGAGGTGACGGTCATCGAATATCTCAAGGAATGTCTGCCCATGCTCGACAGCGATATCGCCAAACGACTCCGCAAGTACATGGAGCGGCAAGGTATCACGTTCTGGATGAAGACGACTGTGACTACACTTTCCGACCTTGATGCGGATGCCATCCTTATTGCTACGGGGCGTAAACCCAACGTGTCGCCAGACCTTGATGTGGCTGGGATTGCCTACGATGCAAAAAAGGGTATCGCTGTCAATAGCCATTTCGAAACCAATGTCAGCGGGGTCTATGCCATCGGTGATGTCAACGGACAGCAGATGCTGGCGCACGCTGCCGAAATGCAAGGTATCCATGTCGTCAACCAGTTGACGGGGCATCCAGATCATATTCGCTTCGACATCATGCCATCGGCCATCTTCACCAATCCTGAGGCGGCCTGTGTGGGGTTATCCGAAGAACAGTGTAAGGCAGCACTGCCTAACTACCGTTGCCGAAAGGCGTTTTGGCGTGCCAACGGCAAGGCATTGACCATGGATGCTCCGGAGGGTATGCTGAAACTACTGTCGGATGCAGATGACCGTATCGTAGGCTGTCATGCCTATGGTGCCCATGCCGCTGATGTAGTACAGGAAGCCAGTAGCTTGATGTGCCTTGGTGCCACAGTCAGTCAGTTGCGCGACATGGTACACATCCATCCCACACTCGCAGAGGTGTTGCATACTGCCGCCGAGCAGGAGTAGGCCGTGCTATCTTGACAGGCTGAACTTCAGCGAGAGACCGAAGTCGTGTGTCGTGGTGGGATAGCTGGATGCGGCCAGCAATGGTGTGTTGGTCTGTCGGTCATAATAGGCACTCACCGTGAGCAGTCGCGTCAGCGTGTATTCGGCCACCAGCGATAGCTTCAGTGCCGTGTTGCCAGTGTTGGCGGCACTCGTGGCTGTGGCGATGTCGCGCGAAAGGGAGGCTTGCCGACGCAAGGAGAAGTCCATCCGCAGGTTGAGGTCGTGGTTCACACCAGTCTTCGGACTCTGTTTTGTGTCTGTCTGTTGGCGCTTGCTGCGCTGTGCACGGCTCACCTTGCGGTTATTGGCTGCCCCAAACAGGTTGAAGTCGTTGATGGTATACCCTAAGCCTAACACCCAGTCGTTCGACAGACTCTCGTTGATCTGCACACTCGTCATAGAGAGACTGACCACCCGAGTGGTACGGTACTCCAGTTTGATGCTGAGGTCGTTCTGAAGTGATACGTCAATGCCGAGCAGTGGTGAGAAAGCCTCGTTCAGACTGACCATCGGCACACTGTAGTCAGCGAACGAGGTGGCGTTGGTCGCGGAGAAGCTACCTACGGCATAGATGCTTTTGTAGGCGTGGGAGAGGGTGATGCTCTTGAAATGTTCCGTCACCCACGGCAGGGACGACAGTCCCGTGTATTTCACCGTCCAGTTGGGCAATAGGGCTGCCAGTGAGGGGAAGAAACCGCTACTGCCGCTGCTGGTGTAGGCGGACAGGAAGGCGGGAACCATCACGGTGGCATGATAAGTGTCGGGCATCGTACCGTAGGTATCGGTGGCACGCTGACGGAAGGTCTCCAGTGACTGGCAGAAACGGGAGAAGGAGGTGGAATGGTATCCGTTGGAGGCACTACCCATGCCCTCCAGTGCCGATTTCAGTGAAAGCGTGGTCATGGAAAAAGTGCCACTCTGCGTCGTGGGCATCCCCGTGTACATATATTGTATGGTACGCGCGCGTGTATATGTACGGTTGGCATACAGGTCGATACGCATCCCACGGATGGGTTCCAGCACCGCCCTTAGTTGTAGGTCGGTGGTGTGGTTGGTAGTGGCTGGCGACGCGATGCTGTCCACCGTCAGCAGCCACCCCCGTTCAAGGGCCTGTGCCACGTAACTATCGTCCACCATTCCGAAGGCAAATCCTAATCCTGGAGCCATCAGGTGTCCGCCACGCTGTCCGAAGACATCACCAACATGGGGCAGGAAGCCTGGGACGGACAGGGCGTAGTCATCACGGTAGGTCATGCTGACGGAGCGTAGCATCGTGAGGAACTGGGTGGCTGTGCGCATTGGGCGGCGCTTGAGGAAGGGCACGTGTTTGTAGAGGGTTTCCAGATTAAGGGTACCCGAGATGTTGAGCTGCCGATTGGTACTGATGGTGTGCCCTAAACTGGTACCGTCGTCTAACTCCGTTCCGCGCAGCCAACTATAATGGGCTTCGTATTTCGTGTGTCCCGTCACCCAGTCGAAGAGGGGAAGTAGGTTCAGTGGCCATTGTAGCGAGGCCGAGAAACGCTGCTGGTAGTCGAGCGGTTCGCCAAAGCGACGGATGCTCTGCCATACCGAGTCTTTCCATGCCTGGTACTGCTCGGGGTAGAGGTCTTTGTTGACGGGGGTGTAGGGCTCTTCTATCTGTGCATGGGTGGCCGACTGGAAGTCGAGGTGCAGGCGTTGGGTGAGATCCCATTGCACGGCCAACTCGCGATTCCAAAGAAACTGCTGATTGAAGGTGAGGGGCAGCTGTTGCCCGCTGGTACTTTCCAGATCGCGCTCTTGCAACTCGTAGTAGTTGCGGAGCATCTCGGTGTTGAACGAGATGCTCTGCGGTAGCCAGTTGATGCCGAACTGTTTCGGAAACTGATTCCATTTCGAGATGCCCTTGATCTTGCGGAATGGCACCCATGGCTGGACTACGGGTTCATAGACATAGTTGAAGGCTCCGCGCCACTGGTCTTCCTTCTCATAGACGGTGGTCTCGCCACTGGTCTGCCGGTGGGAATGGCTGTAGGAGAACGAGAAATTGGCAGGGTCGTAAGGCATGGGATGGTTTTTAGAGCGGATGCCTACACGGACGTTCGACAGGGACAGGTTTGTGTTGGTGGTTCGGCTGACTGCAATGTGCTCAATGGAGTCGCGTTCCTGTTCGTCGCTGGCCGCGTCGAGTGCCTCGTCAAGGGTCAGATCTGTGTCCAAGGGGTTGTACTTCGGACGGGTCTCCTCCTTTGTCACGGAATAGTAGAGCGGTGCTGATACCTTGGCTTTGTTGGGAAAGAACCGCCCCAGTTCGACATTGGCGGTGACGGAGTAGGTCTTATAGTCGTCGGTGGAACGCTGGAGCACACTTTCTTCCAACCCACCGAAACCGCTGGTCATCATTCTGCCGCTGACATTGACGGTGCCCACATCCGAGAGCTGCATATTCATCGCACCGCTCACGGCCCATCCCCCGTTGTCGTTGAAGTCACGCAGACGAAGTTCGTTGACCCATACCTCGCCCGATTTCTGCGTGCCCGACTTGTTCCTCACACCAATCATCATCGTTCTGACCTCACCTAATGACGGGTTGCCGAGGATGCTCACCATACATCCTGCGTGGTTGTCGTCCGCTGTGGAGAAACACTGCGTGAACACGGCACCACCTTGTGCCTTTGCCTTGTTGCGTTGGCGTTTCAGTCGGGTGAAGATGGAGAGGTCCACGTCCAGCATATTGACCTCTGGCCATACCGCCTTGCAGTCGTCGATGTTATACTTGTTGTAGTCACTGCGGTCGGGGGTCAGCGCCAGTGGGATTTCGTATTCGTAGTAGTTGTTCTTATAGTCGCTTCCTAAGCGCACGAAGAGGGCTAAGTCGCCGTCCTGCAACCCCGTGGCATCGTTGATGAGGTGGTTGGCATGAACAAACATCTGGAGGTGTTTGTATCGGCGCAGATCAAGTGTGGTGTTCTTGTAAACAGCCTTCGCCTCGTTGGGAGCGAGGTCGCGCACGGTGAGGCTCATGGCTTGTTCGTTGTCCTCCACGAGTTGGGGCTGCGACGGGTCGGTCACACGGCTCACACCTGGTGGCAGAACGTAGTTGACGGGTTGCTTGTCGTTGTTCTCTTCGATGTTCACGCCGCAGACATCTATCGTACCTGTCGCTGGGGCGTTGGACAGGGACTGCTGATAGACGCGCCATTCACCGCGTACAAGATCCAGGGAACCGAAGCGCAGTACGATGGGACGGCGGAAACCAGTCAGGAACATACGCATGAAACGGATGCTGGTGAAATCGTTGATGCTGCCGACCCGTTCGTCATACTGGTCGAGTGGAATGCGGAACTGATACCAGCGTACCGTCTCCTGAGTACCGTCGCGTAGGGACACCGTGGCCTCGCGGACGTCCGTGATGTGGTTGTAGCCTTGACGCAGGTCTTCAGGGCGAATGCTGACGCGGTACTGGTAATAGCGTTCATATTCGTTGAGTGTATAGTCTTGGTTGATGTCTTCCACGTCGGGCGTGGTCTTGTAGCTGGTGTCGTAGCCCTCGGTCTGGCTCTCCGAGTCGGGCGAGTTGCCCTGAGGCATGTTGATGCGCTTGTAGCGGTCAAGGATGGAAGTTCGCTGTGCGTCATAGTCGCGTCCGCGAAAGTAGTGGTAGTTGTCGTTGGCGGGGTCTGCGTTGAGGACGGCGCGCACGCTATCGTTGACCTGTACGCTACTGAGGAACCGGGCATATGCCGGTTGCACGCGTTCCTCCTCGTCAGTCAGTCCGTTGAGTCCTACATCCTGTTTTTTGCGTGCCCCTGCTGTCGTGGCAAAGGCGTAGGTCTGTGTCGGCTGCTGTGGTACCTTGCCCCATGCGGTGCGGGTGAAGGTGCCTTCTCCGTCTACCGGCATATTACTCTCCGAGAATTTCTTACCATCGCGGAGAATGTCCTCGCTCACCTCACCCAGGTTGATATAGAGGTCGCCACCGTAGTCGGCGGCGTCACTTTGGCGGTTGGTATAGATAAACGGGTCGAGCAACCAGAACTCCACGTAGTCGATATTGGCGGTCTCAAAGTCGTTGGTGTCTAACCGTCGCATCATACCGCCCCACCGTTGTTGCGGGTGGCGCAGGCGACCGTCAGTGGTGAGGGCGGTCGTGAGGTTGTAGGCACCGCGCTCCTCGGGGTAGTAAGCCAGATTGAGGATGGGCAGGGTGGCCGTGGCACCGCTGTAGGTGCTCTGCTGTCGGTTGGGGTATAGCTCGCTGACGTAGACGGCACGCACATAATGGTTGGAGAGTTGTTGCAGGTCGCTCTTGATGTGGCTGGGGGTGAGTGACGACGAACGGTAGGTGAACAGGGGGTCGATGGTATACCAGGCCAACAGTGCGCGGTTGAAGCCACTCGTCACCGAGTCGCGGTCTTCATGCTCTGGGAACATGGTCGGCACACTTGACATCACCCAGGCTTTCGGCTCACTGACATCGATGCCGCTCTTGGTGTTCTCGAAGTCGTCGATATAGGAGGCGTGGCTCTGTGTACCACCTGCCTGTCCCGCCACTAACTGCGCGAACTCCCCGGTGAAGGAGAGCTGTGAGGGCTTGGTACAGTGGAGGAAGGGCAGTCGGTCGAGCATGTTGGTCAGCCATTGACTCTCCTGTCTCCAGTTGACGTTGAGACCCCATAGCATATTGCGCAGTGGCTCACTCCCTAAGGCCACCTTAGAGGTCAACGGCTGTTCCGTCAGGTACTGTAGCGTGCCGCCCAACTGCAGGGCTTTGCTGAGGTCATACTGCCAGTTGAGGCCTAACATGGTTTTGCGTTGCATGCCGTAGTCACTGTTGCCCTCCAACGACACGTTGACGTTGGTGCCAGCGTCGATGATGCTTTGGTTGAGGAGGGTCACCTCTCCAGCCGAATAGTCCACACTGTAATCTGTACCTTCGGTCAACACCACGCCACCAGCCGTCACCGTCACCGATCCCTTTGGCACGTTGTATGCACCGAGAGAGATGACATTGGCCGACGAACCGCGGTACTGTCCAACCAGCATGTATTTGTTTTTCTCGGCCATCTGTCGGGCGGCGGTACGGGTGGTGTCGTAAAGCTCGGAGAACGCGTAGCGGTCGGCGGTAGCTTGATTGACGCCGTGGCTGGTGAGGTATTGGCGTAGCGTCTGTCCGAAAGGCTCGACGGCAGGTAGAAAGACGCGTCCCTCACTGACGGTATAGCCTTCTATATAGTCGAAATAGCCGTTGCTGTTTGGACGGTTGTTGTTGTCTAATCGGTCGCAGCCTAACAGACGCAATAGGGGTGTCTCCTTGACCTTCTGCTCTGGGATGTAGTTGAGCCATACGCCCGCTGTGTCGCTTTGAAATTTGATGTCGAGACGGAACTTGGTGCGCTCCACTTGGGCGGCCAGGTAATAGACGTTCCTCATCATCAGAGGCCAGTTGAACTGTTGAGGCTGGTTGCTGGTGTTCTTCAGTGCCTTGACGAAGAGGGCTTCCGACGTGCTGGTGTGGTCGGCGGCAAATTCGCCCACCTGATAGGTGCGCCCACCGAGCGTGTATTCGAAGGCTACGGCAAGCACTTGGTCGGGCTGCAGCGTGGTGTGGAGGGATAGATAGCCGAGTGCCGTGTTGACGGTGTATTCGGAACTGCCTAACAGTCGGGCGGCCGATAGTTTCTCATAGTCCGTTCCGCCCGTAAACTGCGGTATGCCGTCCAGTACGGTAGTGGTCTGTTCTGCCTGGCGGGCAGCCGCATAGTCGTTGACCATCGTTTGGTATTCTCCGTTGGCCGTGTTGGCAGGGACTGCCGAGGAGTTCCCCCCGTCGCCCCATCGCTTGGAGCGACTCTCACCGAGGTCGGTTAGGGCGATGATGTTGCGCGTGTTGGTCGTGGTGCCACTCTTGTTGGTCACCCAGACCTCCACCCGCGTGATCTGTACTCCAGTGGTCAGGTTGGGCAACTGGCGCATGGCGGCATCGTAGCGTTCCCGGAAATAGTGAGACAGGAAGAAGTGGCGGTTCTCTTCATAGTCGGCCACACCAATCTCGAAGGGGGTCAACTGAACACCACCTTTCGATGATACACTGGTGGCTGATGACTTCCTTTGAGAGAAGACGGTCTGCAGTTTCAACCGCCCGAACTGCATATCTGTCCTAATACCGAAGAGGTTCGATGCACCCGTGATGAGCGAGTTCTGCGAAGGGAAGGATACGTTGCCGGCCTCCACGAGTTTGATGATCTCGTCCTCCTTACCCTCGTAGCGCAGCTTGATGTTCTTGGTGTCGAAGTCAAAGGTGGCATCGGTGTTGTAGTTGAGGCTCATGTCCAACTTATCGCCCACCTTTCCTGTCATGTTGAGGTTGATCTTCTCGTCGAAGTCAACAGCGGTCGTCTTGCGGTTGCGCACGGGCAGTGAAGGGTTGTCTGTGCGCTGGATGCTGCCGCCCAGTTTCAGCTCGGCCGTCCCCGTCGTCTTGATGCGTACACCGCCTGGGCCGAAAATTCGCTCAGCAGGGCCGAGGTCGAAGTGCATATCGGAGAAATCGAACTTGTTCTTACCCTTGGCTGCCACGTTGTCTGCATTCTTCTTCCGGAAGAAGTCAGCCATCTGTCGCTGGAGTGACCATTGCGCGTATTCCTCGGCCGACAGTAGCGTGGGGGTGGTCAGATAGCGCCCACCCATCTTCTGTCCTAACAGGTAGACGTTGGCCGTGTCGTCATACTCCACGTGTATCGAGTCTGCGTGATACGGCACCACCGGTGGTGTCCGTGGTGCCGTATGGTGCTGTGGAGCCATGGCAAAGGCTCCGGTGCTCAGCAGTATAGTGGCGATATGGCAGATTCTGGACGACAACAACCGCTTCCGAAAAGTTTTATTTGATTTGCTTCAAGGCCATCTTCACCACCTGCTCTACGGGAGCATCGGGCTGTTCCTTCAGAATCTGCACCACCACCTTTTGAGTGGGAGCGGGCGAGAAGCCTAACATGGTGAGGGCGGCCACCGCCTCGTCCCTGACAGCCGTGTCCACTGCTGCAGCCACGGAGCCTCCAGCCGGCAACTCGTCGGCAATGCCCAGTGCCATGATCTTGTCCTTTAGGTCCACGATAATGCGTTGGGCGGTCTTGAGACCGATGCCCTTGATGCTCTTGATGAGTCGTTCGTCGCCTGTCGATATGGCGGCACACAGCTCCGCCACACTCATCGACGAGAGCACCATGCGTGCGGTGTTGGCTCCCACACCGCTCACGGTAATCAGCAGTTCGAACATCTCGCGTTCTTTCTTTCCTGCAAAGCCATAGAGCACATGGGCATCCTCGCGGATGGCTTCGTAGACGTAGAGTTTCACATTCTTCTTACCCTGTATCTCACTATAGGTGGTGAGCGATATGCTGAGCGCATACCCCACGCCACATGCTTCGATGGTAGCGGCGGCAGGACTGATCTCGGTCAGTTCGCCTTTGATGTAATCGATCATAACTTGCAATATGGTATTAATACATCTTTAATAACGTGGGTGGCTGACAATTTATTGTGTCAACCGCCCGTAAATCTTCAAATTGTCAAAAAGGACGGCAGA
Organism: Bacteroidaceae bacterium; assembly: GCA_963588695.1. Classification (GTDB taxonomy): domain Bacteria; phylum Bacteroidota; class Bacteroidia; order Bacteroidales; family Bacteroidaceae; genus Prevotella. The sequence goes on along the minus strand of CAVAIX010000029.1, from coordinate 7,312 downwards.
CAAGGAAAATATTCCGCCAAAGCACCGCGTATGTCGTGTAAAAAGTGTAATTTTGCAAACCGACAGACAACCAAACAAAACAAATAAAGACAAGACATGAAGAAAATTCGCGCTGCCGTCATCGGTTACGGCAACATCGGCAAGTACACGGTGGAAGCTCTTGAGGCTGCTGCCGATTTCGAGATTGCAGGCATCGTCCGCAGGAGCGGAGCTGCTGACAAACCCGCCGAACTGGCCGCTTGGCCAGTGGTCAAGGATATCCGGGAACTCAAGGATGTGGATGTGGCCATCCTCGCCACCCCCACGCGTTCGTGTGAGGAGTATGCCATGCAGATCCTGCCGTTAGGCATCAATACGGTCGATTCGTTCGATATCCATACTGATATCCGGGGCTACCGCGAGCGACTGATGGAGGTCAACAAAAAGACGGGCACCGTCAGCGTGATTGCCGCAGGATGGGATCCAGGCTCCGACTCCATCGTGCGTATGCTGATGCAGAGCTTAGCTCCAAAGGGTCTTACCTATACTAATTTTGGTCCGGGCATGTCCATGGGCCACTCGGTGTGCGTGCGCTCCAAGGCTGGCGTGAAGAATGCCCTCTCGATGACCATTCCCTTGGGTGAGGGCATACACCGTCGCATGGTGTATGTAGAACTGGAAGACGGCGCAAAGCTCGATGAGGTGACAGCAGCCATCAAGGCTGACCCCTATTTTGCACACGACGAGACCCACGTCTTTGCCGTGGAGTCGGTGGATGCCGTCCGTGATATGGGACATGGCGTACACTTAGTGCGCAAGGGTGTCAGTGGAAAGACGCAGAACCAGCACCTGTCGTTCGATATGAGCATCAATAATCCCGCACTCACCGCACAGGTATTGGTCAATGTGGCTCGCGCCTCCATGCGACAGACTCCTGGTTGCTATACCATGGTGGAACTGCCAGTCATCGATATGTTGCCTGGCGAACGTGCCGACCTGATCGCACAACTCGTGTAGCGCATGCACCATCCCGAGATATCCGACGAGCAGTCGCTCGATAATGCGGGCATCCGTGTCACGGCGGTGCGCCTCTTGGTGTGGCGCACCATCCGCCACGGTTTCCATGATGCCTTCAGCCTGGCGGATGTGGAACGGGCATTGCCCACGGTGGATCGCTCCACACTGTTCCGCACCCTCTCCCTCTTTGCCCAAGTACATCTGCTCCATGACATCGATGACGGCACGGGGGTGCAGAAATACTGCGTATGCCATCTCGACAACACGCTGCAGTGTGACGGCCATGTCCACCTGACCTGTCGGAAGTGCAACCGCACTTTCTGCCTGACGAATGTGCGCATCCCTCATGTACCGTTGCCTGCAGGGTTCGTGATGGAGGAGGCGGAGTATATCGTGAAGGGAATCTGCGCCGACTGCGCACAGGACGGGAAAGACGGAACGTCTGGGGATTAGTACTTCTCGAACCGCAGCCTTAGCGCATCAGTTCTCAGTACCATTTTCTTCCTGGTGATTTGTTCGATACGGAACGCTTGGCGAAGCCCCGTAAAACCGTATGGAATGAGGTAACTGGGGTCGGTTGCGGGTGTGTTGTGAAAGATGTAGGGGTCGTAGACCACCAAGGAGTCGCCTTCATGCGAGAACCGGCATAACACGCTGTAGCTGCCACCGCTGAGCTGGAGAAGTTTGGCTTGTATGGCAAAGGTGACAGCGGTGTTGCTGGTGTCGGTGTGCTTTCCGTTGCTGAGGGTGTCCACGGCCTGCAATTTCCAGAGGCCGTCCAGTGCACCGTTGTCGTAGTGCTCCAGGTCGCAGGCTGTCAGCAGCAGTGCCGCTCCCGTGAGCAGGAATAACAGTCGTTTCGTCTTCATGGTTTCTTGGTTTTAGACTTGAATACCCCTTTCTTTACCGCTGTCAGCTGCACCCCATAGTTGTTGCCCAGCAACGCTCCATTGTCCATGCCTGCAGCGATGGTGAACTGCCATCCCTTTGATGCCGCCGTATAGGTGGCTTCCGCCATCAGACTGTTGTTCCAGCGTGGATGAGGGTATAGATTGCTGTACGTTCCGAACCCTTTCTGCCAGGTGGCTAAGACGCGGTATGCCAGTCGGGGCGTGATGTTGCCGTTTAGTCCGAAATGCCAAGCCACGAAACGGTTGTCCTTCACGTCAATCGTGCCGCCGCTGTTGTATAGGGGAGACAGGTACAGCGGATTGCCTATTACCATGCCCCAGTGTTGCCAACCGCCGTAGATGCTGTGGTTGTAATAGCTGTCCGTCCCTCCGATATGGTCGGGAATCGCTTCGGTGTGGTCGTGGTAGATGGGACCGCTTTGGTATTTCGTGTAGAGGTATTCCGCCACGATGGTCTTCAGCCAAGGGCAGTCCTTGAAGGTCAACTCTGCGCCTAACATGATGTCCTTCAGGTCGTAGAGTAGGTAGCGGTTGTGCTTCTTCTCGTTCCAGTCCGCTCCTTCGCCGTAGCCGTCATAGTCCAAAAGGAACATCGACGAGTGGTCTTCAAAGTAGTGGTCTGCATATACCCCTATATTCCATGTGGCGGCATCGTAGTTGATGCGTGCCACCCAACTGCCTAACATATCGCCTTCCACGTTTTGATATATCGTCTCTCCCACGTCACTTCCGCCGCCGAAGAAGGCGTGCCAATAGGAGGAAAGTCCGGTGTTGTTCTTGATGCCTGTCAACTGACCGTTCTCCCATTGCCGATATGAGGTGCCGCCGAACAAGGTGGCGTGTTCTAGCCCCAGCTCTGCCGTCAAGTGACCCTGTCGAGGGCGGCCTATCCTGAGGTAGCCGGCTTTGCTGTGATACAGGGCACGCTCGGTATATTTGCTCCTTTTGTCCGTAAAGTCCTTCTGCCAGTTGTCGTCGGTCTGCATGCCGTATGCGATGTGGCCTTTCAGCGCCAATCGTCCGTGAGCAAACTCCCAGTAGTCAGGCAGCGCCACTCGCACCTGTGGCACGGGGCGCGCGTTGATGCCGAAGGTCTGCGAGCCAGAGCTGAGCTTCTCGTTCTTCAGTTCCATGGGCCACTCCTTGCTGCCGACGGTCAGTACACCTTTCTTCCATCGTCCCTCCACATAGGCTTCCTGCACGATGACGGAACTGGTGAAGTGGTAGGCGGTTGCCATGGACAGACCGTAGCCCAGTCCCCAACGCTTGATGCTGTCAACGGCGAGCGGACGCTCCACACCAGCCAGCAGGTAGCCGTTGCTTTTCTCTAGACTGCTTAGCCCGTAACGGTTGGCATTGAGCCACAAGGGTGTGAAGTCGCCGGAACTGTTGGTGGACTGCATCTCAACCTTCCAAGAGAGGTCTTCCTGCGCAAAGGCAGGGAGTGCCGCCACAAGCACTCCAGCGATGATGTATCGTATTTTCCGCACTGTTTTTGCTTTCTTGCTTTGGACTTACCGAAGGTACTCTACCTTGCTCTCGTCCCTCGGCTTGGCCTCCGGACTCTCGTCGGGATAGCCCACGGCGAGGATGTAACAAATCTCGTAACCGTCGGGGAGATTCAATTGTGCTAGATAGGGCTTGCAGGCTTCGCTGGTCTGAAGAAAACGGACGGGGCCGCCCAGACAACAGGTACCCAGGCCGAGCGACTGGGCTGCCAGCATCATGTTTTCGCCGAGGAGTCCTGCGTCCAACTGACCAGTTCCCTTGGGGGTGGCCACCACGATGATGTTCGGTGCGTTGCGATACATGTTCTTGAAATGGGCATCGCGCTTTACCTGCTCGGGGTTCTCCTTACGGAAAATGTCGGTGGTGCCCTTGATGAAGTCGGGCTTCTCCACCACGCGGATGGCCCAGGGCTGTCGGTTCATACCACTCGGGGCGTTGATGCCGCACTTGGCGATGAGGGCGAGCTTGTCGTGCTCCACGGGCTTGTCGAGATACTGGCGGACGGAACGACGCGCCATGATGGTCTGGATGACCGCGTTGTCGGTCTTGCAGCAGTCTTGTGCTTGGCTGAGCGACGGAAGCAGCAGCATGGTGCATACCGTCAATGTCTTCAAATGGATAGTCATTTTCTTGTCGTTGTTACAGTTTCGGGCGATAAAGGTAAGCGTTTTCCCGCAACTGTGCAAGGAAAACGGGATTTTTCTCTGTTTTTACATAAAAAATGTGGACGGGCTTATGCCTGCTCGGCATTTCCCGTCCACGTCATGAGAGAGTGTGTATCTTTCGCCTAAGGGTTACTCCTGCGGCCGCAGGATGGCCTTAAGCTCGGCAGGACGTGCCCACTCGCCGTTGGGCAGTTCCTTCAGACAACCATTCTGGGCGGCAGACCGCGTCGGTTCGCTCTGTGAATCACTGATCAGATAGGGGTCAGCAAAGCGGATAAGGTATCCAGCGTTGTTGGTTGCATTGAACGCCTTGCCCTTCATGGCCTGGAAGATCCAGGTGTCGATGTCGTACAACGTACCCATGTAGCGGTAGGTACCTTGCCAGTTGATGCAAGTTACCAGTTTGCCCGACTGCGTCTTGTTGACATACATGATGCCTTCCATGTAGGCAGTCTTCACCGAGACGGTCGACCATCGTGAGCCACAGCCCCATGCTAAGTAGATGTAGTAGGGGGTCTCTTTGAAGTAGTATTCACCGAGGAAGGTGCCGCTCTTGGCGGTCTTCACGGTGTTGGTAAGTGGGTTCACATAGATGGGCAGTTCAAACTCGTAGCCGTCGCCGAACGGTTCCACGGTGATGGACGCATCGGTCACCTTAGCAGGAGTGTAGTACCAAGCCACATCACTGGTGTTGAAGTAGACGAGGTAGTAGGTGCCTGTGAACTGGGAGGCGAAGTCGAGCTGTCCTATATAGATGGTCTTCGACACCTTGCCCGCTGTCACGGTGACGGTGCCGTAGCGACGCTCTGCCGTGGAGGCTGTGGCATCGATGGTGATGACATCGCCGTCCTTGGAGGCCGTAGCCCAGTCGGCATCGCACGTCACGGTGTAGGGCTTGCTGTGCTCCACCTCGATGGTCTGTGAGCCAGCATCCTTGGTGAGGAACGTGGCCAGATTGGTGGAGAGGTTGAAGGTCATGGCATCCTGGTTCACATACAGGGTGTCTGTCAGCAGACCGCAGGTGATGAGGATCTTGCCCTGACGGGTCACGTCGTAGTCGTTGGAACCCACGTTCACCTTCACACTATTGGTGCTGCTCTCCACATAGGCCGTCACCCAGTCGCTGAGGCTCTTCACATTGACGGCACCCTCCACCTTGCCGATGGGCACGCTGTAGGATGCTTGCTGATCCGTGGCTTCTATCTCGTCGCTGTCCAGCGACAGGATGCCGCCCGACTGCACGATGCTCACCATGTAGCTGTCGCCGTTAGCCGCCGTCACATCGATGTGAGTGGCACGCGACTCGCGGGTGGGGTTAGCCTCGGCAGTGGCAATCAGCAGGTTGCCATAGATGTTGACGGAGAGCCAGTCGGCGGCCGACGTGGCAGTCAGGTCTTTACCTGTGAGTGTGATGTTGACAGAACCGCCCCTGGAGGCAATCAAAGTCTCCGACTTCTCCACCTGGATGGAGTTGACTTTCTCGGTGTATTCGTCGTCGCCGCAGGAAACCATGGTAAGGAGTCCTAAGGCAAGGACGATCAGATGATATATCTTTTTCATACGTTTACAAGTCTTTTTGTTGAATAGGATAGGGTTAATGCTGACCGGGATAGCCCACGTAGTCTTTCACCAGCTTGACGACATTCTTCGGGTTGTTCTGGTCGATGAGCGTCCATTCCGTGGGGTTGTCCACATTGTCGACACTCAGCTTGAAGGTGGTGAGGAACTTCTTGTAGGCATCACCGAAGTTGCAGACACCAGCGTAGTAGTTGCCGCTGCCACCGTATTCGGTGAACGTGAAGGTGATGAGGTCGGGCTCGTTCACGGGAGCACTGATGCTGTAGCCTGCCACACCCCAGTAGACACCGCCACTGAGGAAGACGTAACCGTAGTAGCTGTTGCCGTAGTAGTCCGTGCAGGAACCGATGTAGCAGTACTCTAAGTCTTCACCCTCGTGGGTCATGCAGCCGTTGACGAAGAGGTCGAGTCCGGGACCAGCCACCTCACCCATATTGCTGCGTGCGATATACCAGTTGCCGTTCGGGAAGAGGTCGTTGAGATCCTTCGAGATGGTTAGGGTCTGCGAGGCGTCGTTGGAGGCGGTGATGGTCTTCGGCATCAGCTTGCCGCCCACGGTGGCCGTGTCTGCGGTGTTGATACCGTTGATGGTCTTACCGTACAGTTCGATGGGTTCGTTGAACACCACACCGTAGTCGGTCAAGGTGAGGGGCACCGTCATCGAGGTTTCTTCTCCGTTGTCGTTGAAGTAGCGTACGGTATAGCCCACTGTGCCAGGATAGAACTTGGCGCGCTTGTCGCCGACGGTAAAGATCAGCGTGCCGATATTGCCCACGCATTCCGACATCTTTTTTGCAGCGTTGAAATAGTCGGCCACAGGACGGGTCAGACGCTCCAGCATCATGGTGTTGCCGAACTTCTTACCCTGGAGGATGATGGTGTTCTCGTCTTCGCTGATGTTCATGATGACGAACTCATAGTCAGCCTCCCAGCCGTCCACGTCCGTGGGAGCACTGCTACTGGCGGGGTCACCATAGGAGTGGAGCATATCGTTGTAGGTGTCAAAGGCCAACACGGGCCCCTGGTCTCGCGTGATCTTATAGGTGGAGGTGATGGAGGGGTAGGTACCACCGACACCCTGTGCCGTCATGTTGTACATCTCCACCTTACCCTCGGTGAACTTCATGGCGAGGTTCACACCACCGTAGGCGTACTCGCGACCGGCGTAGTAGTGCATCACCCAACCCTCCTCAGAACTGGTCAGCACGCGCTTGGCGTCGGCCACGGCCTCGTTGATGCGCTCTGCGGCCGACTTCTCGAAGACCTCGTTGTCATCGTGCAGACAAGACTGGAGGGACAGTCCCGTCACGGCTATCATGAGATAGAAAAATATTTTCTTCATGGCGTTGTCTTTACTTTAAGTGTTCGAAATCAAGTTTCTTGTATTCCCTGGCTCTGCGCTGCACCACGGCACGCATCTCCTCCAGGTCGATGTTCCAGTTCTGAGCCATATACGAGCGGATGTGAGCCAACTTCTGTTCGATGATGGCCTGACCTTCCTCGCCAGCATACTCCATCTTCGAGGCCCACAACTCGTCGTTGTTGGTCAGGTACTGCGAGTACAGCTCAGCATAGTCCTCCTTTGGCTCCACCATGGCGTAGTTGCGGATGAAACCATTGGGCAGAGCATCCACTTCGGTGCCGTACATATAC
>CAVAIX010000028.1:0-17449 GCA_963588695.1 Bacteroidaceae bacterium | reverse complement strand
GGCGCACCTCGTCGAGATAGGGGGTGGAAACGATGATGGTGATGTCTCGCTTCTGCAGTGTCTCTAACATCTCCCAGAACTCCTTGCGACTCACGGGGTCTACACCAGTGGTCGGTTCGTCGAGCAGCAGGATGCGCGGACGGTGCACCAAGGCACAGGAGAGGGCGAGTTTCTGTTTCATGCCACCCGACAGTGCCCCTGCCCTGCGCTTTCGGAACGGCTCTATCTGCTGGTAGATGGCCTTGATATGGTCGTATTCCGCCTCCACGGTCGTTCCGAACAACGTGGCAAAGAACTGCAGGTTCTCCTCCACAGAGAGGTCTTGGTAGAGGGAGAAGCGACCTGGCATATAACCCGTGATGCAGCGAATCTCCTTCATCCCTTCCACCACGTCAAAGCCGCCCACAGACGCGCTGCCCTCGTCAGCCAACACCAATGTGGCGAGGATGCGGAAGAGCGAGGTCTTCCCTGCCCCGTCGGGACCTATCAGCCCGAAGATCTCTCCCCTGTCGACCGAGAAACTCACGTCGTGCAACGCCTCCACCTTGCCGTAGCGTTTGGAGACGTGGCTGACTGCTATCGCTTTATCCTTCATGTCCGACTCTTAAAACACGACGCCACCGTACATTCCTATCTTCACGTAGCCGTCGTTCTTCACGGCAATCTTCACCGCATACACCAAGTCGGCACGCTCGTCGTCGGTGAGAATAGTCTTTGGTGTGAACTCCGACTTCGACGAGATCCAGGTCACCCTGCCCGGATACGTCTTCCGTTCGCGGTTGCCGTAGTCGGCAAAAACCTTCACCGGCTGCCCCACCCTGACGCGCTGCAGCTGGGCGGAGGTGACGTAGGCGCGCAGGAACATCTGGTCGGTGTCGGCCATCTTGAAGAGGGGCTTGCCCACGGTAGCAAACTCTCCTTGCTCCGCATATTTCTCCAGTACCGTGCCCGTGATAGGGGCTGCCACGTGGCACTTCCGCAGTTGATCGGCCACCTGCAACTGCTGGATGTCGGCCGTTCCCATCTGAGCCTCTAAACTGTTCGTCGAGGTGTTGAGCGCGGAGCGTTGCGCCTCTAACTGTCGCTGCAACACCTGCACCTGACTGCGCGCATCGTCCAGCATCTTACGGTTGGCCGCCCCGTCTTTCACCAAGGCAGCGAAGCGGTCATACTCCTCACACGCTTTGGCGAGTTGCTGACGCGTGGCCGCCACCTGTTTCTCTCTGTCTGGCCGTTGGGCAGCGTACACTAAGCGGGTAGCCCCAATCTGTCGCGCCTTCAGGTAGAGTTGGACGGTGTCGATGAGAGCCACTTGCTGGCCTGCCGCGATACTATCGCCTTCCGCCACGTCAAACTGCAACAGTCGACCGTTCTGTTCTGCCGAGACGGTCACTTCGGTAGCCTCGAACGTGCCCGTGGCATCGTACTTCATTTCCTGTTCACCGCATGATGCGAGGCCGATTGCCGCCAACACCATGCCCATCATATACTTCCTATTCATTGTTGAGTGTCTTTTGTCCATAGATTTCCTTCAATAGCTCTATCTCGTGCTGAGCCTGCTGCGCCCGCGCCATACTCACGGCGTGAATGTCGCGCACCAATTCGTTCACGCTCTCTGTGCCGAGCTGCACCTTCTTGTCTGCCCGGAGGCGGATGCGCTCCCGTAGACGGACGATTTCTTCGTCCTGCGTCAACTGTCGGCGCAGCGACTCCACCCGACCGTCGGTCTCCTCATTCTGCAGGCGGTTCTGAAAGAGGAAGGTCTCACGCTGACTGTCGTTCATGGCGCGCTGCACTTCCAGTTTCCGAATGTCGTTCCTGCGGGTGTAGAGTGCCCCGATGTTCCAAGAGAGGTTCACGCCACCCATGAGGAGTCCGTTGTTCAGTAGGTCGCTCACCTTCGTGTGCACCAGTCCCATGCCAAAGAGGCTCACCGTGGGACGGAGCTGACTGTCGAGTTGTCGGCGGCGCGCATCGAGCAGTAGGTTTTGCGAGGCGTAGTAGGATAGTTCGGGGCGGTTCACCGTTCTGCTGCCCTGAGAAACGGCCACGGCAGGCTTTTCCAACGATTCGTCCTCGGTCAGTTCCTTGCCAACGAACACGCCTAACATCCGCAGATACGACTGGCGCAAGGCCACGAGTGCCTCCTGTTGTTGGGTTGTCTTCAACCGCTCCACGAGCAGGGCGTCGAGGTCGCTCGGATTGGCCAAGCCACCGTCCATCATACTCCGAATGGTCTTTTCGCTGTTCCCCAAGTCCTCTTGCAACAATTTATTCTGCGCCACCTGCGCGTCGAGCAGGAGAATGCCGAAGAAGAGTTGGTCGATGCGTTCGTTGATGGCGTACACCGACACGTCGAGTTGCCGCTGCTGCACGTCACTCTGTGCCGAGACCACCCGTCGCTGCGCTGCTGTCTGTCCACCGTCGTACACGTTCTGCGAGACCATAACCGAACCGTTCGCCATCCAATTCTTCATACTGAAGCCCATTGCCTCCATCTGCACATTCTGCTTCAAGGGGTCGGTGAAGGCGTATGTTCCAGCGGACACGCTCACCTTAGGCCACCACCCCTTCGCCACATTCTCTAAGGTAAAGTCGCGACTCTGCTCCATCAACTGGTACTGCTGGATGGCCGGGTAGTTGTCGTGCGCCAACTGCCGCGCCTCCTCCAGCGTCAAAGCGTGAGCGGAGAGGGCTGTCGCCGCCACTAAAGTCAATCCCATTGCTTTCAGTTTCATCATTATTCTGTTTTGTTTCTTTCCGGCTGCAAAGGTAAGGCGATTTTCTGAAACTGATATTATCTAAAGAAAGGGAGAGATGTTCTTTTTGTTCGAATGTTGCCTCAAAAACTGCGTCAATCGGGAAATAATCATTATCTTTGCGTTCGGAAACAGCACATTCTGAAATCACTCAAGCATGAAGCAACCCCAACTACTGACTCTGCAAAATATGTTCGACGTGTTGAGCAAGGACGGCAGTCTCCCTGCCCTGTCCTTCTTCAAGGGCGGACTGGGCGTGGTCATCAACATGAGCCAAATCCTTCGCCCCTTCATCCGCGACACACCCATACCTTACCTGGTGAATGACTACCGCATCGGCTACATCAAGCAGGGTTTCCTGCACGGCATCATCAACCTGCAGGAATACACCATCACGGCTGGACACGCGGTCTTCATCACGCCAGGCACCATCGTGGAGCCGCTCAACGTGAGCGACGATTTCCTCATCGTGGGCATGGGTGTGCAAAGCGACCTTTTCCACATTGCCCACTCCGGGAAACTGCCCCGTCTCTTCAACGGGAAACAAAAGCACGGCATCCTGGCTGTGAACAGCCAAGAGGAAATGTTGCTCGACCATCTGTTCCGCATGCTCTGCGAAGCGGTCACGGCACAGGACACTATCACGGAGACAACCCACCACCTCATGGCGGCCATTACCTCCTATTATGATACCTTGTTTGAGAGACCTTCTACCTCCGCACCAGCCAACCGCACTGCGGCCAACGACCTCTTTGACCGTTTCATCCAACTGGTGAATGGGCATTGTCGGGAACAACGCAGGCTGGCCTTTTATGCGGACAAGCTGTGCCTCACGGAGCGTTACTTGGGCACGGTGGTGCGCCAGACCAGCGGCATTACAGCAAAGGAATGGATTGACCGAGCGGTGATTACGACTGCCAAGGTGATGCTGCGCCACGGAAATCGAACAACAGCAGAAATCTCCGACCTGCTACACTTCCCCACCCCGAGCTTCTTCTGCAAATATTTCAAGCGACTTACGGGTTGCACGCCGCAGGAATATCGGCAGAAAAGGTAAGGCGCGACTGTTGCCAGCCTGTCGGAGCATTGTCCTTCAGTCGGAGTGCGATGCGCCAGGCGTTGTCCTCCCACTGCGTCTTCATGATGCCGTCCACCATCTGCACCTGCTCCACGGACGCGTCCAGTGTCCGCGCATCATATTCCAACCGCACCTGTCCGTTGCCGAGGAGCAGCAAGCCGGGCTGCTGCACTACGGGTTGACCATAGGTGATGAGGACGATTTCCGTGGGGCGCTGCGTCCTGTCCACATCAAAACTGTCCGTCAGCACCACTTGGTTGTTTGCCCGATCCAGCGTCAGTTGTCGCCGCCACGTCCGCACCTGCGCCTCGGCAGGATAGGCTTCCTCGATGTCCAGTTGCAGGAAAGAAGATGTTGCTGCGCTGGTGTGCGCCACGTTCGTGGCTCGGAAGTTTTGGCCGTCGTGTTGCTCCGTTCCGTTGATGAGGGGCACGTTGTGGAAGGCCGAGCGGCAGTTGGTCAGTTCAAAGCGCCGACTGCTGAACGACTGAGCGGTGTAGGTGTCGCGTCCGAGGTCTATGACAACAGGCTTGTTCCGATGATAGACGATGAAGTGGCCAATGTCGTTATGGTTGTGGCTCTCAGCATTGTGGCCGCCCTTGACCGCCACAAACCAGTCTGGGTTTCGCGCCACCATGATCTGCGCGTTCTCCAAAAACGCGTCCTCCGTTCGGGGCTGTGCTGCTAAAGTCTTTTGAAACTGCGGCAACATCGAGAGGAGCATCAGTTCTCTGCCCAACCGAGGATAGTTGCCCGACTGAAGAAAGAGGGTGGAGGGCTGCTCAAGGTAATGGTATTTCTGTCCCACGTAGGCCGCTAACTGCATCATTCCTTCGTCTCGAAGATACGCGCCGTAGGGAAAAAGGATGTTGATGTTCGGTGTATATTTTGCTTGTGCGTCCGAGAAATTCACGAAGGTGAGGTCGTCAATGTACATGGTAGTGATGAAGCGTCCCATCGCCGCCACCTTCTGTTGCTGTGCTGCGTCCAACGGCAACACAGCCTCGCTGGGGGCAAACTGCATGAAGAAGAGCGACTCGAAGAACGAGGCTCCAGCACAGTCCCAGTAGGCCACGCCCTCCTCGCACGCTCCGTCGTCAGGATAGCCCTTCAGGAAAGTGCGCAGGCACTGTTTCACGCCTTGGAACGCGGCCTCGCGCTCTGCAGCATCCTGTTCGCAGATGAGTACGGTCTCCAGCCAGTTGCCCGTAATCCACGTGTTCCAGTTATTCGCGTTGTTCTTCCAACCCTGCTTTTCGTAGAGCACGGGGCGAAGGAAGCGGCGTTCTATCTCGCTCCGCACCTGATTGCAGAGTCCTGACTCTCCCAGGTCTATCGCGTCTTCGAGCATATAGAGCGTCCAGGCTAACATTCCAGCCGTCTCGGCATTGAAGAGGTCTACGGGTTGGACGCTGCGCTCTGGCTTCGCCTTCGGATAGTGGGCAGGAATGCCCCACCAGGGCTCTTGCTCCATGAAATAGTGCAGTCCTCGGCGGAGGGCAGGCAGGAAGCGCCCTTTACTTTCCATGATTTCCGCCATGGCCAGACAGGCAAACTGTCGGCGCACGCCGAAACTGGCCGCCTCGTAGCGCGTGCGGTTGCCATTGGTGCGGTACTCGGCAAACAGACTGTCGGGGATAGTCTCCCACGCCTTGTCTATATATTGGTTGCCCAAACGGACGTAGTCGCGGCGCATGGCCGCAGGCACTTGCTTGCGCCAGAACTTGTCGCCAGCCTTGGGGAAGGGCGCGAACGCGCCTTGTTCCTTCACCGTTGCCTGCGCGCTCAAGGCAAAGGCGGCAACGAATAGGAGTATAAGCAGTCTCTTCATATCTTGGACTTTTTCAGTTCTTCTGCATATTCTTTCGGATACACTCCGAACTCCTTTCGAAAGCACTTCGAAAAGTATTTCGGTGTGTTGAAGCCCACGCGAGCGGCCAGTTCGCTGATGAGGATGTCTGGCTCTTGCCGCATGATGCGCTGTGCTTCGCGCAGGCGGATGGTCGTGACGAAGGCCACGACGGTCTGTCCTGTGGTGGCTTTCACCTTATTATATAGGGACGACTCGCCCATCGTCATGTCGTTGGCGAAGGCTTGCCTGTCGTAGTCTGGGTCTGCTAAATGGCGGAGTACGGTCTCCGTGGCGCGAGTCACGAAAGCCTGGTCAGGATTGCTCAGATGCGCCTCCTCCTGTTTTGCCTCCTCAGCAGCACTGGCCGTCAGCGCATGGTCAGTCTCTATCTTCTCGATGAGACGTTTGCGGTTGACTAACAGCGCGTCGATGCGCACTTCCAAGTCCTCGAAACGGAAGGGTTTGGTAATGTAGGCATCCGCTCCAGCTGAATAGGCTTCGGTCTGGTCTTCCTCCTTGTTCTTGGCGGTGAGCAGGATGACGGGCAGTTGCCAGAAACTCTTGTCGGCCTTGAGGTAGCGCACCAGTTCAATACCGTCCATCACAGGCATCATCACGTCGCTGACCACGAGGTCGAGGTTCTCTTTCCTAATGATGCCAACGGCCTGTTTTCCGTTTCTGGCCGTGAGGACATGGTACGTCTTGCCCAACACCTGTTGCATGAGGGTCAGTAGTTCCACGTTGTCCTCCACCACTAAAATCTTGTTCGCGTTGCGGCGGATGAAGGGCTGGCGATGAACGGCAGCAGACGCGTTGTCCACTGTCTCTTGGACAGCCTGCTCAGGGCAGTCTGTCTCGTCGGGCGTATAGGCTCTTTTTCGAATGGGGAAGGTCACAGTGAACGCAGTGCCCTCGTCTTCCACGCTCTCACACTGGATGCTGCCGTGGTGCAGCCTGACGAGGTCGCGCGTCAAGGAGAGTCCAATGCCTGTGCCTGGCATGTTCTGCTTGCGATAGTCGCCGTCGAAGAAGCGCGTATAGAGGTGTTTCAGTTTGTCTTTCGACATTCCAATGCCTGTGTCGCGAATGGTGATGGTGGCCTCGTCCTTGGAGAGGCTTAGCGTCACGGCCACGCGTCCCTCCTCCCGATTGTATTTGATGGCGTTGGAAAGCAGGTTGTACAGGATCTTGTCCATTTTATCTGCGTCGAACCATGCGGTCTTGCCGCCCGACTCGGGGACGCTGAGTTCCAGACTGACCTTTCGCTGTGTGGCCATGGGGCGGATGCTCTCGCAGGCGTTGCGCACGAAGGTGGCGAGGTCGCCCTTGCTCACTAACAGGCGGAGCTGTCCAGCCTGCGACTTCCTCACCTCTAACATCTGGCGCAGCAGTCGTGTGGTGCGGCTGATGTTACTGTCCATCACCTCGTAGTCGTCCTCATACTGCGGAGCCTGCCCCTTCAGTTTGTAGATGGTGGCGGAGATGACGGAGAGCGGTGTGAGTAGTTCGTGGGTGATATTGGCCAAGATGACTCCCATCTGCAGGCGGTTCTTCGTCCGCAGGTGTTCTCTGTACCACCGAGCACAGCTGAACACAGCGGCGATGAGCAGCAGTGCATAAAGTACTAAGGCGATGTTCGAGGCGTACCACGGCGGCAGCACACGTATGGTGAGGACGTAGGGCAGTTCCTGCCAGAGTCCGTAGCTGTCGGTGGCTTTCAGGTGCAGGTGGTAAGTGCCAGAAGGCAGGTTTTGGAAGGTGGCACGATGGTCTTCGGGAAGAATGTATTGCCAGTCGTTGTCGTAGCCGTCCAGGCGGTAGGCGTAGATATTCTTAGCCGCATTGCCGTAGGTGAGCAGGGCAAACTCAACGGTCAGTTTCTTGACGTGTGCTGGCAGTTCTAAATGGCGCGTGTAGCCAGGCATTTCCTGCGAGATACGCTGCCGCTCTGCGGAGTCTAACATGACAAAGGACTGGTCGTCTATTAGGAGGTCGGTGACGACGAGTTTCTTGCCCCATCCCTTGCCAGCCTTGTCGTCCTGTCCTGGCACGAAGGAGCAGAAGCTGACGCCGTTACCGAAGAAGAGTTCGTTGCCGTACTTGCAGCAGCTGTTGGCCGCGAAGCGCTGGTCGCCAATGCCGTCTTCCTTCGTGAAGTTGGTGACGTTCTCTGGGCGATTGTCCTTCCCCATAACGAGACGCACCAGTGCCCGTTCGGTGGTCAGCCACAGGTGGCCGTCGTGGTCTTCCATCATGGCGAGCGCGCGCACAGCGGGCAGGTGGAAGTCGCGGTTCTTGGGTTCAAAGCGGTCTGTCTCCCTGTTGTAGAGGAAGAGTCCGCTACTGCTGGAGATAGCCCACAGCCGTCCTTGGCTGTCTTCCAGGCAGGCCGTAGCATCGTTGATGGCGAAGTTGTCCCGGTCGGGACTGTACTGCTTGTATTTCAGCGTCTTTGCGTTTCGGGGGTTTCCCGTGATGCGGATGATGCCCTTATTGTCGGTGGCCACCCAAACGGTGCCGTTACGGTCTTGCGTGATGTGGCGAATGTCGCAGATGCTGAAGTCGGCGTTACCTTCCTTCATGGTGAGTGTGGTTCCCGTGTTGTCAGGAAAGGCGAGTCCCATTCCGCTGCGCGCGCCAATCCACATCACACCGTCGCGCGACTCGAAGAGTGTGTTCACGAAGTCTTCTCGGATGAATCTGGTGTTTTTGCGGTTCAGATTCCGAGCGTTGCCGACGGGAGGCTTCACGATGACTCCGTAGTTGTTGACAGCAAACCACAGTTCACCGTTGCAGCGCTGCACGATGGCAGAGATGCTGGTGGTGAGGATGCGGTCGTTGAGTGCGGCAAAGCCAGGAATCCCCTTATTATAATAGGTGGTGTGCGTCCGCCGGTTGTAGAGGGCGAGTCCATAAGGGGTCAGTCCTAACCAGAACCACTCGCCGTCAGCGGTGAACATACTATACAGGCAATGGATGGTCAGATTCGAGTGGCGGTTCAAGTTCCAGTTATGGAAGGGCGACGGTGTTGTTGTCACCTGCACAATACCGTCATTCTGCGTGCAGAGCCAGATGTTTCCCTGTCCGTCAGTCGCAATATCATTATTGAAGGTCAGCTTTGTTTCGCCCACGTAGGCGTAGTGTTGCCATTCGGCACTGTCGTCTTCCCAGTCGATGCAGCACACGCCCTCGCGGGTGCAGGCCCAGAGTTTTCTTGACACAGGGTCTTCCACTATTTTATAATAGGTGTCGAAGTGGGTGATGGTGTAGGGATAGTGGCGGACGGCTGGGTGGCGGATATCGTCTGGATTATCAATGCGCAGCACACCGTAGCCCCACGTGCCCACCCAGAGGCGGTGTTTCCGGTCGAAGAAAAGCGAGTAGGCCGAGTTCATGGCGTTGAGCCGAGGGTAGCGGTGCATCTCGTGGCTACCGCGCCGGAAGCGCAGCAGTCCTGCCGACCAAGTACCTATCAGCAGTTCGCCATTGCGATCTTCCAAAATAGCCTTCACACTGTATTCTGGCATCTTCTGTCGCTCACCGTTTGCCTCGACGAGCCACGTGTTGCTGCCGTCGTAGGTGTGGAAGGTCTCGTCTTGCGGATTGAACACGGAGAGGCCGCCGTCTGTGCCGACCCACAGCGTCCCGTCCTTGCTCACGTAGAGCGTGTAGACCACGCGCTGGCTCTCTGCGGGCAGGTGGAACGTGCGGAACACGCCCGTTCGTCGGTTCATGCGCACGAGTCCGTTGCGCGTACCGAGCCAAAGGTTGCCGTCTCGGTCTTCGGCGATGGAGCGGATGGTATTGTTGGGCAGGATATCGGGAAAATAGGCATCAGAGCGGAAGGTCTTCACTGTGTAGCCGTCGTAGGACTTTAGGCCGACGTTAGTGCCGAGCCACATCAGTCCATCTCGGTCGAACATCATGCAGTTGGCATTCTCCGATGGGGCGACAACGAACGGGGGCAGGCTGCGGTAAGGAAAGTCTTCCCCGAAGGCCGCAACAAGGCAAAAGAGCCACAGAAACAAGGTACAAAGAGGTTTCATCTCCTTCAGTTTTTAGCCGTTTTTCTATTTCGGATGTAAAGTTACGTCTTTTTTTGGAAAAAGAAACCATTTCCCCTCATTTTTTTCACGCGCTCGGCAGAGAAAATTTTTTCTCTCGGCAGGGAAATAAAATTCCCCAGTTAGGGAAATATATTTTCCCAGGCAGAAAAATATAGAAACCCGTAGGCGTGGAAACATTTCGAGGAGCTTTTTAGCGAATTGTTCCCCAAGATTCACAAATTGTTCCCCTCGTTTTAGTCCATTTCAGCGAACTTTGCGGCAGAGTTATCGACCAATACACGTAAAACTGTATTACTAACCAATAAATACAAAACAGAATGAAAAATGTAAATCTGAAAACTTCGTCAAGAAGATTGATGATGTTGGCCGCAGTGGCATCGGGCATGGCCTGGCCATTGCAGTCCATGATGGCGGCTCCGGCCACGCAGGCTGTTCAACAGACAGGCGTTGTCAAGGGGCAGGTTCTGGACCAGACAGGCGAGCCTGTCATCGGAGCGACCGTTAGGGTCAAAGGCTCACAGACGGGCACGGTGACAGACCTCGAAGGACGGTTCAGCCTCAACGCCAACGCAGGAGCAACCCTCGAAATCACTTTCATCGGCTTCAAACCCGTCACCGTCAAGGCCGGAACGGCTCCCCTCTCTATTAAGATGGAGGAAGACGGTCAGACACTGAACGACCTCGTGGTAGTGGGTTACGGTGTACAGAAGAAATCGGACGTGACGGGTTCAGTTACCTCCATCGGCAAGGAGCGCTTGGACAAACTCCCCGTGACCAACGTGTTGCAGGCAGTACAAGGTGCGGCAGCTGGCATTACCATCACGCAGAACTCCTCCATCCCTGGTGACGCACCAGACGCTTTGGTGCGCGGACAGAACTCCATCAACGCCAACTCTGGCCCGTACATCGTCGTGGACGGAGTGCCCATCAACAAGACGGGCGGCTCGCTCAACGACATTGCGCCCTCCGACATTGAGTCCATGGAGATTCTGAAAGACGCTTCGGCCACAGCCATCTACGGTACGAACGGTGCTAACGGTGTCATCCTGATCACCACCAAGCACGGAAAGAGCGGCAAGCCGACCATCAAGTACAGTGGCTACGTGGGCTTCGAGGACTTCTCCAACAAGTTGAAGTTCTGCAACGGCGACCAGATCATCCAGCGCTACAAAGACTATGTGGCCATCAACCCCGGTGAGAGCATGTACAGCGACAACGTGAAGTACGCCAACGAGGCCGACAACTACGCCAAAGGCGTACAGACGGACTGGATCTACGACGAGGCTTCGCAGACTGGCATCATCACCGACCATAACGTCAGCGTGGCTGGCGGCGGAGAGAAAACCAGATACTACATTTCTGGCGACTATCTCAGCCAGAAGGGCGTGCTGAAAGGCTACAACTACAAGCGTTACTCCCTGCGCACCAATATCGACACAGACGTGACAGACTATCTGAAAGTTGGCACAAACACCTACATCGCCTCCCATAACCGCGACGGCGGACGCGTCAACTTCCTGAACGCGGAGGCTATGTCGCCCTGGGGCAAGATGTACGAAGATGACGGCAGCTACTGCATCTACCCGATGCTCTCGGAGCAGTTGTGGGCCAACCCGATGATTGGCTTGACCAAACAGGCTGAACGCCGCCAGTGGAACATCAGCATCAACGGCTTCGCCGAGGTGGACTTCGGACATATTTGGAAGCCGTTGGCTGGACTGAAATACAAGCTCAACGCGGGCTACTCCTACGCGCCAAAGCGCGAGAACACCTACACGGGTGCTGCAGCCAACGACCTGCTCGGCACGGGTAAGATCTACAACGCAGAAACGCAGACCTACACCATCGAGAACATCGTGTCCTACGCCAAAGACATTGACAAGCACCACTTCGACCTCACAGGACTGTACGCTGCCTCGCGGAAAAAGTTCTCTGAGTCAACCGCACAGGGACAGAAGTTCATCAACGACGAACTGAACTACGGCAACTTGGAAGCTGCCGAGACAGCCTCCGTCAAGTCGTATGCTGACCTGTACACCACCGTTTCCCAGATGGGTCGTCTGAACTACTCTTACGACAGCCGCTACCTCTTCACCTTCACGGTGCGTCGCGACGGCTCTTCGGTGTTCGGACAGAACAACAAGTACGGAACATTCCCCTCCGTGGCCTTGGGTTGGAATATTGCCAACGAGCAGTTCATGCAGAAGAGCCAGAACTGGCTGAACAACTTGAAGCTGCGCCTCTCCTACGGTAAGTCGGGTAACGAGGCCATTGGCGTTTATCAGACCCTCATCAAGTTAGACACTAAGAAGTTTGCCATGGGCGGCAGCTCAGCCGTCGGACTGGTGTCCTCCACCCGTATGGGTAACGAGAACCTCTCGTGGGAAACCACCAAGACCTTCAACGTCGGTCTGGACTTTGGCTTCTTCAACAACCGCATCAACGGTAACCTGGATGTCTACTCCTCCACAACCACTGGTCTGCTCTTGAAGCGCAACCTGCCGAAGATCTCTGGTTTCGATGATGTGTATGCTAACATGGGTAAGACCGCCAACAAGGGTATTGAACTGACCGTCAACTCCAAGAATATCGTCACCAAGGACTTCACTTGGGGCACGACCCTGGTATTCTCCTAGAACCAGAACAAGATTAAAGATCTCTACGGTGACGGACAGGACGACCTGGGCAACCGTTGGTTCATCGGCCAGCCCATTGGCGTCATCTACGACTACGACATGGTGGGCATCTGGCAGGAAGACGAGATTGCCGCAGGCAAGCATCTAAACTGGGATCCCGTAGCAGAAGCTGGCGACGTGAAGTTGGCTGACCGCAACGGTGACGGTAAGATTGACGACAACGACCGCCACGTGAAGGGACAGACCTCGCCGAAATGGATTGGCGGACTCACCAACACCTTCACCTACAAAGGACTGTCGCTGAGCATCTTCATCCAGACCGTACAGGGCATGATGAAGAACAACACCCTGATTGGTATGGCTGGCGACGAGATGGGACGACGCAACACCACCACCGAGATCGGCTACTGGACACCCGAGAACAAGAGCAACGAGTGGCGTTCCCTGCGCAAGACCTCCAACAAGCACGGCTACGGTTTCGCACAAGATGCCAGCTTCACGCGCATCAAGGACGTGACGCTGAGCTACACCTTCCCCGAGACCACTATGAAGCGCGTAGGACTGGGTGGACTGACCGTCTACTTCACTGGACGCAACCTCTTCACCTTCACCGACTGGACAGGCTGGGATCCTGAGACCCGCCAGATAGGCCGCGGCATTTCACAGACCACTGCTTCTGGAGCAACAGCCAGCTGGGAGGACAACTACCCCATGACCAAGAGCTATACCTTCGGAATCAACTTAACCTTCTAAACACGAACAACAATGAAACTGAACAATATATTCAAGGCTTCCGCCGTGGCCACGGTGTTGGCATGGGGAAGCACGTCATGCAGCGACAGCTTTCTTGACGAGAAGATGTATTCCAACTATGGAACAAACGTTTCAGACGTAACGGCAAAGATTCAGGGTCTGCACTACCAGTTCGGGGAAATCCTCGGATGGAGCGACCAGCAGGGCTTCGCCGGCATCTGGCAGGACGGCACCGACGTGGGTGCACCCGGCGATGTGCAGGGCGTGGAGACTCCTTTCTACAAGTATTCGCAACTGACTTCCGAGAACGGCGGTGTCAGCTTCTACTGGAAACAGCTGTACCGCATCATCAGCAACGCCAACCAGATCATCGCTGCCAGCGCAGACAAGGAGAGCGACAAGGCCGAAGTGGCCGAGGCAAAGTTCTTCCGCGCCTACTGCTACGACCAGTTGGTAACGCTCTGGGGCGCAGTGCCCTTGCTCACTGAGGCTGCCGCAACACCCACGACCAACTACACCCGCACGCCAGTGGCTGAAGTGGACGCACAGATTGAACAGGACTTGAACGACGCCATTGCTGGACTCCCCGAGGTGACTGCCGTCAAGAAGGAGTCGCGCATCAACAAGGACGCAGCCCGCATGCTGGCCGCACAAGCATTCCTGCGCATGGGAATGCGCGATGCCTCCTACTTCAAGAAGGCTGAGGATGCCATCACCCCGACCATCACTGGCGGTAACTACAAGTTGATCAATGCCCGCTACGGAAAGTTCACCAGCGAGAGCGGCGACTACTACCACGACATGTTCCGCTGGGGCAACCAGCGCCGCAGCCAGGGCAACACCGAGGGCATCTGGACTTTTGAAATGGAATATAGCTCCGACGTGTCTGGTGGCACCATCGGTGCACCGCAGCAACGCCGCAACTGGGTGGCAGCCTTCCACAAGCTCTCCGACTTCATGCAGAACGCTGACTCCATCGGTG
This sequence comes from Bacteroidaceae bacterium, assembly GCA_963588695.1. Lineage (GTDB taxonomy): Bacteria > Bacteroidota > Bacteroidia > Bacteroidales > Bacteroidaceae > Prevotella. The sequence continues at coordinate 3,322 of CAVAIX010000028.1, read as the reverse complement.
GACGCGGCAACGGCCGTCTCCGCCTGAGCAACTACGTGAAATACGGCGTGTTCCAGAAGGGCGACATTCGCAACTCAAACTACAATATCCGTCGCATCCTCTACTGCAACAAGCAACCCAACGCTGATAAGGCTACCATCGGCATCAACGCCAACGGCTACTGGGAGACCGACGAGAGCAAGATTGTAAAGAAGGTAACCATTGGTCTGGGCGACAGGGTATACTGCAAAGAGAGCGACACGCTGAACGTGATGTACCCCCACACCACGAAATGGGGTGCTTACGACCCCACGGACGACTTCGGCTGGTCCATGGTCAAGGACTTCCCCATCATGCGCTTTGCCGAGGCTTACCTGCTGAGGGCTGAAGCTCGATTCCGTCAGGGCAACACCTCAGGGGCAGCCGAAGACATCAACGTGCTGCGCGACCGCGCCTTCAAGGACTATCGCACCATCGCTCCTGGAGCTGGCAAGGTGAGTGCATCCGACATCACCATAGACTTTATCCTTGACGAGCGCATCCGCGAAATGGTGGGCGAGGAAAACCGCCGCTTTACGCTGGTACGCACTGGCGAGCTGACCAACCGCGTCAACATGATGACCAGCAAGTGGGCTGAGAAGGATGACACGAAGAAGATAGAAGGCTACAACGCCAACATCCACACCCTGTTGCCCATCCCGTTGTCGGAAATCCAGCTCAACAAGGACGCTAAACTGGAGCAGAACCCTGGCTATGAAGTCAAGGACTAATCCTGAGTTTGTTTTAGGTTTTTATTATTAGTTAGAAAGAGCGTGGGCTGCTCGGAGATAGTGGCCCACGCTTTTCAAACGATGTTACAGTTCTGAAAAAACAATAAAAAAGCAGGTCACACGAACCATTTCCGACTATTTTTTCTTATTTTTGCAGTCACAATGCTGAAATACTCAGTGTTTGACAGCCGACAAACGTATAACAATAACAAATTTACCGACTGAAAATAACCTATGAAATACCTCTCTTATTATAAAGCAACCATTGCGACACTCCTGTTAGCCCTGCTACCCTTTGCAGGCATCCAAGCCGCCAAGAAGAAAACCACAGTACAGAACGACCGCGAATACTGGTGTGCGCTAACTTACAAGATAGCACAACCCGTGCTGGAGAACATGGCGAAGGGCGAACTGCAAAAGAATATGCAGACGGAGTTTAGTCCCAGTTTCGACAACCGCAACAAAAAGGTGCTCTACATGGAGTGCTTCGGCAGGTTGATGGCCGGTGTAGCACCATGGCTCACCCTGCCTGACGACGACACCGCAGAGGGCAAGCAACGCAAACAGCTCCGCGAGTGGGCATTAGCGTCCTACAAGAACGCTGTAGACCCGCAAAATCCCGACTACCTCTGCTGGGGCATTGGCGGGCAGAACCTCGTGGACGCGGCCTACATCGCTGAGAGTTTTCTCCGCGCCTACGACACGCTGTGGGAACCCTTGGACAACGTGACCAAACAACGCTATCTGGCGGAGTTTGCAAAACTGCGGAAGATTGACCCACCCTACACCAACTGGCTACTCTTCTCCTCGACCATCGAGAGCTTTATGGCGAAGGCTGGCGGTGATTTTGACGAATACCGCGTCAACTCGACCTGTCGCAAGGTGGAGGAATGGTACGTGGGCGACGGCTGGTATGCCGATGGTCCTGTGTTCGCCTTCGACTATTACAGCAGCTACGTATTCCATCCAATGTACTTAGAAACACTACAGGCCATGGTGGATGCCAAGGTCAACTCGCGCCTCGACTATCAGAAATACCACGACCGCGCACTGAAGCGCTGCCAGAAGTACAGCATCATCCTCGAAAGATTTATCTCACCAGAAGGCACCTTCCCAGCCTTCGGGCGCAGCATTCCCTATCGTATGGCTACGATGCAGCCGCTGGCACTGATGGCTTGGTATCAGACGCTGCCGGAAGACTTGAGCAACGGACAGGTGCGCGCTGCCCTGACAAAGGTGCTCCACCGGATGTTCGACCAAGAGAACAACTTCAACGAGAAGGGTTATCTCTCCATCGGCTTCTGCGGCACATCACAGAAGGACGTAGCCGACTGGTACACCAACAACGGATCGCTCTACATGACGACCCTGGCCTTTATGCCGCTCGGGCTGCCTGCCGACCATCCGTTCTGGACCGATGCTCCACAGCCCTGGACACAGGTAAAGGCATGGAACAACCAGCCGTTCCCGAAGGACCACCACTGGCGAGATAACATCGTGACCAGCGATAAATGGTAATCCATAAACACCTAAATAAATATTAGCATGAAACAAAGACTGTTCTTTACGCTGAGTATGGCAGGACTGGCCGCTGTGGCCTTCGGCATCCAGAAGCCGAAGGCGACTGCCAAGCCATCGCAGACCCCTGCCGTCCAGCAGCCCACCTTCACCGAATGGCACGACCTCCAGGTGAATGCCATCAACCGTTTCCCACTGCACACCAGCACCTTTGCCTTCGCTCCAGGCGAGACCGCCCCAGACGGCTCTAAGGCCGACAAGACGAAGAGCTGCAACTTCCTGTCGCTGGACGGCACGTGGAAGTTCCGCTGGGTAGAGCACGCTGACCAGCGCCCCACGGACTTCTTCAAGACCGACCTTGACGACTCCAGTTGGGGCAGCATCCAGGTGCCAGGCAACTGGGAACTACAGGGATACGGACAGCCTGAATACGTGAATATCGGCTTTGCCTGGCGTGGTCATTTTGACCAGCAGCCGCCTGCCGTGCCGACCAAGGACAACCACGTGGGTTCCTACCGCCGCACGGTCAATATCCCTGCCGACTGGGACGGCAAGCAAATCATCGCCCACTTCGGTAGCGTCACCTCTAACATCTACCTCTACGTCAACGGACAGTTCGTGGGCTATGCGGAGGACAGCAAGGTGGCCGCTGAGTTCGATGTCACCCCTTATCTGAAGAAGGGCGAGAACCTCTTTGCTTTCCAGTCCTTCCGCTGGTGCGACGGCTCCTGGTGTGAAGACCAGGACTTCTGGCGTCTGAGCGGCGTGGCGCGAGAGAGCTACCTCTTTGCTCGCAATGCCAAGACGCAGTTGGAGGACATCCGCGTCACCCCCGACCTGACCAACGACTATCGGGACGGTGTGCTCCACGTCTCGGCTAAGGTGAAGGGCAACGGAGCACTCACCCTCAGCCTGTTCGACCGCGACGGCAAGCAGGTAGCCACCACCGAAGGAACGGCCAAAGACGGCACTGCCGACTTGACGTTGCAGGTGGCCAAGCCCCACAAGTGGACGGCAGAGACACCCTACCTCTACACCCTACAGGTGGCTCTGTC
>CAVAIX010000027.1:0-17617 GCA_963588695.1 Bacteroidaceae bacterium | reverse complement strand
GTCTGACTACCCTGCAACCAGTAAAACCCGTCTGCGTGGACAGCAGGCGGCAGCGGCTGTTAGATGCGGCTTTCAAGGAAGGGTGTACCCGTGTGTATAGTGACGCGAAAGGATGTGTCTGGATGTTGACGCGCTCTACGCTCTACCGTATTTCGTTTAACGCATCGGGGGACGTGGACGAGGTGCTGTCTACACCCTGTCCCTTCAACGCCCCCGACTTAGGACTCTCCGATGTCTATCGACGGGGCACTGTCATCCTGTGCAACAATGGCAGGGTCAGCGAGCTCTCTGCCCGTGGTGGTAGACTGGAGCGAAAAGACCTCACGGCGATGTTCGCACCTTTGGGAAACCGTTATGCCACGGACTTTGCGGTCTATAATGGTAAGTTATGGATGGCCACCAATAATGGCCTGTTCTGCAGTGATAAACGGGAATACCATGGTCTGCCTGGTGAGATGTCCTTGCAACACGAGGTTGTGACGGGACTGGCCGTGTCTCCCGACGACAAACTATTGGTAGGAACCCTTTGCGGTGTGGATGTCATTGACGATAAACGGGGACAGATAGAACACTGGAACACTGGTAGTGTGTCCAATCCGTTGAGCAGCAACTTCGTTAACTGTCTGTTCTCGAAGGACGGGCAGGTGTGGGTTGGTACGGAGACTGGCGGCATCACCAAACTGACACCGCGCTTGTTGCAATTGGAGTATTATCGCAATGACCCAGCAGCGGTGTCCAGCCTTTCGCGTAATGCAGTCAACGCCATCTATACCGAAGAGGATGGTACCCTATGGGTGGGTACGGTGGAAGGTGGTCTGAACCGTCGTTCAGCCAATGGTGGTTTCGTGCATTACACAACGGCCAATTCTAACTTACCCCACAACAGTGTCTCCACCCTCGCCGCAGATGGTAGTGGACAGCTGTGGATTGGTACGTGGGGGAGGGGCGTGGCCGTGATGCCTTTCTCGCAGCCTGGTCGGATGACGCGAATAGAAGAGCAGAACCCCCTGTTGTACTTTGTGGGTGCACTGGCTTATGATGCTATGAACGGCGGAATGTGGATTGGTACCAATGACGGCGTATTCTTCTATGATCAGAAACGGGGTCGACTGATGGAGCCTTTCCCAGGATGTCGAGACGTACGCGGCTGCATCGGTAGTCTGATTACGACCAGTGGGGAACTATTGATGGGATGTGTGCAGGGACTGGTGGAAGTGGACCTCAAATCGCGCGATCGGGTTCATGGCACTTTCAACGTGAAGCGCCACCCCTATAAGTTAGACCATCCCCAGAGTGGAGTCATCGACAAAATACTGTCGCTCTGTCAGACGAAGGATGGTAGGATATGGGCAGGTAGCAATGGCTATGGCATGTACTGCTGCAACTACGACAAGGACGGAGAGTCCTGTGTCAAGTCGTTTACCACTGGCAACGGCTTGGCGAACAATACGGTGAAGGGCATTGCCGAAGACCGAAACGGTATGCTCTGGATAGCGACCGACAACGGCCTGTCCATCTTCAATCCCAGGAACGAGACATTCTGCAACTTCACCAAAGAAGATGGCCTGCTCAGTCCGCAGTTCTATTTCAATGGTGCTGTATGCGGTCAGTCAGGCATCATTTATTTAGGTACGGATGTCGGGATGATGGCTGTGAATGGTATCAACCATGCGGCCTATAACCCCGGCCATCTGCGCTTTACGGGACTGTTGGTCGACAACCAGCCCGTTTATGCTGGCAGCAACTATCTGGATGAGGATATCTCCATTGTCAAACAGGTTCGTTTACACGAGAGTGACAAGTCGTTCACCATTAGTTTCTCTGCGCTGAACTACAGCAACGAGACGCAGGGCATGTACCTCTATCGGATGCGTGGTTATGAAAAGGACTGGATTAGTCTGCCATCGGGACAGCACAGTGTCCGGTATTCCACCCTGCCCTCTGGTGACTATGAGTTTGAGGTGAAATACATCTCATCCTTCGGCACGGATCAGGAGCAGGTGATCTCCGTGCCCATCAGCGTTACGCCGTATTTCTGGAAGAGTCGATGGTTTCTGTTGCTCGTTCTGGTCGGCTTGGTGGTGGTGGGAAAACAGATCTACACGCGTCGGTTGAACGTGATGAGGGAGCGCGAGGCTGTGGCCTTGTACCGCCCGATAGAGGCTGCGCTGAAAGACAGTGACGATCCAGGCAAGCTCCAAAGTCGTATTCAGACCATTTTGGAAAACCAACGCAGATACCACGAAAGCCAAGCGAAGACTATTGAGGCCGACAAGCAAGAGGTGGAAAAGCATACGAAGTCTTTCATGACCTGTGTCGTGGAGGTCATGGAGCAGCATTATGGCAATTCCGAGTTTGGCGTACATGAACTGGCAAAAGCCATGGGTATGAACCGCAGTGCCCTCAGCAAACGGCTCAATACAGAGACCGGCCTTCCCACGGCACAGTTTATCCGTAACTACCGCCTTGATGTGGCGAAAAAGATGATTGCGAAGAATTTTGCAAACCGCAATATCACCGAGATAGCCTATCGGGTGGGGTTCAACGACCCGAAGTATTTTACTCGGTGCTTCACCCGGCTGTATGGTGTGTCACCGTCTTCATACAAAGGGACGCTTGACACGGATTAATTTATTTTTAGGAATTTTAGTGCTTCGGCCTGTGTAGGGACACAAGGGGTGGATAGGTTTGGTAAGTGAAGTTTTGTCCACTGTTTTTGCATTTTATCCACCTTAATATTGTGTTTATCCACCTGCTGTTTCTCATTTCATCGTACTTTTGCCGCTGGACATATAAACCTAAATTATTAACAAACAATAAAAACCTAAAGAAATGAGAAAACAGTTATTCTCTATGATGCTATGCCTTGGGGCAGTCGGTGGTGCTTCGTTGCTGATGCCGACACCTGTCATGGCTGCAATAGCACAGGATCAGGTGATTACAGTCAAGGGACAGGTGGTTGACGACCAGGGCGAGCCGCTGATTGGCGCTACGGTCAAGACCAAAGATGCCCGGACTGGAGTGGTGACTGATTTCGATGGTAACTTCGAAATCAAGGTGAAGGCCAATACCACACTAATTGTAAGCTATCTGGGTTACAAGGATCGTGAAATCGCCGTGCGCGGACGCGCTGTCCTCGAACCCATTCAACTCTCTTCCGACAATGTGATGCTGGAGCAAGTGGTCGTTGTCGGTTATGGTACGCAGAAGAAGGCCGACCTCACTGGTTCCGTGGCCATCGTGAATGCGGAAGAGATGAAACGCGTATCGAACTCCAATATCTCCACCATGCTGGAAGGTAAAGTAGCTGGTGTGCAGATTACATCCGATGGACAACCTGGTGCAGACCCGAGTGTACGTATCCGTGGTATCGGCTCTTTCGGTAGTACCGCGCCACTCTATGTGATCGACGGAGTGCCGATGGGTACCACCATCCGCGACTTCTCTCCGAACGACATTGAGACCATCCAGATTCTGAAGGATGCTTCAGCTGGTGCTATCTATGGTTCGCGTGCCGCCAACGGTGTGGTTATCATCACCACGAAGAACGGTAAGAAAGACCAGCCGTTGAAGGTGGACTATTCAGGCTATTTCGGTGCAGACCAGATTCCCAGTGATGTCTACGACGTGATGAACGCCGCGCAGTACAGCAACTACCTCGGACAGGCTTGCGCTAACTCTGGTACGACGCTTCCTGGCGGTTATAGCTATGGGGAAGACGGCAACTACCATTTCCGGGATGCCACCGATACCAACTGGTTCAACGAGGTGTTCAAGACCGGCATCCGCCAAAACCACAACGTGGCCCTCAGCGGTGGTAGTGCACACAGTACCTATAATATATCGCTTGACTACTTCAACCAGAAGGGAACACTGGAGGGTGCTGGCCCGAACTACGAGCGTTATACCGCTCGCGTGAACAATACCATGGACACCAAGTTCGTGAAGTTCCGCACCAGCATGGTCTATTCTCATTCCGACCAAGATAATATGGCACTCTCCAATGCCAGCGAGTATGTGCAGGGACTCTATGGGGACGTGACCAACGTGTTGCGCGGAACCTTACTGATGCAGCCCACCATCAAAGCGTACGACAGTTCCACATGGGTGCTCGACGACATGGTGGGTGCTGCCAGCAGCTACCGCTACGATGCCTACGGCTATGGTGTGTATTACGACACCGTACATGGTGATATCTCGGCCTCCAACCCGTTGCTGGTCAACAATATTCTGCAGCGTAACACGCTGGTAGACCGCTTCGTGGGAACCGCCTCTGCCGACGTAGATCTGCTCAACATGTTAGGTGTCAAGAGCGAGAACCACGGCCTGCACTATAATGTGAACCTCTCCTACAGCAAGACCGAGTGTAAGGACAAGACCTGGATTCCGGCGTGGATTCAGAGCAACCGCGTTTATCTGGACAAGAGCAACGAGCGTCTGACCAAGGGCTCACGCAACTACAGCGATGCCTTGGTGGAGAATACCTTGAAATACACGGGTTCTATTGGTAAGCATAATATCGACTTGCTGGCTGGTATGACCTATGAAGAAGAGAATACCAACCTCTTGACTGGATGGGGCGTGGAGTTCTCGGAGCCGTACTTCCTCCAGCTTCAGAATGCCAAGAACACCTACTCCTCTTCTTATGAGTACAAACACACCTTAGCATCCTATGTGGGACGTCTGAACTATAACTACGACGAGAAATACCTGCTCTCTGCCGTGGTACGTCGTGATGGTAGCTCGCGTCTGACCAAGAGCATCCGTTGGGCCACCTTCCCCTCCATCTCTTTGGGTTGGCGCTTCGACAAGGAGAAGTTCTTCCCCATCAGTCGTGACATCGTTAATATGTTCAAGGTGCGTGCCAGCTACGGTGAGTTAGGTAACGAGAACATCGGTGAATACCAGTATATGGCCACCATGGCACGCAACAACATGACCTACAGCTTTGGCAACAACAAAGTGACAGGTTCTAAAATTGCCACCTACGTGAACGAGAACATCGCCTGGGAGAAGAAGAAAACCACCAACGTGGGTATCGACCTCGCCCTGTTCAACAACCGTTTGGAGTTCACGGCCGAGTGGTATAAGAATAAGTCGGAGAACCTGCTGTACGGTGTTCCCGTGCCCGAGCAGACTGGTGTGGCCAACACCACGGTGACGATGAACGCTGCCTCTATGGAGAACAGCGGTTTCGAGTTCTCGGCCACCTACCGCAACCGCGACCACGCCTTTAAGTATGACATCAGTGCCAACCTGAGCACCTTGAAGAACAAGGTGACCTCGCTGGGCTTCGGCACCGAGTATTATATCACTGGAGCCTACGCCACCTACGTGGGTCAGGAGATTGGCCAGTTCTATGGTTGGGTGTATGAGGGCATTGCCCGCACACAGGCCGACATCGACAACCACGCCACCCAGAATGGTGCCAATGTGGGTGACTGCCTCTATAAAGACATCAACGGCGACGGCGTCATCAATGCCGATGACCAAACCGTGTTAGGTAGCGGTCTGCCGAAGGTCAACTTCGGTCTGAGCACCCACATGGAGTATAAGAACTTCGATCTGAGCATCTCCACCTACGGAGTGCTCAACTACCACGTGTCTGATGATATCTACAACAGTTTGAACTCCTGCTATGGCTATGGCAACAAGGACGTGGCCATGCTCGATGCCAACCGTTATGCCGACGACGGTACCTACCTCTCCAGTGTGCCCCGTACCTATGCGGTCAGAAACGCCGAGCTGGAATGGAACGACCTCTTTAGCGAGCGTAAGATCCAAAACGCCGCTTACTGGAAGATTGCCAATGTGGAGTTAGGTTACAACTTCCCCGACAAGTGGTTTGGCGGTTATGTCAGCGGTGTGCGCCTCTACGTGTCTGCCCAAAACCTCTACACCTTCACGGCCTATAAAGGTTACAACGTGGACTACGCTGGCGGTACCTTCACCCCAGGCTACAACTTCTGCTCTTACCCCAGTGCCAGAACGTTTATGGCCGGTCTCCACTTCACCTTCTGATAGGGAGTACAAGAACGACAAGAATCATTACATAAAAGAATATTTGATATGAAACTCAATACATTATCATTAGCACTGTTCCTCGGTCTGGGCACATTGGCCACCACATCCTGTGAGGACAAGCTGGAACTGGTAAACCCCAACGAGCAGACCACTGGGTCGTTTGGTTATACGGCAGATGACCTGGAAGAGTGTGTCATCGCTGCCTACCATGACCTCCGCATGGAGGGTTCTACAGGACGTGTGGGCTATACGCTCGATGCCGTGCGTGGTGACGAGGTATGGAACGCCTCGCAGGTATGGTATATGCCGTTTGACGACATGAACTGTCCCGTTACGACAGACATCTCGTTCTGGCCGTGGCGTGAGTATTACTACTGCATCAACGTGTGCAACTTCATTCTCTCCCGTACGACGGGGGATAACGCCGACCTCACAGAGGCCATGCGGCGCATCAAGGGGCAGGCCCTCTTTATCCGCGGTTTTGCCTATTACAATCTGGTGGGCTACTATAAGGACATCCCCTTGATTACGGACTATTCCACCTATTCTTCGCTGGACGGACTCTACGGTGCTAACAACACCTGCGACGAGGTGCTGGACCAGGTAGAGGCTGACTTCCAGGAGGCCATGGAACTGCTTCCCAGCCGTCAGACTGGCGGTGAATGGGCTAAGGGACGTGCCACCTGCGGTGCTGCCGCTGGCTACTATGCCCGTACACTGATGTTCCGCCATAAATACAGTGAGGCACTGACCGTCCTCAAGGACATCATCGGTCAGAAGTACGGCCAGTATAAGTTGATGGACAACTACGGTGACAACTTCCGCGAGGGTTCTGCCTACGAGAACAACGACGAGAGCCTCTTCGAGGTGCAGTATCTGGACTACGGTACGCAAGGTGTCGATGACGAGTGGACTCCAGTGAATGTCAGTGCTAATGCCAGTCAGGGTCATGCCGTGGAGACCAACTTCGCTCCTGGTGACTTTGGTGGATGGGCTGACCTGTCTGCTTCCCCCTGGCTCTACAACCTCTTCAAGGAGGAGCGCACCACAGCCGGTAAGCTCGACCCGCGCCTCTACTGGACACTCGGCACGTATGAGACCGATTGGAACGGTTTTGAGAATGGCAATGTGGCTTATACCAAGAAGATCACCTCTTCTGACACGCTCAGAACCAATAATAACAATGGTGGCATCCCCATCGCCAAGTGGACCAATATGCGTACAGGACTCTATTCCACGGTGATACAGGGTTTGAAGTGTGGTATCAACCTCCGCATGATGCGTTACGCCGACGTGCTGCTGCGCGCCGCCGAGTGTGAGAACGAGGTGAACGGTCCCACGCAACAGGCCATCAACTGGATCAACCAGGTGCGCAACCGTGCTAACCTGGCCGACCTGCAACTCGCAGACTTCAACACTAAGGATAAACTCTTTGAGCAGATAGCCAACGTGGAGCGTCCCAAGGAGTTTGGTTGCGAGAACGGACGCGGCATGGACCTGATTCGCTGGGGCTTCTTCTACGACAGCGGTCGTCTGAGTCAGTTGAAGGAGCACGCTTCAGTCTGCAAGAATCCCAAGGTGGATGTCAACGAGATCAAGGCTCCTGTCACTTACGCACAGGTTCAGGCCGACGCGCCGTCGTACCTGACATACAAGTGCCCCTACGACACCTATCTGCCGGGACATGAGTTCCTGCCCATCTATCAGACCCTGTTGAACAACAACCCGAACCTGAAGGGTAACTCTGCCAACTATGGCACCGACAACTCTACCGACTTCTTCGGAAGAGGCTGGACGGTTCATCCCGTGGTAGACTTGAGCAAGTAATCCGAAACAATAACACATTTTAGAAGCGATTTATCATGAAACATCTATATCGATTAGCAACAGCATACGGTGTGGCCGTCCTTGGACTGACCGCACTGACAGGATGCGAGGGCAGTGAAATGTTCAGTGTCAACAGTCCAGAAGGACTCACCGAGAAGATCGACTCCATCGCCAACAGCAAGAAAGGTGCCGTGCCGACCATCTCGCCGACGACCCTTGGTGCTACGGACAACAGCAGCGGCTGGTGGACCGCGCACTTGGATCAGGATATCTACATCGAGAGCGGCAAGGTGTATACCACCACGTTCACCAACTATACGTCTGGTGCCCAAAACTATAATAACTATGTTATCGTGCTCCGCAAGGCCGACAAGACCGAATATGCGGTGCTCCGTTCCGACAACTGGGGATGGGGCGAGGCCGTAGGTGGAGACGGTTGCCCGAATATCACACACAGCAACACTGGTTCTGCGGATTGGGCAGCATGGCTCTCGGAGATGGACGGTGCAAGGGTGACGGTGACCGTGACCAACTACGGCGACAACACCTGTGATGTCGTGGCCGATGTCGTCGGCAACAAGGGTACCAAGTCTACGCAGAAATACCTTGGTATCCCAGTGGAGGCCGACAACTTGTATTTGGACTTCACGACCGATGGTTGCCACTACGTGTTTGACAAAGATGTGATGGATGTGACGGAAGCCAAAGACCAGCAACCCGCCGAGATGGAACTGATCGGTGTCCCGGAAGAGGTGGACAAAGGTTCGGAACTGAAGGACATGACTGCTGGTATTAAGGCTCAGGTAACCTATGCCGATGGTGCACAGAAGGAAATCGATGGTAGCGAGCTCTCCTTCATCGTCGTACCAGCCATTGGCAAGGACGAGAACGGCACGGCGGTGTTCAATGCCGTGGGTGAGCGATATATTGTTGCCACCTATGACAAGACGCTCATGGGAAAGACAGCCAACAGTACCATCAGTGCCAGTGCTAAGTTCAATGTCGTTTCTGGCATCAAGAGCATCACCGTGACGAAAGCACCCACGCGTACCGACTATTACTTCTACAACTCGGCCGCGCTGGATGGTGTGGAGCGCACCTTAGCGTTCGACCCGACAGGTATGGAGGTTACGGCCACCTACGTGGAAGGTGATCCTGCCGTCCTCGATAATGCCAAACTGACCTTCTCGGCTATCCCGACGACCGCAGGTAAGCATACCGTGACCATCACCACCGAGAACGGACGTGAGACCACCGTCGAGGTGACGGTGGCTGAGTCTACAGTCAAGACCGCCACTCCCAGTCCGACTGCTATCGGCGCAGCGGATTGCACCACTGGTTTCTGGGGCGAACTGACCGAGGACATCAAGGTGCCCGTGGGCAAGACGTATGAGTTTAACTTCACCAACTACACGAGTGGTGCCGCTAACTGGAACAACTACTTGGTGATTCTGCGCAAGACCGACCTGTCAGAATATGCCGTGGTACGCGCCGACAACTATGGTTGGGGCAACGGCTATGCAGCTTGTACGCCCATCGGAGGTCAAGAAGACTGGGTATCATGGCTGGCTGCGATGAATGGCGCGAAGGTGAAGCTGTATGTTACCAACTGCAACAATGGAACAGCTGACGTGCAGGCCATCGTGACGGGTAACAACGGCAGTGTCACTACCCAGAGCTATTTAGGTATCAACACCGTGGATCCCAATGACCTTCAGGTGACCTTCAGCGTAGATGGTTCCCATCTGGTATTTGAGTAACGCAAGAACGTTTTGACCAACGAAAAGAAACTATGAAGAAATTTCATTTTTGGACTTTTCTGCTGGTTGCCGCTTTGGCAGCAGGGTGTGGTGGCGACGATCCGATCATAGACGACCCGGATCCGACGCCCACCCCGACGCCAACGCCGACACCGACAGACCCCACCGCTGACGACCTGGCGAACTATACGTGTCCGACCTATGTGGACAACTACACCGCCATTGCAGGGTGGGAGAACCGCAAGCAGTGGAACCTGGCCAATGTTCACGACCCTTCGGTGATGAAGGCAGCCGACGGCTACTATTATATGTACCAGACGGATGCCAGCTATGGTAACGCCCACGCTGGTCACGGCCATTTCCATGCGCGCCGCAGTAAGAACCTTGTGGACTGGGAGTACTTAGGTGGTACGATGACCGTCGCCCCCGCCTGGGCCAGAGACGAGTTGAACGCTATTCGCTCGCGTCAGGGACTGTCCGCCATCAGTAACCCGAACTACGGCTACTGGGCACCCTGTGTCCGCAAAGTCAACGATAACCTGTACCGCATGTACTACTGCTTGGTGGTGGACAACTACATCAAGACGGGTAATTCCTCTACGGGCACCTTTGATGGCTCTTGGACAGAACGTTCCTTCATCGGACTGGCAGAGACTACAGACCCTGCCAGCAACAAATGGACCGACAAGGGCTTCGTCATCTGTTCCTCCTCGGATAAGGGAACGGACTGGACTCGTAAGAGTACCAGCGACTGGGAGGGCTACTTTAAGTTCAACGCCATTGACCCCTCGTTCATCATCACACCCAGCGGCGAGCACTGGCTCATCTATGGTTCGTGGCACAGCGGCATCGCTGCTGTACAGCTCGACCCGTCCACTGGTAAGGTCAAGGCGGAACTGCCCGAGTCATGGGGTACGGCCGAGAGCATTGCTCCCTACGGCAAGACCATCTTCACCCGTACCAAGGGCAGTCGTTGGCAGGGTGCTGAGGCTCCCGAGGTGGTCTATCACGACGGCTACTACTACCTCTTCTTAGCCTACGACGGTCTGGCAGTACCTTACAATACGCGCGTGCTCCGCTCGAAGAATGTGGACGGTCCGTACGAGACGATGGACGGCAGTGTGACCGATGCTGCTAACGGTGCCAACGACAGCCCCACGGTGTTGACCCATCCGTATAAGTTCAGCGACAGCTATGGCTGGGTGGGTATCAGCCACTGTGCCGTGTTCGACGATGGCAACGGCAACTGGTACTATGCTTCCCAACAACGCTTCCCAGAGAATGTGGCAGGCATCAATGCAAGCAATGCCATCATGATGGGTGGTGTACGCAGCATCAAGTGGCTCTCCAATGGATGGCCTGTCGTGATGCCTGAGCGTTACGGTGCTGTGCCGCAGGTGACCATCAGCGAGAGCGAGATTGCTGGTACTTGGGAACACATCGACTTAGGCTACAAGTACGGCGTGCAGAAGGAATCGACGACAATGACGTTTGACGCAGACCACAAGATTTCCTCCGGCGTATGGAAGGGCGGCACTTGGAACTTCAATGCACAGACCAACACGCTTACCGCCAATGGTGTAGAACTGAAGGTGCAGCGTGAGGTGGACTGGGAGGCCAGTCCGCGCAAGGTGACGCTGGTATACTCGGGTCTGAACGGAAACAAGAGTTATTGGGGTAAGAAGAAATAACCGAAACAGATGAGACTATTACAACTATTGGCAGGGGCGGCTGTATGGATGGCCGCTCCTGCTGTACAGGCGCAGCAGATGGTGGAACAGCCATTAGTGCACGACCCTGTGATGGCCTACGAGGGTGACACCTATTACCTCTACTGTACTGGCAATGGCATCACACAGATGACATCCACCGATCGCCGTCACTGGACCTTGTCGCAGGAGGGTGTCCTGCCTGATGAGAAAATTCCGGCATGGACGCACGACAGTGTCCCGGGGTTCACGAAGCATATTTGGGCGCCCGATGTGATCCGCTACGGTGGCAAGTGGTATATGGCCTATTCCTGTTCCACTTTCGGTAGGAACACCTCCGCCATCGGACTGCTCAGCAACACCTCGCTGGCCAATGCTAGCGGATGGAAGGACGAGGGATGCCTCGTGGCTTCCAAAGAAGGACGGGATGAGTGGAATGCCATTGACCCCAACTTCATCGTGGACGGTGATGGACAGCCTTGGCTCACCTGGGGCTCGTTCTGGGATGGTATCCAGTTGATACCACTCGACCGACAGACGCTGCACGTGAAGGAGGGTGCAGTGCCACGCACTATTGCGCGCCGCCACGCTCCAGGTGACACTACGGCAGAGCCGAACCCTACTTCTAAGTATGCTGGAACGAACGCCATCGAGGCTCCGTTCATTATGCGCCATGGCGGCTACTACTATCTCTTCGTGAGTTGGGACTACTGCTGTCGTGGCGCCAAGAGCAACTATCGTGTGGCTGTGGGTAGGAGCAGCTGTGTAGCAGGTCCCTACCTCGACAGAGATGGCAAGGATATGCGCATCGGGGGCGGCACGCTGATTCTCGAAGGTGACAAGAAAGAATATGAGGCCATGGGACATAGTGCGGCCTACGCCTTCCCCGATGGTGACCGCTTCTTCTGTCATGGATACAGTGTAGCGCACAATGGTGCCAGCATCTTGGTGGAGCGGACGATGCGTTGGACAGCCGACGGGTGGCCAGAGTTGGTTCACTAACGGTCTGAACGGCAATAAATCGTACCTTTGACGCTACGCGTCGAAGGTACTCTCGCTCGGAAATACAAAGAAAAATACAATTTTTCTTTGTATTTCTCTCGCTTAATCGTACCTTTGCCAATAGAAACCAAATACGAACAAGACTATGGGTATAAGACGATGGGTGCTGTTAGTGATGCTATGCGTGACCGTTGGTGTTACACAGGCATCGGCACAGGGTTTCCTCAAGAAACTCAAGAGTGTGGGAACACAATTGGCGAAGGAGGCTGCCGAAGAGGTGGCTCCCGAGTCGGTGAAAGAGACGGTTAGGACGGTCAACAAGGTGGAGTCCAAGGTGCGCGGAGCACGAAACAAGTCTTCGCAGTCACGGCGGAGTGCCGAGTCGGCGCGTGCCGCCAGTTTCCATCCCTCCACGAAGGTCATCACCGTCAAGTTCTGCGATGGTGTGGGACGTAAACAGTGGTACGGTCGTGTGGGCGGCACTACGCCGACTCCCCCGGACGAGTGTGCCAAGGAACCTGCATGGGCCCGACCCCTTCCCTTTTTGACTCATGAGACCAACGCCCGGCTGTTTGCCGAACACGAGATGTTGGAGAAAAGGATGCGTGAAGACAAAGGTGGGTGTGAGACCATGCTGTCCCGCCGCGAGAGTGCCATGGACGAGGTCTCTGACCGCGTGAATGCCTTGAACAAGGTGGTGAACTGCATCCTGGATAACGACCCCGACGATGTCCGTGCCTTGGGGGTAGCCATGGAGGACGATGCCTTCAAGCGTGTGATGGCTTCCGACCTCACCCCCGTCTATTCCTATCTGGAGAGTCGTGTGGCACAGTGGTTGAAGAGCATTGACCCCAAGACGAAGACCATCGAGGTGACGGTGGCAGAGGGCAACTCCTCCAGCGACGTGATGGTGCAGCAGGGCGAGATGTGGTTTAAGGTGAACACCGCCAAGCAGACCGCCACGCTGGTGACGCTCGACATGGACCAGTCCGTTGGCAAGGACTATACCGTGCCCGCTACCATTACCTATGTGGGACGAACCTTCAAGGTGACAGCCATCGGTGATGGTGCGTTTGCCGACCTCAAGGTGCGCTCGGTGACGCTCTCCGAGGGACTGAAGACCATCGAATCCTATGCCTTTGCACGCACCAAGATTACCAGTATCAACATTCCCTCTACCGTCACCGAAATACAGAACTATGCCTTCAACGGTAACACGACGCTGAAGACCGTGGTCGTGCCCGACAATGTGACAAAGATAGGTGTCGGTGTATTCTCCATGTGTACGGGACTCACCGCTGCCACGTTGCCCAGTCGTGTTGACAGGATCGATAATACCGTCTTCATGGGATGCACGGCACTGTCGAAGGTGGTTCTGCCCCAGAATATAGCCACCATTCCAATCGGTATGTTTGAGGACTGTAAGTCGCTCGCTCGTGTGGATCTGCCTGACGGCATCGCCACCATCGATCAGAACGCCTTCAAGAAGACGGGACTGACCCAACTGCAGTTGCCAGCCTCCCTTACGGCCATCAAGAGCTGTGCCTTTGAGGGTTGTAATCGCCTCACATCGGTGTCCATTCCTGCATCGGTATCGCCAGAGTTCATGGCGTTCAAGGACTGCAAGGGCCTGAAGAAGGTTGTCATAGGCAGTCGGTACAAAGCCAATCCCTATTTACTCTATAGTATCTTCATGGGGTGCTCATTTGTCAATCCGCGTATGACCACCACTCCATCCTGCGTTAGTTACCATGAATAAATTGAAAACCCTGTTGGGCTTTGACCCAGCAACCACTACAGTAAGGACAGAACTGTTGGCCGGCATGACCACCTTCATGACCATGTCCTACATCCTCGCCGTTAACCCCACTGTGCTCTCCACCACGGGGATGGATAAGGGCGCACTGTCTGCCCGTCTTTTTTTGATGGTTTCTTATGCGTCATGGTTTTCCGTTGTGGGAAGCATAGCGTAGCATATTCAGCAGGAGTTGCCGTCCCACGGCGTCTGCCTTGTTCATTCCTTGTGTGTTGAAGGTGTTCATAGACTCGTTCATGCCATCCAGGTCTACCTTCTTGGTATAGGCCACCGTGCCCTTCAGACAGGCAGGGATGTCAAGTGTCGTGATGAGGATGCGACCGCGGCCTGCAGCAATCTCCGACAAAGCGGAGTATACCTCCTTACGGTGGTCGGAGACGCAGCCCACGAGCACCTCACCGTTGAAGTCGCGCAAGCCCAAACGGCGACGGTTGTAGGCGGCGAAGCACTGGTACTCCCAGTTGAACACACAGTCGGTGGGTAAACCCTCGAAAACGGGATGTGAGCGACAGAAGAAGTTGCCACCATACCATGAGCGTCCAAGCACCTTGCTGCCGCGATAGTCCATCACCTCCTTGTCGCAGAGTAGGTCTGCCCATCGCTCAGTGTTGTCGACTACGACGAGGGTGTGTCCAGTGTACACCCATTCGAGGATATCGCTGAATCCACTTCCGAACTGTGTGGGTTCAAACGCTCCGACCACCATGAAGTCGCCCTGCGGACGTCCATGCTGGTAGGTCTCTGTCCTAATGCCCTGCTGTTGCAGATAGGCTGCCAGTACGCCCGTGGTGTCGGCCACGAGGCAGGTGCCTGTAATGTCGTGTGCGTTCATCTTTACGGCATAGATATCGTCGCTGCCAGTGGCCACCGTGCGACCTTGCTGCGTCAGTGTGGCCTCCACACGGATGTAGCCGCTGTGGGTCACTGGCCACGACCAACCTGTCGTCAGGTTCTCACCGTACACCACACCGCCGCTGACCTTGACGCGCTTTCGAGTCTGTGCCACCGTCTGTCCTTCAGCATCCTTCGCCGTCAGCAGGAGTTGTGCCGTGCCGTGCACATTTTCCCGGTTGACGATGTATACATCGACCGTTGTAGTATCGCCCACGGCCAACACCTTGTTCGTGAGTTTCACGGCCAGATAGAGTGGGCGGTTGTAGCGAGCGATGACCTCGGCATCCCCCTTGAGGTTACGATAGTTGTCGACGATGCCCGAGTGGTTCTCCAATTTCATCGACTCCCATCCGTTGATGGCATACGCGTCCACAGTATTGCTGATGTGTACGTTCTCCATCACCCGTCCTTGGTAGTAGTAGGCCACGTTACCCATCTGTCGTGTTAGACTGTCCACGCAGGGGAAGGCCTTGCTGAATCCACGTTCGCGCAGAAAACGGTCGTAGGCATCGTACCAAGCCAGATAGTCCTTGGCTTCCCATCCCGATGTGCGACCCGAGCGAAGGATCTCGTCACGGATAAGCTGTAGGCGAGGCGGAGTGCCGATAGCTCCTTCTTCCCCCCAATACACGATTTCCCCTTTATTGTCGGAGAAGCGCAGATAGTCGTCTTTGCCTTTGTAGATATAGTCGTGATAGACACCGGGACCTCCTGCGTGGTGGTTGTCCCACCAGCCGATGTTGTGGAACGTCGTGTCGCCTGGCATCAGGTGTAGCTTGAAATGGTCGTCGGGCAGACCTTCTGGATTCTTACCGTTGCAGGAGTTGTAGGTCAGGATGCGTGATGGATCAAGCGTGTGACCTAACTGCATCTCTCGACGGTCCTCTGCCTGTGGCGATGCTCCGCGTTCGTTGTGCAGGTTATAGATGACCAGCGAGGGGTGTGAGCGGTCGCGACGTATCATGCGAGCCAGTTTCTCGTTACGGTAGTCGAAATAGAACTGGGTGTACTTACTGCCGTCGTCAAATCGATTGGCAGGATACTGGTTGCCTCCTGGTTCCTCGAAATACAAGAGCCCCAGCTCGTCAGCGGCATCGAGCACGTCGGTATTACCTATTCCTCGGTGAAAATTGAGCATGGTCATACCCAACCGCTTGGCATCGCGTACCTGCCGGTAGGCCAGTTCCTTGGATGGAGTGATGCCATTGTCTGGCCAGAAACTCCAGGAGATGGCCGTGATGAGGGTGATGCGTTTCCCGTTGAGATAGAACTGGCGGTCGCCCTTCACATCGCGTACCTCGAACCAGCGGAAGCCGAACCGTTTCTTTACCTCATCGTTTCCCAGTTTCACAGTTAGCTCATATAGGGCAGGCTGCTCTACGCTCCAAAGTTTGGCTTTGGGAATGGATATGCTGACGGTCTTTTTCGACGTGTCCATGCTTCCCTTACTGCTCCATACCACTTGTCGCTGGCCACACTCGCGTACCTCCAGTGCGAAAGGGACGGTCTTTGACAGACCGCCTGCCTCCAGATGTACCTTGACCGTGGAGGGAACGGGCGTGTTTTCCACAAAGACATCGTGGATATAAGTCGGGTCGGTGGCGCAGAGGTGTACCCGCCCAGTGATGCCACCAAAGCCATGGGAGGGGTTGACCAAATACTCGCCCCAAGAGTAGCACTGTGAGTCCTTCCAGTTGAAGTTACCGTTCGGGTCGGTGATGCGGACGGCAATCTCGTTCTTCTGTCCTGGTTTGATGTGTGGGGTGATGTCTACCTCGAAGGGAGTGCTGTTCACCAGGTCGTAGCCTGCCAGTTGGCGGTTGACGAACACCTCGGCGCGGAAGCGCACGGCATCAAACTGCAGGGTGACGCGTTTTCCCGTCCATCCGGCTGGCACCTCCACCTGCGTGCGAAACCATGACACACCCACGTAGTTGCCCGTCACACCGTAGGATTGGCCGTTCCATCCCCAAAGTTCGCCCTCTACGGTCGCTGGCAGATGCACGTTGCGCTTCTGTGGCTGTTCCAGCAGCTGCCATCCGCCCGTGGGCAGGTGTACTGGCAGCATGGCTACGTTCACTGGTGGTGTGAGCAGTTCGTCAGTCACCCATTGTGCTTTCGGGTCGAGTGTGATGTCCCAGCCTTGTGTAGACAGGTCGATACGCTCGCGCGCCACACTTCCGATGGTCACGAACATAATGGTCATCAACAAAATCCTTTTCATTTCCATCGTTTGTTTTAGTTTGTTTTAAATAGTTGGGTGGATTCATTCCACCGCCTACAAAGGTAACGTAAATCGAACGAAATACAAAATAAACTAGGAAGATTTCACCCATTTATGTCGTCTTATTGATTAAAATATGTAATTTTGCAGCAGAAATCTGTGGAGTTCCACAAAAAACTTTCGTAGACCATGCTTTTCAAGAGAAAGATCTATATAGAGAACAATGCCGGGGGAAAGACCGTCCGCAGTAATCTTGAGATAGACTTCGTGGTAAACAAGGCTGACGAAAGAATCTATATTCAATCGGCATATTCACTCCCCGACAAGGAAAAGGTGGAACAGGAAGAAGCTTCGCTACTTA
>CAVAIX010000026.1:0-17923 GCA_963588695.1 Bacteroidaceae bacterium | reverse complement strand
AGGTATTGCTGGATAGGCTGGAACTACCTACCTTTGCGCCATCAACGGATAACTACATTAAAAGAGGTGTTAGCGAGACTGCGATGAAACGACTGCAAATGACCCTTATGGTCTTATTTCTGGCTGTGGTTGCCTTTTCCCAGACGTTTAGGGGAAAGGTAATTGATGGTACGTCGCATGAACCCATTGTCGGTGCTACGGTGAGTCTGGCAGACCACCGAGAGACGGCTGTCGTGACTGATGCCGACGGTCTGTTCCGCATCGCTGTACCTGCCGGCAAGCTCCAGCAGATACGCATCACCTATATTGGGTATAAGCCCTTGGTGACCACACTGACCGACGGAGCCGTTTATCATCTGTTGCCTGACGTGGCCACGCTCGGCGAGGTCGTGGTGACGGCTCAAGAGTCGCGCGGCCTGTCAGCCGCTTCCGTCATCGAGAAACAGGCCATGGAACACCTCCAGCCTTCCAGCTTCGCCGACCTCCTTGAGCTATTGCCTGGTGGCCGTTCTCAAGATCCCACACTCAACACACCCAACACCATCCGCCTCCGCGAGACTGGCTCTGCTAACTCGTATAACACCTCCTCCTTAGGCACCTCGTTCATGATAGACGGTGCACCCATCAGCACCAACGGCAATTTTCAAACGGTGAAGGGCGCGTGGGAGACCTCCACCGAAGGACGAAGCTTTGTTAACGCCGGTGTCGACATGCGTTCCATCTCTACCGATGACATCGAGCGCGTAGAGGTGGTGCGTGGTATCCCTTCGGTAGAGTATGGTGACCTGACGAGTGGTCTGGTCAAGATCGAGCGCAAGCGTGGTGGCAATCAATGGACAGCACGCCTCAAGGCCGACATGGGCAGCAAACTCTTCTACCTGGCCAAAGGTTTCGAGTGGAAACCGCAGCGCATAACCCTCAACCTCAGTGCCGACTGGCTCGACGCCAAGGCCGACCCACGCAATCGGTTGGAGAACTACAAGCGACTCAGTCTCTCGGCGCGCTTCTTCAAGGGATGGGCGCTCGGCCAGTATGACGTGAGCCTTAACACGAACTTCGACTACACGGGATCGTTCGATAACGACAAGACCGACCCCGACCTCAACAGTCAAGCCGTAGACTCCTATAAGTCACAGTACAACCGCTACGCGCTCAACGCCAAGGTGAGTGTGGCAGCTAAGAACCGGCAGCAATGGTTTCGTTCGTTCGATGCCACCCTCTCCACGTCCTATGAATACGACCTCGTGGAGCGTACCAAACTCGTGCAACTCTCACAACTCGTGGCCGCCGTCACGACCACCACAAATGGCGAGAGCGATGGCATCATCCTACCCTACACGTATGTAGCCTCGCAAGACGTGGACGGACGACCATTCAATGTCTTCGCCAAGATGACCGCCAAGTTTCAGGTGCCTTCACAAAACGTCTCCAACAGTCTATTGGTGGGTACCGACTGGAACTTAGACAAGAACTACGGTAAGGGACAGGTCTTCGACCCCACCCGTCCGCTCTATACCACCTCGGCCACCCTGCGCCAGCGGCGGCTCTCTGACATCCCAGCCAACCATCAGTGGGGACTTTTTGCCGAAGAGAACATTGCTACCCAAATTGGTGGCAATAAACTGGAGGTGACGGCAGGCGTGCGCGCTGTACAGATGCTCCGTTTGCCTTCTTCCTACCTGATGCACGGTAAGGTCTACCTCGACCCACGCGTCAACGTGGGATGGACCTTCCCCAAGTTCCGCGTGGCTGGACAGACGGGCTTCGTGCGCCTCTCGGGCGGTGTGGGCGAGCATACCAAGATGCCCACCATGAGTCAGCTGTTTCCCGACCCAGTCTACATGGATCTCATCCAACTCAACTACTACCATGCCAACGCCGACTGCCGTCGCATCAACGTGATGACCTACGTCGTTGACCCCACCAATCTCGAGCTCCAACCAGCACGCAACCTCAAGTGGGAGGTGAGTGCCGACCTCAACATCGGTGGAAACCGACTCGCCGTGACGTATTTCCGCGAGAACATGACCTCTGGTTTCCGCAGCCAGACGAGCTACACACCCTATTCCTACAAGAAATACGATGCCTCAGCAGTGGATGCCAGCACGCTCGTTGCCCCACCATCGCTGGACACCATGCCTTACGAGCAGACCACCGATTTGCGCAGCTATAGCCAGTACACCAACGGCAGCCAGACCCTCAAGCAGGGTGTGGAATACACGCTCTCCACCAAACGCTTCCCGCGCATCATGACCCGCTTGACCATCAATGGTGCGTGGTTCTACACCATCTACCGCAACTCCCTGATGGAGGCCTATCGCCCGAGCGCGGTGATGGCTGGCAAGCAGATCCAGTATGTGGGCTACTACGATGATAATGGTGGCAGCAAAAACCAGATGCTGAACACCAATTTCACCGCCGACACCGACATCCCCAAGCTCCGGCTCGGTTTCTCCGTCTCCGCCCAGTGCCTGTGGTACACCCTGCGGCAGACCGCCGAGACCAGCAACTACCCCGTCTACTACATGGACGGCAACGGCACGATGCACGCCTGGAAGACCGAGGATGCCAACGACACGTACCTGCGCTTTCTCGTGCGCAACTACACGGCCAGCAACTTTGCCATCTACAGGGTGCCGTTCTCTATGAATATCAACTTCAAGGTAACCAAGCGGCTCTTCAACGATGGTATGACCATCGCCCTGTTCTGCAACAAGCTCCTTGACTACAGCCCCGACTACGAGAGCAACGGTCTGACCGTGCGCCGCAATGTGACCCCATATTTCGGACTGGAAATGAACGTGAAGATATGAAAAAGATACTGATGATGTGTTTGGCGGCAGGACTGCTCTTTAGTGCCTGCCATCAGGAGGAAGACGACCTCTTTACCACCGCCGTCCTCACACTGAATGCTGATGACGACATCACCGTGGAACGGGTGCAGGGCACGGTGACCCTCACCAACCTCAACACCCGACAGGTGGTCACCGCCGCCGACTTCAATGGCAATACAGCACAGGTACGGGTACTGCGGGGAGCCTACTCTGTGTTAGTGGAAGGCTCCATACAGTATCGCGATGCCAATGGCGCGACTGCCGTGCGCAAGTTCCGCTGCTCAGCCGATTACACGGCACTGGAGAAAGAAAATATGAACACCGTAACGCTTGACATCATATGGCTGTAGGGAAAACACAGAGGAAAGGCATGGGATGGAGCATCGCATTAGCACTCCTGTGCACCGCAGGAACGGCAACCGCCACTCCTCGTGACACGGCACGCGTGGAACACCAATCCATGTGGAACGACGTGTCGGTCTCCATGCACCGCAACCCCGCGCTATACGGAGTCGCTTACAGCCGTTCCTACTCCGAGATGGCACTCTCCTACGACTACTGTAATCAGTCGCAGGCCTTCGTACAGCAGCAGGGCGACGGCCACACCTTGGGTTCACTCGCCGTAAGCAGTTACCTCCGCATGAGTGAGCGGACAACAGCATGGGGCGCAGCGTCCTACACCACGGGGCAACAGCGTAACATTCGTTGGAACTCCACCTCAGACTACACACTCCTCGCCCCTTACGTCATGGCAGACACACTGGGCGGTGATACCCACCGCGAACGCTATTTCTTCTCAGGCGGATATGCCACCCACCGAAACCATTTCCTACTGGGCGGAGAGATGGCCATCCGTGCCGACCACGAATACCGCGACCGCGACCCCCGTATGCGGGGCATCGTGACAGAACTCACCCTGCGCGGCGGAGTTGCCATTGAGGCCTCGCGCTATCGGTGGGGCGCAGCCATCTGCGGCAGTGTCTACAAACAGACCAACAGTGTCGACTTCTATAATGAATTAGGAAAGATTCCAGAATATCACATGACGGGACTTGGCGCAGAATATAGCCGTTTCGCTGGCGAGCAGACCGAATTAGCCTACCGGGGCGGCGGCATCAGTTTAGCGTTGGATGCCGACCCACTACAAGGACGCGGCGCCTATGGTCATATCGCCGTGGGAAGCAACAGCTACGAACGGCAACTGACCAGTGCGAACGCCGTACCCCTCTCGCGCCTTATATATAATAAGGTGGAAGCAACGCTCGGTTGGAAGCACGAGGGCGAGCGACGCTGGGCACTGCATGCCGACCTCGACCTAATGCGTCGCAGTGGTGACGAGAACGTCACGGGAAAGTCGGACTCGCAGTATTACCCAGTGATAGCCACCCTGACCATGTATAAGGACTGGCAGACCGATGCCTCACTCGGCGGCATATATGGTGTGGCCGACGGCAGTCGGGTATGGACAGTCAGCCTGCGAACAGGATTCCGCAGTCGTCGCGAACGTTACGTCTACCCAGAACGCAAGCTCAACCGTGCCCACGTCTACGCCACACTGCGAGGAGAATGGAGCCGAGAAGTGTCGCAACGAACAGCCCTCACCCTGTACGCTGATGCGAGTCACTTCATGCGGGTGAGCGACGACATCGTAATGCCCTACGCCAATATGACGGCAGTGTTTGCCGATATGGTCAACTACACCTATCGTTTTGCCAAAGCCAGCTACACGG
Organism: Bacteroidaceae bacterium; assembly: GCA_963588695.1. Classification (GTDB taxonomy): domain Bacteria; phylum Bacteroidota; class Bacteroidia; order Bacteroidales; family Bacteroidaceae; genus Prevotella. The sequence goes on along the minus strand of CAVAIX010000026.1, from coordinate 13,359 downwards.
CGGCGAACGTGAAGGTGAGGGGTGACTATCGGTTGGATGCTTCTCCGTTAGGTCTCTTTGCCGAAGTGACGGGCGGTGCGGTGCGCTGTTCCGAAGGCGAGTGGCAGACTGGCGTACAACTGACGGCAGGCGTGACCTTCTGACAAGACAAGAACAAAGATAAATAACAAAAAATGGAAAAGAAAATGGAAAAGAAATTTTTAATGGGCATCATGATGCTCGTGGCTTTAGTGTTCACGGCCTGTGACCCAGCCAAAGAAACCTACGTGCCTGCTACGCTCAGCGTAGAGATGCCGCTGGGCTTGGACAACGTCCAGTTCAGTGATGCAGAGGCCACCTTCACCAACGTAAACAACAACACCGCGTTCACCACGACACAGTTCATTGACAACAACGGTACGTTCACAGCCTCGATGGAACCGATTCCCGAAGGCACTTACAACGTGGCCATCAAGGGCACGCTGACCTTCACCAAGGACGGTGTGGCAGGAACGGCCAAGGTGGATCAGCAGAGCGACAACGTGGTGGTGAGTGAAAGCAACACCGCCGTGAAGTTAGCCGTGAACACCTTCGATGCGAAGGGTGGCTTCGTCCTCTCCGAGATCTTCTTTGCTGGCACGCAGACTCTTGAGGAGAAACCATACACCAAGGATCAATATATCGTCATCTCCAACAACTCCGACGTGACGCTCTATGCCGACAGCATTGCCTTCGTGGAGTCGGCATTCCTCAGCACGACCAAGCGTGACTACACGCCCGACATTATGAAGGAGGCCATGTCGGTGGATGCCATCTACATGATTCCGGGTACAGGTACGAGCGTCCCCGTGGAACCCGGCAAGTCGCTGGTGCTCGCCATCAATGCCATGAACCACACCGAGGCCAACGCCAACTCCTTCGACCTCAGCAATGCAGACTATGAGTTCTACGATGAGAGCAGCAATGCCTCCAATCAAGACACGGACAATCCCGACGCGCCCAACCTCGACAAGTGGTATTGCTATACACTCACCATATTCATCCTGAACAACCAGGGCAACAAGACCTACGCCATCGCCAAGATGCGCCAGGACAAGGACAGCTACCTGGCCGATAACTACTATGAGGCCAAGTACACCGCCGTGAACGGCAAGGAAATGTCGACCAAGTGCTACAAGGTGGCCAACTCCTGGATTCTCGATGCCGTGAACCTCGCCCCCAGCAGTGCCCAGCAGTGGAACGTTGTGTCATCTGCCCTCGATGCCGGCTATGCCTATGTGGCCGCAACAGGTGCTGACAAGACCCGTTTCGGCAAGGCCGTCATCCGCAAGAAGGAGAACGGCAAGTGGGTGGACACCAACAACTCCAGCAACGACTTCGAGATGGGTGTCACGCCCAGCTTCCTGCAGAAGTGAGACACTTTTTGAACATACATCATATATAAGTATTAAACGACAGACAACATGAAAAAACAAACACTGTGTCTGTTCCTGCTCGCCCTGCTCACCGTCACCCTTTCGGCACAGACGGTGGAGCAGGATGCTACCATTAGGCAGGGCAAACTGAAGAACGGACTGACCTATTACATCCGCCACAACGCCAAAGAGGCTGGACTGGCTGACTTCTACATCGCACAGCGGGTGGGTTCCATCTTGGAGGAGCCGCGCCAGCGCGGTCTCGCCCACTTTCTGGAACACATGGCCTTCAACGGCACCAAGCATTTCCCCGGCAAGGGCAAACATCTCGGCATCGTACCTTGGTGCGAGACCGTGGGTGTGAAGTTCGGTGCTAACCTCAACGCCTATACCTCCGTGGATCAGACCGTCTACCACATCAGTGCCGTCCCCATCAAGCGCGAGGGCATCGTGGACTCCTGTCTGTTAGTGCTCAACGACTGGAGCCAGTACATCCTATTAGAGGACAAGGAGATTGACAAGGAGCGTGGTGTCATCCACGAAGAATGGCGCAGTCGCCGCACGGGTATGGCCCTGCAGCGCATGATTGAGAATGTCATCCCTAAAATCTACGAGGGTAGTAAGTATGAAGACTGTCTGCCCATCGGCAATATGGACATCGTGGATCACTTCCCCTACAAGGACTTGCGCGACTACTATGAGAAATGGTATCGCCCCGACCTGCAGGCCATCATCGTTGTAGGCGATTTCGACGTGGACAAGATGGAGCAGAAGATTCAGAAGCTCTTCGGCAAGATCAAGGCGCATAAGAACCCTGCCGAGCGCATCTACTATCCCGTGGGCGACAACGATAAGATGATCATTGCCGTTGAGAAAGATAAGGAGCAACCCATCATCCTCGGCCATCTCTACATGAAGAGCGAGGCCACACCCGACAGTGAGAAGAACACCGTGAAGTACCAGCGTGACGACTATGTAAGCCGTCTCATTACCTACATGCTCAACGGACGCCTCACGGAGAAGAAGCAATCGGCAGAAGCCCCCTTCATGAGTGCCACGGTGAAGAACGGTGAGTTCTTTGTCTCGCGCACCAAGGATGCCTTCAGCCTCAGCATCAGTTGCAAGCAGGACAATGTGTTGGGCGGCATTGCCGTAGCCGTAGGTGAGGTAGAGCGTGCCCGTCAGCATGGTTTCACCGAGAGCGAACTGGAGCGCGCCAAGCGTCTCCTCCTCAACGCCGCCGAGCGACGACTGAAGATGGAGAAGGACTATCGAAATTCCCACTTCGTGAACCAATGTGTGGACAACTTCCTTGAGAGCGAACCAATCCTTACCCCAGCATATAGCCTGCAGTTGGTGAAGCAGTTTGACGGTGAGGTGACCCTCAACGAGGTGAACAGTACCGTGGGCAACATCATCACCGACCGCAACCAGGTGTTTGTGATGTACGGTCCCGACAAAGAGGGTGTCACGATTCCCTCCGAGAGCGAGATAGAACGCACCGTGTTAGATGCCCAGCAGCAACGCTACGAGGCTTACCAAGAGGAGGAAGCACCCAAGACATTGATGCCTGTTCTTCCCACGCCTGGTAAGATTGTTTCCGAGAAACCATTCGGAAAGTTCGGCGTGACGGAAATCACACTGAGCAACGGCATGAAGGTCTATGTGAAACCGACGGACTTCCAGGCCGACCAGATTACGATGAGTATGCGGGGCGAAGGCGGCACGTCCGTCTATGGCAACGAGGACATTCCCAACTTCTCCTTCATCACCAGTGCCATCATTGAGAGCGGTGCTGGCGACATCTCCGCCACACGTCTCCGCAAGGCGTTGGCAGGAAAGTCGCTAAAACTCGCACCTTACATCAGCAGCGAGGGACAGCGCATCTCGGGCTCCTCGTCGGTCAAGGACTTGGAGACCATGCTCCAGCTGACCCACCTCTACTTCACCGCACCGCGCACGGACAGCATCGCCTTCCAGAGCATGATGAGCCGTTACATCTCGATGCTGAAGAACCGTAACGCCAGTTCGAAGGTCGTCTACAACGACTCCATCACCGCCACCGTCTATGGACACCATCCACGCATGGCTCCAGTGACGAAGGAAGTGGCCGAGCAGGCAGACTACAGCCGCATCATGCAGATCTATCGCGAGCGATTCAGCGACGCCAGCAACTTCAAGACCGTGTTTATCGGAAAGATCGACATGGACGTGCTGCGCCCACTGCTCTGCCAGTATTTAGCCACACTGCCTGCCACCCACAAACAGGAGAAGAGCAACAAGGCTAACGTGGCCAACATCGTCAAAAAGAACGAGGTGGTGAAGTTCGCTCACAAGCAGGACACTCCACTGGCCAACGTGAGCGTGTTCTACTCCGCTGACGTACCTTTCTCACCCAAGAACGACCTGATTCTCGATATGTTGACCCGCGTGCTCCAGATAGCCTACACCGATTCTGTGCGCGAGGAGAAGGGCGGCACCTACGGTGTGAGTGTCAACTTCTCGCTTGAGAAGGAAGACCAGCCCAATACGGTGGTGCGCATCTCCTACAAGTGTGATCCCACGCGCTACGACGAACTCAACCCCGTGGTATACCAGCAATTGCAAAACATGGCTGACCACGGCCCTGCAGCAAGCAGTCTGGACAAGGTGAAGAAATACCTGCGCAAGCAATACGACCAGTTACTCATCACCAATGACTACTGGAGTTATATCATCTGGCATCAGCTCGACGACGAGGCCGACTTCGACAAGGACTATAAGAAGATGGTCAACGACATGACAGCCGAGGACATCCAACAGATGGCTAAGGAACTGCTCCGCCAGAACCATCGCATCGAGGTGACGATGATTTCGGAATAACACCCTATCACACAGAAAGTCCGTGCGGGGCTCGTGTCCTTGCACGGACTTTCTTTCAAACAAGCAAGACTATGGCAGAACACAATGAATTGGGCACCTGGGGCGAAAACCTCGCTGCCGAATATTTAGAAGGAAAAGGATATCAGATTGTGGAACGCGACTGGAAAAGCGGACACCGCGACCTTGACCTGATTGCCATGGATGGTGACACCCTGGTCATCGTGGAGGTGAAGACGCGCCGCAACCGGATGTTCACCGACCCCGAAATGGCCGTTGACTATCAGAAAATCAACAACCTGCGTCAAGCAGCCAACCACTACGTCAAATTCAAACGCTTTGACGGTGATGTCCGTTTCGACATCATTACCATCGTAGGCACTCCCGATGCCGGCTTCGACATCGACCATATTGAAGATGCCTTCTAATCAACCTTTTCATTGACAGGCAACGTACTATTCTGTTTCCGTTCCTGTTCCATATCGCGGCGCGACTTCGACTTGACGACGAGCCACACACCGCCGAACACCAACACCACGGCCAAGACGTGGGTCATCTTCATGGTGCTGAGACCCATGATCAGTGATGCTGCAACCGCCACGATGGGTTGCACGTAGTTATAGACCGACACCACGGTGGGGCGCAACGTGCGCTGGCCAATCATGGTTAGGATGTAACAGAGGAACGTGCCAATCACCACCACATAGAATACCTCATACCAGCTCACGGGCGGTATCGGTTGACGAACCACCTCATAGACGTGACCCGACACGAAAGGCAAAAGGAGCAACAAGGCCCACGTAAACATATATTTATTGACCGTGAACACATTGTAGCGCCTGATCAACGGATTGAAGAGCGACAGATAGAGCGCAAACGAGAACTGCGCGAAGAGGCACAGCAAGTCGCCACGAATATCACCCACCCGTGCATCGGCATGGGCTGCCGAACTCAGGATCAGAATCAAAGCGCCACTGCATCCCATCAACACGCCTATGGCTTTCTTTCCCGTGATGGGTTCATGCAGGATGAGAGCCGCTAATATCATGGCGAAAATAGGCATGGACGTGGTGACGATGCTGGCATTGATGGGAGAGGTGATGCTCAGTCCGATGGTGAAACAACACTGGTTGAAGAGCAGACCCGTCAGTGCCGCACCGATGAACATCAAGCGGTCGCGCCAAGGCACGCGCTCCTTCGGTGTGAACAGTGAGGCAATCCAAAACAACAGACACGCTCCCGCCACGCGGAACGTAACCATCGTAATACCATCAAAACCATGGAGCATGGCATCCTTGCCTACTGGCGACATCAATCCCCATCCAGCGCAGGCTCCAAACATGGCGAGATGGGCTATAAGAGCTCTATTCGTTTTCATGCGACAAAAATAGTACAATCTTCGAGAAAAAGGAAGCGGAAAAGATAAAATAAACTAAAATCAGCTGTTTTTCTTGCAAACATCAACTTTTCTTTCGTACCTTTGCCCACGAACAAATCTTGAGAACCATGCAGAAATATGCGGACTACATCCGGAAAATAGAAATCGATGCGCTGTGGAGCGGCAAGAAGCACATCGTGTGGAATCTTGACCCGAAGGTGAATGTGCTTAGCGGCATCAACGGCGTGGGCAAGTCGACCATCCTCAACAAGGTGGTGAAGAGCGTGGAAACCAACGGCGACATCGTCAACCACCTGTTGAAAGGGGTTCATCTGTCCACGGTTCCAGAGGATGCCACGCACGTGCGCTTCGATGTCATCCGTTCGCTTGACAGCAACCTCTCGAAGACCCTTTCGGAAGGCGAGGGCTTCGTCCATCAAGCCCTCTCCGTATTAGCTGGTGCAGGCGGTGGCTCCCTACTCGACCTGCAGCTCTATCGCCTGCAACGCAAATTTTTGGACTACCAGGTGAACATCGGGAACCGCATCATCGAGGCGTTGCAGCAGGGCAACACCACAGCAGCACAGCAGTTGTCGGCCTCCAAGAAACACTTTCAAGACATCGTCGACGAGCTCTTCGCCGAGACGGGAAAGAAAATTGTGCGCACGGAGAACGAGATACGGTTCACGCAGATTGGCGAGACGCTGTTGCCCTACCAACTCTCAAGTGGCGAGAAGCAGATGCTCATCATCCTGCTCACCGTGTTGGTGGAAGACGGACAGCCCTACGTGCTCTTCATGGACGAACCAGAGGTGTCCCTGCACATCGAATGGCAGAAGCGCCTCATCGGACTCATCATGGAACTCAATCCAAACGTTCAGATTATACTCACCACCCACTCTCCGGCCGTCATCATGAGCGGATGGATGGATAAGGTGACGGAAGTCAGCGACATCACGGTATGAGTAGCAGACTGACCGATCATATCAACAGCCGTTACTTCGAGGCCGCCAACAGACTGGCATCGAAACAGGCACGCAGGCGCATCGTGGCCTACGTGGAGAGCTACGATGACATCTATTTCTGGCGCACCGTGCTCGGACGCTTTGAGAACGAGACGCGTTACTTTGAGGTGATGCTGCCGTCTCACCGTAAGTTGGAGCGTGGAAAGAAATCGGTGTTGATGAACTTTGCAGAGGGACGGGTGGGCAAAGACATGATTGCCTGTGTCGATGCCGACTACGACTACCTGTTACAAGGCAGCACGGCTCAGTCGAGGAAGGTGGTGGAGAGTCCCTACGTGTTCCACACCTACGCCTACGCCATCGAGAACATGCAGTGTTATGCACCTTCACTCCACGAGGTGTGTGTGGCAGTGACCCTCAACGACCACCGCATCTTCGACTTCGACGACTATTTCCGACAATACAGCCAAGCCATCTTCCCACTTTTTGTGTGGTCGGTGTGGGCCTATCGCACGGGCAACCACAATCGTTTCTCACTCTCCGACTTCTCCCGTGTGGCTGATCCAGGAGGCTTCAACGTAGACCAGCCTCAACCGTCCATTGACCACCTGCGACGGAAGGTCAACACGCGAGTTCACCTACTGCAGACGATGTTTCCAGGCAACAAGGAGCAGTATCTGAAGACGAAAGACCAACTACGGGCGTTGGGAGTCACCCCCGACACCACCTACCTCTATATCCAGGGGCACTCGCTGTATGACAACGTGGTGGTGCCCATCCTCACCAAGGTGTGCAACAAGCTCCGACAGGAACGCCAAAACGAGATAGCGCGTACCTCGCGCCACTATACCCAACAGAAAAACGAGATGTCCTGCTACGAACACTCGCTACAGGACATCCGTCAGATGTTGAAGAAGAACACGGGTTACAAGGTTTCGGAACCCTTCCGTCGGCTACAGTCTGACCTTGCTGCCTACCTTGACCCACTGCCCGTTCAGCCGTCAAACGATCAAGAGAGCACGTAGGTCTCTAAGAACTTCACCGTTCCCTCACAACATATCTCACGCGTCGTGGCGGGCAGCAAGATCGTTTCGCCAGCGCAGAACGGTATCTCCTCGCCTTCGATGGTGAGTATCCCCTCGCCTTTTACAGCGATTAGGATGACAAACGAGTCCAGTTCACTGTAATCGATTTCCATCGACTCTTCCATATCGTAGACCGCAGTGTCGAAATACGGACATTCCACCAACACTTCTCCTTCGTTCTTGCGTTCCTCGTAATGCGTACGATAATCGGGTAGCACGGTATAGTCGATGCTCTCCGCTGCCTCTTGGGTATGAAGCTGACGGTAGTGGCCGTCCTTGTCTTTGCGCTTGAAGTCATAGATGCGGTAGGTCACATCACTGGTTTGTTGGATTTCTGCCAAGAAGCATCCGGCCCCGATGGCATGGATGCGGCCTGCTGGAATAAAGAAGCAGTCGCCTTCCTTGACGCTATACTGCGCCAGCGCGTCGCAGATGGTGTCATCCGCCACCATGGCTTTGTACTGCTCTGGAGTAATCTGTTGCTTCAGTCCGTTGTACAGCTTGGCATCAGGAGCAGCGTCCATCACATACCACATCTCAGTCTTTCCACGGCTTTTCCCTTGTCGACGGGCAATCTCGTCGGTGGGATGCACCTGGATGGAGAGATCCTGACGCGCATCGATGAACTTGATGAGCAGGGGGAACTCCGTACCGAAACGTTCGTAGTTGGCCTTTCCCACGAGTGCTTCCTTCATGTCGCACACCAACTGGTTGAGCGTGCGTCCGTCACCCACGGCAACGGTCTCATTGTCCTTCACGCCCGAAATCTCCCAACTCTCGCCTACGTGATCCATCTTGGCGTCCAAATGCTTGAACGGGATGATGCGTTCTCCGCCCCACAGAGTCTGCTTGAGCAGTGGTTGAAACTTGAATGCTTTCATATTTTTCTGTCGTTTATGTAAATGCTTATTGGTTTTTCTTCTCGCATCGTGCGTTAGTTGTCCTTCCAAAATCCTCGAGTAAACAACACCATGACGGACATAATCTCCAGACGGCCAGCAAGCATCAGGAAGGCGCAAATCCACTTGATGACATCGGGCAATCCAGCCCATGACATGACGGGACCTATCTCCGTGCCCAAGGTCGGGCCGACATTGCTCATGCAACTCAAGGCTATCGTGACGGCGTTGGTGCTGTCTATCCCAGCGGCTATCATAATGATGGCGGCTACTAGACACATTGACACGTAAAGGGCGAAGAAGGTGAGCAGCGTAGCCACCTTCGAGGACGGGATGTTCTGTCCGTTCACCTTGACGGGCAGGATGGCATTGGGATGGAGAATCTGGCGGAACTCGTTCTGCATGGCCTTCAACACCATGGCACCGCGGATGCACTTGAAACCTCCGCTGGTGCTACCCGCACAGGCTCCAAGGAACATGCAACAGCCGAGTATCACCCACGTGAGGTGTGGCCACGCCCCCGCATCGTCGTTGAAGAGACCCGTGGTGGTGATGAACGACACCACCTGGAACAGAGCACTGCGGAACGCGCGCTCACTGGCGTAGCCGTTGCTGTACATCAGTATCACCATGACCGCCGTCGTCGAGAGGGCTACGACGGTGAAGTACAGTTTGAATTCGGAGTTGCGGAACAGTTGGCGCAACTGTCGTTTGAACACCACTATATATAATAAGGTGAAGTTGATGCCAGAGAGGAACTGGAAGGTCAGCGAGACATACTCGACGGCGGCACTGCGGTAGAAGCACACGCTGTCGTTGTGCGTGGCAAAGCCGCCCGTTGCCGTGGTGGTCATCGCGTAGTTCACGCTGTCGAACCACCCCATCCCCGCTGCGTAATAGGACAAGATGCAAGCTACCGTTAGGAAGAGATAGATGCTGCATATCCACTGGGCATTGGTGCTCAGTCGGGGGTGCATCTTCGTGCGCACCGGTCCCGTGGCCTCGGCAGAGAACACCTTGACGCTTCCGCCAACTAACGACGGCAGGATGGCTATGGTGAAGAACACGATGCCCAGTCCGCCTATCCACTGCGTCAGCGACCGCCAGAAGAGCAGCGCGTGCGGCAGTCGCTCCACATCGTCAATGACGGTAGCTCCCGTGGTGGTAAATCCCGACATCGTCTCAAAGTAGGCATCGGTCACATCGTTGACATAGCCTCCAGTGAGGAAGGGTAACATACCAAACAGGCTGTACAAAATCCAGGAGAGGGTGACGACGAGGTAAGCGTCGCGTCTGCCCATATCATTGGTGGCATTGCGCCCCAAGTATTTAAGTACGAAGCCGCAACACACCGTGAAGAGGGCCGAGACGAGAAATGCCATGATGTCGTCCTCCCGATAGCACACCGACAGTACGGCGCAGACGCCCATCAACAGTCCCAACAGGATGAGCAGCGAGCCGATGATCTTGTACTGTAGCCGGAAGTCTACCATAGTGCCGAGGGCTTAAAGTATTGTTCGAGTTTCTTGAGGTTGTGTTCGTGACAGAACACCATGACCGAGTCGCCGGGTTCTATCCGCGTGAAACCATTGACGAGGATGCCTTGGTTGCGACGCACCAGTCCGCCGATGGTGATGCCGACAGGCAGTCCCAAGTCCTTGACGGCCTTTTTGGTGACCTTCGACCCTTCTGCGGCCACGAACTCCGCCACGTCCGAGTCTACCATCATCAGCGACCGCACGTTGCTCACGTCGGCATCGAGCATCATCTGGTAGATATGGCTGGCAGCGATGGTCTTCTTGTTGATGATGGTGCCGATGTCCAGTCCTTCCGCCATCTCCACGTAGTCGAGGTTCTCGACCATGGCGATGGTCTTTCGCACACCCAACCGCTTGGCGGTGAGACAGGCCAAGATATTGGTTTCGGCATTGCCGGTCAGTGCCACGAAGGCCTGCGTGTTCTGTATACCTTCTTCCTGTAGCAGTCCGATGTCGCGTCCGTCGCCGTGGATGACCATTGCGTCGGTGTCTGCCAACAGTTCGTTGAGGCGTTCACAGCGTTGCTCGTCTTTCTCTATGATTTTGAGGTTCATATAGTCGGGCACGGTCAGTCCGACGCGCACGGCGGTCTTGCTTCCTCCCATGATGATGACGTTCTTCACGTCGGCGTAGTGCTCCTTCCCTGCAAGCTTGCGGATGTAGGGGATGTATTCACTGGTGGTCATGAAATAACAGAGGTCACCAGAGCGCAACTCATCGTTACCACCAGGTATGACGGTCTCTCCACTGCGCTTGATGGCCACCACATGGTAAGGCTCTTCGGGACCGCACAACTCGCGAAGTGGTCTGTTGAGAATCTCGCAGGTATCCCGCAACTTGACACCCAGCATGACGAGTGCACCATTGTGGACATCCCACCGCTGTCTCACCCACGACATCTTGAGTCCGTTGGTAATGTCGATGGCGGCCAACACCTCCGGATAGATGAGCGAATTGATGCCCATCTGACCGAAGAACGACTCCAGACTGGGTGCCAAGTACTCGTAGTTATCGATGCGAGCCACCGTCTTCGCGGCTCCCATCGCATGGGCGATGATGCAGGCGTTCATGTTCTGGCTCTCGTCGGGTGTCACGCCTACAAAGAGGTCGGCCTTGTCCACATTGGCTTGGCGCAGCGTGCGGATGCTGGTGGGCGAGCCTGCCACCGTCATAATGTCAAACTTACTGTCAAGACCAGCCAGTCGCTCGGCATTGTCGTCGACGAGCACACAGTCTTGATGGTCACGCGACAGTAGTTTCGCTAAGTGTACGCCAACGGCACCTGCTCCAGCTATAATAATCTTCATGACACTATGGTGTTGCGGATGCTTTCGGCATCCAGTCCTACAAGATGTTCCAACTGCGCCACCGTGCCATGTTCCACAAAGTGGTCGGTGGGCATTCCCAAACGGATGACCTCGGGGTGATAGTGATGGTCGGCCATCCATTCCAGTACGGCAGAACCCAGTCCTCCGTCCCTCACCCCGTTCTCTACGGTGACGATGCGCTCAAAGTGTTCGCCCACCTCCGTCAGAATAGCCTCGTCGAGGGGTTTGAGGAAACGCATATCGTAGTGGGCAACGTCCAGTCCTTCGACGGCCTTCGCCGCGTTGTTGCCTATCGGACCGATGGAGAGCACAGCGGTATGGTGACCGTCCTTTAGTTTCCGTCCCGTGCCCACCTTGATTTCCTCTAACGGGCAGCGCCAGTTCTGCAACACGCCGCCTCCGCGGGGATAGCGGATAACGAACGCACCCTTATCGGGCAGCTGTGCGGTGTACATCAGTCGGCGCAACTCGTGCTCGTCCATGGGCGAGGCAATGGTCAGGTTGGGGATGGGGCGCAAGGCGGCTAAGTCAAAGGCGCCATGATGGGTGGGACCGTCTTCGCCGACGATGCCAGCGCGATCCAGGCAGAGCACCACGTGGAGGTTGAGCAGTGCCACGTCGTGGATGATATGATCGAAAGCTCTTTGTGCAAAAGCACTGTAGATGTTGCAGAAAGGAATCAAGCCGTCCTTCGCCATACCGCCCGAGAAGGTCACGGCGTGCCCCTCGGCGATTCCCACGTCAAACGTTCGGTCAGGCATGGCCTGCATCATGATGTTCATGGAGCAGCCCGTCGGCATGGCTGGCGTGACTCCCACAATCTTCGGGTTCTGTTCTGCCAGTTCCAACAGCGTGTGTCCGAAGATATCCTGATAGCGTTGTGGTTGGTCGGGCGAGCGGTCTACGAGGCGTTCGCCCGTGTCGGGATCAAACTTACCGGGTGCGTGCCATGTCGTCACGTCCTGTTCAGCGGGGGCGTAGCCGTGCCCCTTCTTCGTGTGCAGGTGCAACAGCTTCGGTCCCGTCATGGTTTTCATCTGTCGTAGGATGCGCACCAGTTCCCCGACGTTGTGGCCGTCGAACGGTCCGAAGTAGCGGATGTTCATACCGTCGAAGATGTTCTGCTGGTGACTGATGGCCGACTTCACAGCGTTCGACAGGCGGATGAGTCCTTTCTTACGATCTTCTGGTAGCAGTCCCCATTTGTTGAGTCGGTTTGAGATTTTGAAGCGCAGCGCGTTATAGGTCTCATTGGTGTTGAGGTTGAGCAGGTATTGCTTCATGCCACCCACCGACTGGTCTATCGACATATTGTTGTCGTTGAGCACGATGAGCAGGTCGTTGGGCGACGAGCTCACATTATTGAGTCCTTCAAAGGCTAGACCACCACTCAAGGCACCATCACCGATGACGGCCACCACGTGACGACTGTCGTTGCCCGTCTTCTTGGCGGCCACGGCCATGCCGAGTGCGGCCGAGATGGAGTTGCTGGCGTGGCCGCAGGCGAAGGTGTCGTAGGGGCTCTCCTGTGGCGATGGGAAGGGTCTGATGCCTCCTAACTTGCGGTTGGTACAGAACTGTTCGCGCCGTCCCGTCAGAATCTTGTGTCCGTAGGCCTGATGTCCCACGTCCCACACGATGCGATCCTCTGGTGTGTCAAAGACATAGTGGAGCGCCACGGTCAGTTCCACCACGCCGAGGCTCGAAGCCAAGTGTCCGGGGTTCACCGACAACTCTTTTACAATATCCTCTCGCAGTTCCTGGCAGAGTTGTGGCAGTTGTTCTACCTTCAGTTTGCGCAGGTCGTCTGGATAGGAAATATGCTTGAGCAGATTCATATTTTCATTCTATTTGGACACAAAGGTAGTGCAAACCGAGAGAAAAACCAAATTTATTTGAGTTTTTCCGAGGTG
>CAVAIX010000025.1:5426-17923 GCA_963588695.1 Bacteroidaceae bacterium | reverse complement strand
ATTTTAATCACTCTAAATTCCGAAACACCTTATCATGCTCATCTATCAACTTCTTCAATAATGCAATTGAGAGGTATATTAACTTCCCATTGGCCAGAACAAGGGGAGCCTGTTCGAGAAATATAGCCATTCTGTTTCATGTTAGCGATTTCTCTTTCCAGAGTACGTTTCTTTACCGTCATCTTTACCGCCATTTGGCCAACGGAAATGGAATTATTAGACCTCATCAAATCTATCATATCTTTCTGAATTTTAGTTAGTTCGAGCAATAGTACATCACCGCCATCTTTACCGCCAACATTACCGCCATTATCTGCGACGTAGCTCTGGACGACTTTCACCTCAACTTTGAATGCAGTGATAAGATTGACGTTGAACTCTGCGGGTTGGTTGCCATTTTCCTTCAAGTCAGCCTGGACTTGTCCTACGCCCCGATTGAACATGTTGACATAGCCCAACGTCTTCATGGCGCTGGCGACAAGAGGATTGCGGTAGTCGTTCACATTGGGAAAATTCTCTGGACGGGCATTGCCATACAAGCCACCTGCATTCAGAATCTCCAAATGTTCTGCATACTCATAGAAGCGCAACGGGGTATTGCTTTGCAGGTCGCGGTGCATGCAGGCGTTCAGAAGCATATCATTTGCAAAATTACTACTTTTCAGAATTCATTGATTTCGTTTGATGGACTTGCCGTCACACTCCATCTTTTCTGCTTCTTCGAGCTGTTTATCAATTTCCGCAACCTCTAAGAAATGCACCTTCAAAGCCGATGAATTCGGATAACGGTTCCAGAATACGTTGTTGCTCATATAGAGTCTAACGGACATGATTTCACGGTTTGCCAACACATTATTATAATAATAGAGGATGCTCTTGAGCACCCGAGGTAGCACCTTGATGCCAGTCCTACCGTCGTGAAACGTCACCACGGCTATCACGTGGTAGCGTCGCCGCGTGTCCTGTAATTGTTCACGTTGTTCAGGGGTACTCTTATGCGATATCGTCAGATGTCGGCCATACTTCAGATTTATCTCGTTCATCATCCGTTGGAACAGTTCCCCATGTGCCGACGTATCTTTCAGTTGATGGTAGCCAATGTAATAGTGAATCATCTCATGGATAATCGTATCCTCCACCTCTTGTTCAGGTAAGTCTATCCGTGTGTTGATGCGCAGTTTGAAGTCATACAGTTCCACTTTGCCGAACGGCTTGCAACGTTTCTTATAGGAGCATTGCCCCAGAAATGTTTTGGCGTTGCTCAGTACAATAGGAATCTTCGGCAGTTTACCGCCAAACATCTGACGATTATACTCCTCAAACTTCTGCTCTATGTATGGAATCGTCGTCCTCATCTATGCTCAGTTCTCCTTCTTGATTGCACTGTGATTATCAGCTCTGTCACGGTATCGATTCATCTTATAATGGCGAGAAAGTGAGGTCGAGCATGAGTTGTCGCTCCGTCTCGCTGATTTTCCTTTCATCCAGCATCTGGCGGTCGAAATAGTCGGCATCATACACTTTTCGGTCTGTCTTTGCAAGGTGCAGGCGGAAGTTGTCTGCGGCGGCCTTTCGCTTTCCTTGGAACCAGAGGCAGTAGCCTCGGTTCTGATGATCGTCTGCCGTCATCTCCCCCATTTTCTCCAATCGTGCATAGAACGTCTCCGCCTGCTGTTCGCGGCGGTCGCAAACCAACGTCCATGCCAAGATGCGCATCACACCGGCGTGTTCAGGATGCTCGTAGTTAAGGCGGTAGAGTAGTTGCAAGCTCTCCTCATAGCGTTTCTGATAGAGCATGCAGACGGCCTTGTTGAGCGGATAACCCATCTTATCAGGAAACCGCGCCATGAGACAGTCATAGTGTTTCTCTGCCTGTTCATATTCCCCGTTACCGAACAACTGTCGCGCTAGTCCGCGCTCCGCCCGTTCGTTGTCGGGATCACAGCGGAGAGCCTCCTCATAGTTGCCCGTCCAGAGGTAGTAGGCCAGTCCACGGTGGTTGTCCGCATAACTGTCAAGCAAACGTCGCGCAGCCGCTGCCATCTTCCGTCGGAAGAGTAACTGCACGACCTCGTCCTTCTGCCCTTCCACTTTGGAATCTCGGAACACCGGACAGGTCAGGAAGAGACATCCGCCCATCTCGTCGCTGTCAGTCACGTCAAACGGGTTACGGAACTCACTGCGATAGGCATAGATGCGAAAGAAGCGGTAGAGATCCATCAGATACGAACGGCGCAGGCGTTCGGGAGTCGGTGTCACACGGCGATCCATCTCCAAGATGGCTGCGCCTCCCTCATCCATCATCCTCACCACGTCGGCAGGCATGGCATTCAGGAATTTCTCGATGCCCAGTGCAATGGAATATTTGTCGCTGCTACAAAACTCACCGTTGGTTAGTATCTCTTGAAGGAACGGATGTTTACCGCAAGCTTCCTTGAAAGCACGCAACTGCGGATGATCCAAGAAGAACGGCACAAACCAGTTGGCTATCTCGCGGAAGAAATCGAAGCGTTTCATCTGCGAGAAACCACCGAAGAAGACATCAGAACCCTGCTGCTGCATATCGACCATGCGCTGGAACGAGTCCTCCATTTTCTGCATCCGCTCGTCAAACTCTTCTGGATGAATCAGCTCCTCGATGTCCTGTTCGTCTTCATCGAACATCTGCGGTTTGATGTGTAACGGTTTATTGTTCAGAATGTCGGGCATGATCTCCTGTTGAATCTCCGTGGCATCACGCTCCGCTCCCATGCAGTAGACCATCTGCATCTGCAGTTCGGCCAGTTCGCGACAGACCGCCTCCGACTGCAGGAGTTCCTGGATGCAGTTGCACTGTTCGGGATAGACAGCGTCCCACTGCTCGTCCATCCCTAACACCCATCCCACGAGTGCACGCTGGCGCACTGCCTCATCCGTGGCGTTGCGGTAGACATTGACCAGCGTTCGGAATTTCACGAAATCAAACTGGTTGAGCAGCGACAGCGTGACAGCCGCCACCAACAACTGCAGGTCAGCACTATCAACGGCTGGTGAGAGAAACAGCGCCTCCATCTGCCGCCCGACGCCCTCCGGCCATGCATTGGAGGTCAGCAGGAAACCAAACAGGTTTTCCATATAGTGCTGGTGCGTCTCGTAGAGTGGCACGCTTTTCTGTGCCTTGACATGAGGCTGTTCCAAGGAAAGCAGTGCCACATCCGCCACGAACGACTCCAGTTCCTGTTGTATTTTTCCGAGCGAGAGTTTGACGTTGCCGCTCCTCACCCCAGCGCGGATGGCCGACAAGTGTTGCGCCGTGGTGATGCGGTCGAACACCGACAGGTTGGCATAGATCACAAAGAGGCGTTGCAACAGACTTTGATACTGGTTTTTGCAGTTCACGTCGTCCATCTGTCCTTGCCAGTTGCTGACCAGCTGCTGGTATTCGTCCTTGACCGCTTGGAGTTTCTCTGTCGTCTGCGCCTGTGGCCAAGCCGCCAACAGCGTTTCCGTCTCAGCTATGGCCACGGCCACACTGCCGTTTCTCAGCGGTACGGCAATCCGTTGCAGATGACTGCCCAGTAAAGACACCTTGTTGTTCATCGCCTTTTATCGTTTTTTATTTTTCTTCCACCAATCTTCCGCCCGTGCCACATCCTTCTCCCGCACCCCGGCAGCATGACGATATTTCATTTCCGGCAGGGAGTCGACCACCTGTTCCGTAGTTCGGCAGTATTTCACTATCAGCGGTTTGTAGTATTTCACACCATGTTTGTTGATGGAGTCGCAAGCGGCATTATAAGCCCTCATAAAGAGCTCCAGTTGCTTGTGTCGTTCTGGCCTTCTCATCTCCAGTTCTCGAAAGGCCAACACACCCATCCAAGCATCCATCTTCCGTGTGTCAAGTAGCACGTTATTCCGCCCCATCCTGGCCGTCGTGGCCTGTGGCTCGGTCATGAAGAAGGCATCCATCTCGTGGTTGCGAAGCATTTGCAGACGCACGTCCACGTCATTGATTTGCACGCGGAAGAGGTATTCCGTTTTGATCTTCGCCGAATCGGCCACCACATCGCAGAGCCAGTCCGTGACCGAGTAGCGCGTCATGGCCACCATCTTGCCGTCCAGTTGTTTGAGTTGTTTCAATCGTGCATTACGGCTGGCTATGAGTTGCCAGTAGGCATTGGTAGCTGCCGCATAGCGCAGGGGCGTGCCATTGTCCTTTATCCGCGCAGCCCTAACCAAGTCCGTAATGAAGCCCTCCACTCGACCGCGCTCCACAGCCGTGTCGCAGTCCATCTGTGCCATGAAGTATTTCAGTCGCACACCACCGTTGAGTGTGTCGTAGAGCTGATGGTGCTGTGCCACAAAGAGCGGCAGGCAGTCCATGGTGGGCATGACGGCCACCTTCAGTGCAGCAGAATCCTTTCGCAGGGCTTCCTTTCGCTGCTGACGTGTCAGCCTTTTACTATCCTTGTACGATTGGCCGCATGCCGCCAACAGCAGAGCGGCAACCGCAACGTATATCATTGTTTTCATATCTGGGTCATTTGCGTGCAAAAGTACGAATAAATTTTGTAACACCGAAAAAAACCACTAACTTTGTGCCCCGTTATGGCAAAGGACAAGATTGCTTACGTCTGCTCCAACTGCGGACAGGAATCGGCCAAGTGGATTGGCAAGTGCCCCGCGTGTGGGCAATGGAACACATTCAAGGAAATCCGTGTGGCGGACACGCGACAGCAGGCCGCCGTGGCTGCTGCTTCCGTCGGTCGCCAGTTGCGCAGGAATAAGACGTTGACGCTGCGCGACATTCAGGCTACCGACGACCCGCGCATCGACCTCCACGACGAGGAACTGAACCGCGTATTGGGTGGCGGACTCGTACCTGGCAGTATTGTGCTGTTGGGCGGCGAACCCGGCATCGGTAAGTCGACACTCTCACTGCAGACCATGCTTCACCTGACCGACCGCCGCGTGCTCTACGTCAGCGGTGAGGAGAGTGCCCACCAATTGAAGATGCGTGCCGAACGCATCCCACACGAGGAGAGCGACAATTTCCTGATTCTCTGCGAGAACTCCTTAGAAGCCATTTTCGAGCACATCCGCGACGTGCAGCCCGAAGTGGTCATCATCGACTCCATCCAAACCATCTCCACCGACGAGGTGGAGAGTTCTGCGGGCAGCATCACGCAGGTACGCGAGTGTGCCTCATCGCTACTACGCTTCGCCAAAACCAGCGGCGTACCTGTCATCCTCATCGGTCACATCACGAAGGAAGGCACACTGGCTGGCCCGAAGATTCTGGAACACATCGTCGATACGGTCATCCAGTTCGAAGGTGATCAACACTATATGTACCGCATCCTGCGTAGCATCAAAAACCGCTTCGGCAGCACCAGCGAGCTGGGCATCTACGAGATGCAGCAGACGGGACTACGCCAGGTGGCCAACCCCTCGGAGCTGCTGCTTACAGAGGACCACGATGGTCTTTCGGGTGTGGCCATCTCGTCAGCCATTGAGGGCGTGCGTCCATTCTTAGTAGAGACACAGGCTTTGGTGTCGTCGGCAGCCTACGGCACGCCGCAACGTTCCGCCACGGGTTTCGACCAGCGACGACTGAACATGCTACTGGCTGTGCTGGAGAAGCGCGTAGGGTTCAAACTGATGCAGAAAGACGTGTTTCTGAATATTGCAGGCGGACTCCGCGTCACCGACATGGCCATGGATCTCTCCGTGATAGCTGCCGTGCTGAGCAGCAATGTCGACACGCCCATCGAGGAAGGCTGGTGCATGGCGGGCGAAGTCGGGTTGAGCGGTGAGGTGCGTCCCGTGGCACGCATCGAGCAGCGCATCTCCGAGGCTGAGAAGTTAGGGTTCCAACACATCATCATCCCCCGCTACAACCTCAGCGGACTGAACCGCAAGAAGTTCAGCATCGAACTGGTACCAGTACGCAAGGTAGAGGAGGCCTTACGTGCCCTCTTTGGTTGAGTGTGCGTTCCCCCTTTCTAACACTTTTTTTACACCTAATAAATCATGTACAAACCCCATTACAACCAGCGCAAAGCCCTCCGCTTCCGTCATTTCTCGCGGAAGCGGTTCGCCCTCTTTGCCTGTGTCGGACGGGTGGTGACCATCGGTATGCTGAGCGCGGCCACCTTGCAGGCTGCAAGTGCCGCAGAAACGCTCAACAAACCTGCCGATGATGCATCTACCGACTCCGTACCGACAGCCAGAGAGGCACAGCTCGACGACATCGAGGTGACGGGCTCACGCGCTCCGCTTGCCAACGGGCAAGCCGCGAGAATGGTAACCGTACTGAGCCGCGACGACATTCAAGCGGCGCCAGTACACAGTATCAACGACCTTTTGAAGTACGCCGTCGGTGTTGACGTGCGCCAACGCGGCCCAATCGGGGCGCAGACCGACATCGGCATCCGTGGCGGCACGCAGGAGCAAGTCACCATCTTGCTCAACGGCATCAACATCTGCGACCCGCAGACTGGCCACAACGCGTTCGATTTCCCCGTAGACATCAGCGAGATTGCGCGCATCGAGGTGCTCGAAGGGCCTGCTGGACGCGTCTACGGCACCTCTTCGCTATCGGGAGCGATTAACATCGTGACTGTGACAGACCACCGTTCCGTGGCCGATATCCATGCCGAAGGCGGCTCCTTTGGCTATGGTGCTGCTGGAGGACGCGTCGCGCTCTGCCCCGACGGTTCGTCCCTCGCCTCCAGCCTCTCAGCCAGTTTGACACGTTCCGACGGCTACAGTCGTTCTGAAGCTGGACGGTTGAACAGCGACTATCGAGGCGGAAAGGCTTTCTACCAAGGACGGTACGACGGTGACCGCATGACGCTCCACTGGCACGCTGGACTAAGCACCAAGGGTTATGGCTCTAACACGTTCTACAGTGCGCGGTACGATGAGCAGTATGAGCGCACGGTCAAGTGGTTCACCGCCGTCCAAGGAGAGATGCGTTGCGGCACGGTTCATGTCCGCCCCTCGGTCTACTGGAACCGCAGTCAGGATCGCTTCGAACTGATCCGCGACTCAGAGGCAACCGTACCCTTTAATCATCACCGCACCGATGTGTTCGGACTGAGCCTCAACAGTTGGTTTGATACGCCACTCGGACGAACAGCCTTCGGAGCCGAGTTCCGCAATGAAGACATTGTCAGCAGCACCCTTGGCGAGGCACTTCCCTCCCCCTATGGGCACTACCGCTACGGTCTGAACCGCAGCAACCTCAGTTTCCATCTCGAACACAACATTCTATTGCGGCGGTTCACCCTATCGGCAGGCTTCGTGGCCTTCCGGAATACCTGGAATCAGATGCCCTTCACACTCTACCCTGGCGTGGATGCCAGCGTACGGCTGGGCAACCACTGGAAGGTGTACGCCAGTTGCAACACATCACTACGTATGCCCTCGTTCACCGAACTCTATTACAGCGTGGGTGGCCATAAGGCCGACAAATACCTCAAACCCGAGGAACTGTGTGCGTTAGAGGGCGGTGTCAAGTTCTACTCCGATGTGTTGACCGCCCAAGCCAGTGTCTATCATCACCACAGCCGCAACCTCATCGACTGGGTACTCGATCCCACCGCTGCAGAACCCGTGTGGGAGAGTGTCAACTTCACACGCGTCAACGCCATCGGCACCGAGTTGTCCGCACGTCTCGACTTAGAACGCGCCCTACGGTGGCCGCAAGCGTACCTGTCCGTGGCCTATTGCTACAACCATCAAGACAAGGGCAACGAACACGGACTGCAAAGCCAGTCGAAGTTAGAATACCTGCGCCACAAACTGACGGCGACACTTCAAGTGGCTCCTGCCACCCACTGGCTGCTACTGATTAACTATCGGTTGCAACGGCGCACAGGCACATACCTCACCGTTGACGGAACTACTCTGCCCTATCGCACCTACGACATCGTTGATGCACGGCTGACATGGAACAGGCCGACCTACAGTCTCTATGCCCAGGTCAGCAACCTCTTCTCGCGCCGTTACGTCGACTACGGCAACGTGGAGCAACCTGGTGCATGGATCGTGACAGGACTGCGCCTGCACCTCGAACTTTGAAAAAAACTAAAATTATCGGTCAAAATAAGCCCGTTGTTCCATCTTTTTTTGTAACTTTGCGTGCGGATAAGAAAACATAGGAAACAATAAACCATAATTTTTACGCATTATGAAAATCAAAGATTACAACTTTGCCGGCAAGAAAGCCATTGTACGTGTAGACTTCAACGTACCCCTCAAAGAGGGTAAGATCACCGACGACACCCGTATCCGCGGTGCTGTTCCCACCTTGAAACTCATCCTCGACGAGGGTGGCGCACTCATCATCATGTCGCACATGGGTAAGCCCAAAGGCAAGGTGAAGCCCGAGTTGTCGCTCGGCCAGATCAAGGATGCCGTGGCTGCAGCCCTCGGTGTTGCCGAAGTGAAGTTCGCCCCCGACTGCGCCAAGGCTCAGGAGGCTGCTGCCGCTCTGAAGCCCGGTGAGGTGCTCCTGTTAGAGAACCTGCGCTACTATCCCGAAGAGGAAGGCAAGCCCGTAGGCATTGACAAGGAAGACCCAGCCTACGACGAGGCTAAGAAGGCCATGAAAGCCAAGCAGAAGGAGTTCGCCAAGACGCTGGCCTCCTATGCCGACTGCTACGTGATGGATGCCTTCGGTACGGCTCACCGCAAGCACGCCTCTACGGCTGTCATTGCCGACTATTTCGATGCAAATAACAAGATGCTCGGTCTGCTCATGGAGAAGGAAGTGGCTGCCGTTGACGCTGTCTTGGGCAACATCAAGCGCCCCTTCGTAGCCATCATGGGTGGTTCTAAGGTATCGTCGAAGATCGGTATCATCGAGAACCTGTTAGGCAAGGCCGACAAACTCATCCTCTGCGGCGGAATGACTTACACCTTCGCCAAGGCTCACGGCGGCGAGATTGGTCAGTCTATCGTGGAACTGGACAAGCTCGATGTGGCCCTCAACGTAGAGAAGCTCGCTGCCGAGAAGGGTGTGGAGCTGGTGATGGCTCCCGACGCAGTCTGCTGCGACAACCTCGACTTTGCCACCATGACCGTGAAGCCTGGTTCCAAGATTGAGGTTTATCCCTCTGACGCCATCCCTGCCAACATGGAAGGACTGGACGCTGGTCCCGAGGCTCAGAAGAAGTTTGCCGAGGCCATCAAGGGTGCCAAGACCATTCTGTGGAACGGTCCTGCCGGCGTCTTCGAGTGCGACGAGTTCACAGCTGGTTCAAAAGCCATCGGCGATGCTATTGCCGCTGCAACGGCTGAGGGTGCTTTCTCACTCATCGGTGGTGGCGACTCGGTAGCCTGCTGCACCAAGTTCGGTTTGACGGATAAGGTATCCTACATCTCCACTGGCGGTGGTGCACTATTGGAAGCCATCGAAGGCAAGGTGCTGCCTGGCGTAGCCGCCATTCAGGGCGAGTAAACAGCCGGTCACACCATTTTAGACAACCTATACAAACAGCCGGACGGAGCAAATGCCCTGTCCGGCTGTCTTTTAATGCTTTTAGTTATCCCCCGTAACGCTGAGCAGGAAATAATTTGGCAGTATCGAAAAAAATGCGTACCTTTGCGAGCACAAACACAAAAAAAACATTATGTCAAGACTGATCAAACCTGCGGGCTACAAGGCTTTGCTCGACGTGAAGCATACCGAACAGGGCATCAAACTCATCAAGGAATTTTTCCAGCAGAACCTATCTACCGAGCTTCGGCTACGCCGCGTGACGGCACCGCTGTTCGTGCTGCAGGGACTCGGCATCAACGATGACCTCAACGGTGTGGAGCGCGCCGTATCGTTTCCTGTCAAGGATTTAGGCGACGCGAAGGCCGAGGTCGTACACTCGCTGGCCAAGTGGAAACGCCTCTCGCTGGCGGAGTACAAGATAAAGCCAGGCTTCGGTATCTATACCGATATGAACGCCATCCGCGCCGACGAGGAACTGGATAACCTGCACTCACTCTATGTAGACCAGTGGGACTGGGAGGCCGTCATCAGCAAGGAACAGCGCACCATCGCCTATTTAAAGGATGTGGTGGAACGCATCTATGCGGCCATCCGCCGAACAGAGTATCTGACGTGCGAGACCTACGACTGCATCATCCCATTCCTGCCGGAGAAGATCACCTTCATCCATGCCGAAGAGCTGTTGCAGATGTATCCCGACAAATCGCCCAAAGAGCGCGAGGACGCTATCTGCGAGAAATACGGTGCCGTCTTCGTCATCGGCATCGGTGGTCGACTCTCCAATGGTGAGAAGCACGACGGGCGCGCCCCAGACTACGACGACTGGTCGACGGTGGGCGAGAATGGTTTAGCAGGACTGAACGGTGACATTCTAATTTGGTATCCGGTATTGGGACGCTCGTTCGAATTGTCGTCCATGGGCATCCGCGTTGACCGCGATGCGCTGTTACGACAGTTGCAACTGGAGGGACAGGAAGCACGCGAACAACTCTATTTCCACCGAAAGCTCCTACAGGGAGAGTTGCCACTAAGCATTGGTGGCGGTATCGGTCAGAGTCGCCTCTGCATGGTATTACTCCACAAAGGACACATCGGTGAGATACAAGCTTCAATATGGCCTAACGACATGCGCGAGGAGTGTAAGTCGCTCGGAATGCCGCTGATATGATACCAAGGAATAAAGAACAGGCATCAAGCCAGTTCAAGACTCAACAGTTCCCGCAGCCTGCCGACTGCGGGATTTTCTTTCTCCATGGCTTCATACTGCTCTCGCCGGGTGAGTACGCGCTCCTGACTGGCCACTTCCGTCTGAAGGATGGTGAGTGTGATTTGGCTATTGTGCAGGCGTAGCTTCAGCGTGTTGACGATACTGCCCTTGATGGACTGCATCTGTTCCAGTGCCAAAGCATTGTCCACCGCCACCTCCACCTGCGGCATCTGGCTAATGACAGGCGTCATATTCCTCATTCTGGTGGCTACGGCACTGAACTGTTGCGGCATTCGGTTGCACATGGCAATCCATTCACGCTGCAGGTCGTCCTGCGTGAAGTCCGCCTGCTCCTGTGCGGGGGCAGGGGTTACAGAAGTATCGGTCAGTGGCTCGTCCATGGGGCGGTTTTCCGCTGCTGACTGTTGTCGAAGGTTGTTCCAAGAGAAGCCCACGGTGGTCTTCAACCGTGGGCGCGCTGCCGTGTTGTAGGTGGCAACGCGTGCTGTCGTCTTTTGTGGTTCTGCTGCGGCAGTCTGTGTGGCTGCTGCAAGAGCAGTCTGGGAGGATGTGGGAGCAGCAACCGAGGCCACCTGTTGAGCCTGCTTGGGTTGTTGCTGCTGCCGCATCGTGCGGTTGAACAGGGTTTTCAGTCTTCTGGGCCTACGCCCACTGCCAACCTCGTCAGCCGGCTGCGTCAACTGCGCTACCTCAATGAGCGTCAGTTCCACGAGCAAACGTTTGTTGGACGACTGCCGGTAGTTGATGTCACACTGGTTCATCAGCCGCAGTGCACCATAGAGAAAACGCTGGTCGCAGCGCTTAGCCTGCTCTTGCAGTCGCTCGCGCTGCTGCTCGCTGACCTGGAGCAGTGGCAGCGTCTGTGGATCTTTCGCCATCATCACGTTGCGCACGTGCTTGGCCAGTCCGCCTATCAGCAGTCCACCATCGAAGCCTCGCGCGATGATTTGGTTGACGAGCAACATCATGTCGCTCACCTTGTTGTCTATGGCGAAGTCAACCATCTTATAGTAGTATTCCGAGTCGAGCACATTGAGATCCTCTATCACCTTTTGGTAAGTGATGTTTCCCTGACAGAACGAGGCGGCCTGGTCGAAGATAGACAGCGCGTCGCGCATTCCGCCGTCGGCCTTCTCGGCAATCACCTCCAGTGCTTGCTCCTCATACTGGATGCCCTCTTTCTCTGCCACCGTCTTCAGATGAGCCACCGTGTCGGGCACGGTCATGCGCTCGAAATCGTAGATCTGACAGCGGCTGAGGATGGTAGGCAGAATCTTGTGTTTCTCCGTGGTGGCTAGAATAAAGATGACGTGTGCGGGTGGCTCCTCCAGTGTCTTAAGAAACGCGTTGAAGGCCTGCGTCGAGAGCATGTGCACCTCGTCGATGATAAACACCTTATATTTGCCGACCTGCGGTGGGATGCGCGTCTGTTCCATGAGCGTTTTAATGTGCTCCACGGAGTTGTTGGAGGCAGCATCTAACTCGAAAATGTTGAAGGAACGCTGTTCGTTGAACGCTTGACAACTTTCACATTGTCCACAAGCCTCGCCGTCGGCTGTAGGCGAGAGGCAGTTGATGGCCTTGGCGAAGATACGCGCGCAGGTGGTTTTCCCGACACCTCGCGGACCACAGAACAGGTAGGCGTGAGCCAGTTTCCCACTCTTCACGGCATTCTTCAGCGTGGTGGTCAGAGCCTGCTGTCCCACTACCGTGTCGAAGGTAGCAGGGCGGTACTTTCTGGCCGATACGATATATTCTTCCATAAAAATAAAAACGTTT
>CAVAIX010000025.1:0-5358 GCA_963588695.1 Bacteroidaceae bacterium | reverse complement strand
TCTCACTTAATCGTACATTGGGCTTTGCCCGAAGGTACTCACGTTCGAGAATGCAAAATAAATAGGCATTTATTTTGTATTCTTCTCACTTAATCGTACCTTTGTCCCCACGATGAAACATCTGACGCATATTTTGGTGAACCTCTACCACCGCAAGTGGCTGAAATACGGAGTGGTAACGCTTATTGCAGCGCTGCCGCTGGTCTTTTTCGGCGAGAACAGTCTTTGGAACTTATACAGCAACAAGCGACGCATCGCGCAACTCAAGGAGGAAGTACGGCAGTATACCGACCGCTATGAGAGTGACCTGCAGCAGATACAACAGCTGGACAGCAACAGCAACGCCATACGGCGGATTGCTCGCGAGCGTTATTTCATGAAGGCTGACGACGAGGACATCTTCGTACTGAGCGACGACCCTCGGGAACACAACTCCTTTGATAAGAAAGATGAGACAACTGAATAAGATAGAGAGCGGACTTCTCCTAATTGGAGGGCTGCTGATGGTGGCTGGCGCAGGTGCCAGCCTTTTCCTGCTACCGTGGGCCGCCTACGTTTTTTCGCCCGGAGCACTGTTGTACGCCGCCATGCAGATGCGGCAACGCTACGAGGGGATGAACTTCACGGTGCGCCGACTGCGCCGCATCATGCTCACCAGCGACGTATTGTTTCTGTTGGCCGCACTGATGATGATTGCCAATGGTTCCAATTTCCTTGGCCTCGACTTTTTAGTCTATCTTCAATATGTGCACAACAACTGGATTGTATTGGTGCTTATAGGAGCCGTACTGCAACTCTACACCACCTACCGAATCTCCCACGAGTTGGAAAAGGAATCGTAAAAACTCTAAATATTTGCACAAATATATTAAATAGCACAAAAATATTCCCTATTTTCAGCGCATCGTAGTACTTTTGCAACACGAAAATAGATTTGTCTATGAAGAAAACGCTATATATTCTTGCAATTGCAGTAGCCTGCGCCTCGTGTGCAAACTCATATCACGTGGAAGGTTCGTCGTCGATCACTGCACTTGACGGCAGCAAACTCTATCTGAAGACGGTCAAGAACAGCGAACTGAAAAGTATTGACTCCTGCGAAGTGGTACACGGCGAGTTCCATTTCACTGGCACGTTGGACAGCATTCGCATGGCCAGCCTGTATATGGACGACGAGAGCGTAATGCCCATCGTACTGGAACAGGGCGACATCGTGGTGAAGATAGAGGCTGGCAGGCAGACCGTCAGCGGCACACCCCTCAACGACTCGCTCTACGTGTTCATTGAGCAGCACAACCGTCTGTCCAACCAGATGAACGAACTCTCGCACAAGCAGAGCCAGATGTTGCTCGAAGGCATTGACGAAGAGACCATCAACGAGCAGCTCTCCGCCGAAGCCGCCAAGATAGCCAGCGACGAAGACCGCCTCGTGACTAAATTCATCGAGGACAACTTCGACAATGTATTAGGTTCGGGCGTGTTTATGATGATCACCAGCCAGTACCGCTACCCCATCCTCACCCCACAGATTGAGGCACTGATGACGAAAGCCACTCCGACCTTTAAGAACGACCCTTACGTAAAGGACTACTATAAAACCGCGCAGGAGAACGAGCAACGTATGAACGGACTGGAAGACACGTCGACGACCGACACCACACCGACCGCCCCGACCACCTCGACCACTCCCAGTGCTCCGGCAGCCCCTGTGCCGCCACAGGCTCCGCTGACCACTGTGCCACAAAAGTAACAGTATGAAAACCATCATTTCCGGAGGAACCATCGTCAACGAAGGGCGCATCTTCCAAGCCGACATCGTCGTTGTCGACGGGCGCATCCTCGAAATGACAGACCACCATCCCGAAGCATCGTGTGACCAACGCATCGATGCTTCGGGATGCTACGTACTGCCAGGAGTCATTGACAGCCACGTACACTTCCGCGAGCCGGGACTCACCGACAAGGCCGACATCGACAGCGAGAGCCGAGCAGCAGCAGCAGGTGGTGTGACCTCCTACTTCGAAATGCCCAACACCGTGCCGCAGACCACCACACCCGAGGCACTCGCCGACAAGTTCCAGCGCGCAGCCCGAGAGAGCCACGTCAACTACAGCTTCTTCTACGGAGCCACCAACGACAACCTCGACACCTTCGCTGCCCTTGATCCACACCGCATACCAGGCATTAAACTCTTCATGGGTTCCTCCACTGGCAATATGTTGGTAGACCGACGCGAGACGCTGGAGCACCTCTTCGCCGAAACACCATTGCCACTGATGGCTCACTGCGAAGACACCCAAATCATCGAGCGCAACAGTGCCGAAGCCCAACGTCTCTACGGTCCCGACCCGAAGGTGACCCACCATCCCGAGATACGCAGTGCAGAAGCCTGCTACGAGAGCACCTGTTTGGCCGTCAGCCTTGCCCGACAGTACGGCACACGGCTCCACATTGCCCACCTCTCCACCGCCCGAGAACTCACCCTCATCGACCCAGCGGCCTTTCCCAATATCACCGCCGAAGCCACCGTGTCGCACCTCTATTTCTGCGACCGCGACTATAACGCGCTCGGCACACGCATCAAGTGCAACCCCGCCATCAAGACTGCAGGAGACCGCGAGGCACTGCAACAGGCACTGACCGACGGGCGCATCACTACCGTTGCCACAGACCATGCGCCCCACCTGCTGAGTCAGAAAGAGGGCGGCTGCCTGCGCGCGGCCAGCGGAATGCCCATGGTGCAGTTCTCACTGGTCACTATGCTCGAACTGGTCAGCCAAGGCGTGCTGACCCTTGAGCGGCTGGTCGAGCTGATGTGTCACCAGCCTGCCCGGCTCTTCGAGGTGCGCCAGCGCGGTTTCCTGCGCCCTGGCTATCATGCAGACCTCGTGTTAGTGCGCCCTGGCCACGCCTGGACCGTCACTCGCGAGTGCATCCAAAGCAAGTGCGGCTGGAGTCCCATGGAAGGCCACACCTACCTGTGGCAGGTGGAGCGCACCCTCTGCAACGGCCATACGGTCTATGCCAATGGACAGGTGGACACGAACTACACGGGAGAAGCCATCCTGTTCCGATGAGACGGATCAGCGAGAGGCGCACAAGGCCGTAAAGAACATTTCCGAACACGAACCTATGAAACCTATGAAGACCCTTTACCGCATCTACCAAATCTGCGTGGCGGTTCCCGTCACGGTTCTGATGACCATCTGGACAGCCTTCCTCGTGGGCGTCGGTTGCACCTTAGGCAACGGCCACTTTTGGGGCTATTGGCCTGGACGCTGGTGGGCTAAGGTCATTGCTCGCACCTTCCTGCTGCCCATCCATGTGAAGGGACGCGAACACCTGGAATCCAACCAGTCCTACGTCTTCGTAGCCAACCATCAAGGCGCGTTCGACATCTTCCTCATCTACGGCTACCTCGGTCGCAACTTCAAGTGGATGATGAAATACCAGTTGGGGCGCATTCCCTTTGTAGGTTACGCCTGTCGGAAGTCGCACCAGATTTTTGTGGACAAGCGCGGTCCGAGCCACGTGAAGGCCACCTACGAGAAGGCGCGCGAGACCCTGCGGCAAGGCAACTGCAGCGTAGTGGTGTTTCCAGAAGGTGCGCGCACCTTCACTGGACACATGGGCACGTTCAAGAAGGGAGCGTTCATGCTGGCCGACGAGCTGCAATTGCCTGTTGTTCCCCTCACCATCAATGGTTCGTTCCGCGTCATGCCACGCACCAAAGACTGGCATTTCGCCACCTGGCATCCGCTCTCACTCACCATCCACCAACCCATCTATCCCGTAGGCCAAGGCAGCCAAAACATCCAGGCTACGATGCATCAGGCCTACGACGCCGTTATGTCGGCACTGGAACCCGAATACCGAGGCTACGTGGAGAACCCCGACCAGTAAGAACAAGGGAAGCGGAGAGTTCCTTCAGACGTACATCAAGTCAGCCATCACCATGTTGCTGACGAAGATGCCGTTGCGCGTCAAGCACAGCTGATTACCCTTTCGTTCTAACAACCCTCCGTCAAGAAAAGGCTTCGCCTCCTTCAGACAGAACGCCCGATAGAAAGGCTCCAGGGTGTCGAGGTCAAGTCCCTCCCGTGTGCGCAGAGCCACGGTGACGCGGTCGTTGTAGCGCGTAGCCCCTTCGATGGTTTCCCTCCCCGCCACGGGGAGTCTTCCTGCTGCGATGCTGTCCATGTAGCGGCGTATGTCCGATACGTTCCAGCTGCGTTCCCTCCGATTGTAAGAGTGAGCCGCAGCTCCCAGTCCGATGTAGGGCACTTCCTGCCAGTAACTACTATTGTGGCGCGAGTAACGCCCTAGGCGCGCGAAATTGCTGATTTCATAGTGCTCATAACCCGCCTCGGCCATCCTGTCCATGAGCTCTTCATACATCCGTCTGGAACACTCCTCGTCCAGTTCCTTCACCGCGCCCGTCTGCCTCATCCTATAGAGCGCAGTACCCTCCTCGTAGCTCAGTGCGTAGGCCGAGAAGTGTTCCACCCCGAGGCTAAGAGCAGACTGGATGTCGCTGAGCCACTGCGCCTCCGTCTGTTGCGGAAAGCCGTAGATGAGATCGATACTAATATTGTCGAACCCTGCGCGCCGCAGACAGCTGACAGCCTTCGACACCTGGCAAGCCTTGTGGCGGCGGTGGAGAAACAGCAGGCGCTGGTCATCGAACGTCTGCACCCCCATGCTGATGCGGTTGACACCCTGTTCCTTCAAGCCACGAGCCAGCGTGTCCGTCACATCGTCGGGGTTACACTCGATGGTCACCTCCTC
This sequence comes from Bacteroidaceae bacterium, assembly GCA_963588695.1. Classification (GTDB taxonomy): domain Bacteria; phylum Bacteroidota; class Bacteroidia; order Bacteroidales; family Bacteroidaceae; genus Prevotella. The sequence goes on along the minus strand of CAVAIX010000025.1, from coordinate 570 downwards.
CAAGTCCAGTCGATACACCTTATAAATCTGTTCGAAGAGGCGGCGCAACAGGCTCACGCCGAGCTGGCTGGGCGTTCCTCCACCCAAATAGATGGTCGTCAGCGGCTCTTCCGAAGGGCGCAACTCCATCTCCCGACAAAGCGCATCCACATACTGCCGTCGCCATTCGAGGTTCACGGTAGAATAGAAGCCGCAGTAGATGCAACGACTCTTACAAAACGGGATATGCAGATACAGACCAGCCATAATTCAGCTGCAAAAGTACGCAATAATGCAGAATTTTTACTATCTTTGCAGAAAAATTTGTGTAATGTCAAAATAGGACTACTCCCATGTATCAACGTATAAAAAACATTCTTTGTAGCTTGTGTCTACAAATCGGTTTACTGCTGTTTGCACAAGTGGCAGCGGCAGCACCCGACTTAGACTCCCTATGCAACAGGCTGGACGAGGCCATCCGACTGTCGCCACAGTATGTGAAGGAACGGGAAGCTCGCATCGCTGCCCTAAAAATGAGGCATCCAACGGTAGGGCACGCATCAAGGTAAAGATATGCGAGGGCGGCAAGAC
>CAVAIX010000024.1:0-18331 GCA_963588695.1 Bacteroidaceae bacterium | reverse complement strand
CCATCGGCAGGTTGAGGTATTTCCAGTTGTGTCCGTCGTAGGTGTGGCGGTCGTATTCCACCTCATAGGTCTTGTAGTAGGGGCGGCGCGGGTCGTTCATCACCATGATGAACGTACCGTTGATGGGGCCTCCGATCACCTCGTCATAGAACGTTTTCGGGGTGTAGTGTTTGACGGGCGTCTGGGCGCGTCCGTCCTTATCCTTGAAAGCATAGTCGAACGCCTTGACGGGTTCGCCGAGTGCCAGTGCGAGGATGTTGTAGACCTCAGCGAGTGCGGCGGTTTTAGCCTTCTGCACCTCAGCCGTCTTCTTTCCGTCTGCCACCATCTGGCGCAGTTTCAGACCGTGTTCCCGTAGCTTCGACTTGAGGATGGCGGCCATCCGCGATGTGCTTTCCGCAGAGAAACGCTCGGGTTGCACGTTGCTGGGGACGAGTCCGTACTTCTCAGCCAGGTCAGCCACGCCGCAGAACGTGCCACCATCGCCGATGGGACTGCGGAAGAAGAACTGTACGCGTTGGTCTTCGAAGGGTTTCTTGGCCGTGTCAATCACACCCTGGAGCATGAGATTCGACTTCTCGAGCTGGTCGTAGAAGAACAAGTAGCTCTGTGAGAGCGAGACGGTCAGCGAGTCGGTGCGCTTGGCAAAGTTGCCGCGCAGCACGTTGAAGCCGCTGAACATCCAGCAGCGTCCGCTCTGTTTCTGGTCGGTGATGGCTTGGCTGGGTGTCTCCACGCTGAAGAACGTGTCGAGGTCGCCAGCATTGGTCCAGTTGGCGGCCAGACCGTCGATGGCGTTGGCAGCCACGGCGTTCTGCAGCGCACGGTTCGACGGGTTCTTCTGATGTTGCTGTTCGAGTTGTTGCAGCATCTGTTCGGAGATGCCTCCAGTGTTCTGTGCCCCGGCAGGGACGGTGAAGATCATGGCGACAGCCGTTGCCATGGCCGATGTGACGATGTGTCGGTTGATGGTGGTTTTCATTTGCAAATGTTTTTCTTTTAGTGATTATTTCGTGCAAAGGTACGGATTTTTTTTGTATTTTCCCGAAAAAGCCGTACCTTTGTGCTTTCATTTCACAGATTAGAGAAAGCAATTATGGGAAAAATTATACTGACGGGCGACCGCCCAACTGGAAAACTGCATCTGGGACACTACGTAGGTTCCCTGCGCAGGCGCGTGGAACTACAGAACGAAGGAGACTTCGACCGGATGTTCGTGTTTATGGCCGATGTCCAGGCACTCACTGACAATGCCGACAACCCAGAGAAGATTCGGCAGAACATCATCGAGGTGGCTCTCGACTACCTCTCCGCTGGTCTTGACCCCGCGAAATGCACCCTGTTCATACAGAGCCAGATACCTGAACTGGCCGAGTTGACCACCTACCTGATGAACCTCATCAGTGTGAGTCGCGTGCAGCGCAATCCGACCGTGAAGACCGAAATCAAGATGCGCAATTTCGAGGCCAACATCCCCTTGGGTTTCTTCTGCTATCCTGTCAGTCAGGCTGCCGACATCACCCTTTTCAAGGCCACGACCGTGCCAGCTGGCGAGGACCAGGAACCCATGTTAGAGGTGACCCGCGAGCTGGTGCGCCGTTTCAACCAGACCTACGCTCCCGTACTGGTGGAGCCAGAAATCATGCTGCCCGAGAACGCCACGGCGCGCCGTCTGCCTGGCACGGACGGTAAGGAGAAGATGTCGAAGTCGCTGGGCAACTGCATCTATCTGAGCGATTCTGCCGCCGAGGTGTGGAAGAAGGTGAAGAAGATGTCGAATGGTGAGGCGCGCATGAGCATGGACGAGCCAGGGCACTTAGAGGGCAACGCCGTCTTCACCTACCTCGAAGCCTTCAGCACTGACGCCGACTTTGCCGAGTTCTGGCCTGAGTACAGTAATTTGGAGGAGTTGAAGGCCGCGTATGTGAAGGGCGGTATCGGTGACGGTCTGACCAAGAAATTCCTCAACAGCGTGCTTAACAAGTTCATGGAACCCATCCGTCAGCGCCGCCACGAGTTCGAACAGGATATTCCCGAAATCTACAATATCTTGAAGAAAGGGACGGAGCAGGCTCGCGAGGTGGCCGCACAGACCATGGACGAGGTGCGCTCCGCCATGCAGATCAACTATTTCGACGACGTGGAACTGATTCGCCAGCAGTCCGAACGCTTCAGGAAATGAACAAGTACTGTCTTATGCTCCTGTGTATGGTGTTCGCCATCGGACTGCATGCACAGGAGACCCCCAATGCACGGCAGGCACGACGAATGTTTGACGAAGCCTACCAGAAAGTTTACGGCCCGCAGGGTTCACGGCTGACCTACAGCGTCAACATCATCGGGCTCTACAAGACCCAGGGCACCATTTGGACCAAGGGAAAGAAAAGCAAGTATGTGGAAGAGCGCTACATGGCATGGGTCAACGCGGCGACCTACACCCGTGTGGACCGGAAGAAGAAAACCGTTACGATATACGATGCCGACGACAAGTCGCGCGACAAGTATGCGTCCAAGTTCACCTTCCTGCCCGACAACTATACCTACCACATCGCCAACGACAAGCGGGGCTACGTCATCACGCTGAAGGCCAAGAAGGGCGTGAAGGGCATCAAGGAGGCCGCGGTGCTTCTCGACCACCACACACGTTATCCACTCAGCATCCGTGTGAAGGTAGGTTTCTTCCATACCACCATCAAGATTTCCAATTTCAAGACAGGAGACGTCAGTGACCAAACTTTTGTATTCCCTCAGCGGCAATATGGCGACTATGAAATCATCGACAACAGAACATCAACGAGAAGATAACCCCGAAGAGCTATGAGAATCGACATTATCAGCGTATTGCCCGAGATGATAGAGGGCTTTGTCCACGAGAGTATTTTAGCGCGTGCCGAGAAGAAAGGACTGGCAGAAATCCGCCTGCACAACCTGCGCGACTACACCCTGGACAAGTGGCGGCGCGTGGACGACTATCCCTATGGCGGTTCGGCAGGGATGGTCATGCAGTGCGAACCCATTGATCGCTGCATCACGGCCTTGAAGGCGGAACGCGACTACGACGAGGTCATCTTCACCTCGCCCGACGGCGAGCCGTTCAACCAGCACGTGGCCAACGACCTGTCGATGAAGGGCAACCTGATTATCCTTTGTGGTCACTACAAGGGTATTGACCAGCGCGTGCGCGACCACCTCATCACGCGCGAGATATCCATTGGTGACTACGTATTGACGGGTGGAGAGTTGGCTGCCGCCATCATTGCCGATGCCGTGGTGCGCGTGGTGCCCGGTGTGATTGGCGACGAACAGAGTGCACTATCCGACTGTTTCCAAGACGACCTGTTGGCCGCCCCCATCTATACCCGACCAGCCGACTACAAAGGGTGGAAAGTGCCCGACATCCTGTTGAGTGGCAACGAGGCCAAGATTCGGGAATGGGAACTGGAACAGGCGTTGGAGCGCACTCGACGTCTCCGTCCAGACCTGTTGGGCGAATAATGCTACCCTAACTGCTGTTGGTGAATGAAGCGTTCGCCGAGTACGAAGCCCTCCTCATAGAGACGTTCCAACTTCTCGATGTCGCGCGTCACGCGACCAACCTCCATGGGGCGCTCTGGGCGGATGACCATGATTTCGCCCCAGTCCTCCATCCGTTCTATCAACTCCAACTGACGGTTGTACTCCGCCACACGGTGGCTCAATGCCACGCGCAGGCGAGGGTAGTGCGGATAGACGAAATGCGGCATCCTTAGGTCACGTTCCGACGAACGGTAGCCCCGGTTGCGTGTCAGCACCACCACATTCTCCGTGTGCCCCGTGTCCATGGAGCGCACGATGGGGATGCTGTCCACGATGCCTCCGTCGAGCATGGGAATCCCGTCCACCTCGGTCACCTGTGCCACGAAGGGCAGCGACGAGCTGGCCTTGACAATCTGGATGAGTCGTTTGCGGTCGTAGCGCTCGGAGAGATACTCAGCGCGGCCCGTTCTGCAATTCGTTGTGACAGCCTCAAACACGGCAGGATTGCGGCTATAAGCATCATAGTCGTAGGGCAGCAGCTCGTTGGGGAAACGGTCGTACAGCAGTTCCGTGTCGAAGATGGAACCATCCAGTATCAGGTTCTTGAGCGAGATGTAACCGTACTTCTTCAGCATGTCGATGTTGGAGTAGCGTGCACGGCGTGCCTGACGACTCATGTATGACAGGCCGTTGCACGCCCCAGCCGATACGGCCACCACGTAGGGGAACCACACCTCGTACTTCATAAAGGCATCCAGTACGCCACAGGTGAACACACCGCGCATTCCGCCGCCTTCCAGTACCAGTCCTGTCTCGTTGGTGATCTTCATTCGTTCCTCCTTGTTTGTGTTGTTGTCTGTTTCCGAGTGCAAAAGTACGGTTTTTCGAGCGAACCGGCAAATTCCAGCCGTTAAGAATTGGTTTCTTCCCGAAAAAACACTATGGCAGCTCCCGAATGTTGAAAGAATAGCCCTGTTCATTGAATAAAGTTGCACGTGTCGGACAGATTGATTACCTTTGCAACAGAATTTTAATCCTGTAGAACATAAAAATCTGAAAGTTATGAAGCGATTGACAGTATTCAGGCATACGGCACAAGGCGTGCTGTTCCTGCTCGTCGCCATGGTCACATGGGGATGTGTTTCTGATCCGGACTTGTTCGACGACGAAGACTACAACAACGGAAATACCGACAATGGAAGTTCTGATGGAGGCAGTTCTGGCACCGTCACGACGTATGATGGTTTTATCGGCGACCTCAAGTCCTTCGACATTGCTATTGACAAAACGGCACTGGAAGAGACAGAGACTATTCCTACCGACGGCGACGAGGCGGAGGACTATATCGAAAACAACACCTTCACCAGTGAGGTGAGCATCGCCTTCAGCGGCTCTTCGGCCTCCGTTTCTGGAAGTGTGGACGGTGTGACGGTCACAGTGAGTGGTGCTGATGTTGTTGTAAACTCTTCGGTCAAGAACGTCTGCTACACGGTGAGTGGGACAACTACTGACGGTTTCCTCAAGATTTACAGTGATAAGAAGTTTGAGTTGAAGTTGAACGGGGTGAACATCACCAATCCGGATGGTGCAGCCATCAACATCCAAAGTAAGAAGCGCGGCTACATCGTCCTTGCCGATGGAACGGAGAATACGCTTACCGATGGTACCAAGTATAGTGATGCTACCGACGATGAGGATATGAAGGCCTGCTTCTTCAGTGAGGGCAAGATGCTCTTCTCTGGCAAAGGCACGCTCAACGTGTATGGCAACTGCAAGGCAGGCATCCGCAGTGATGACTACATCCTGTTCCGTCCCGGCAACAATGTCTATGTGAAGGCCACGGCTGGCAACGCCATCAAGGCCAACGATGCCCTATATATAAAAGGTGGTGTCCTCAACGTGGAGGTATCTGCCGCCGCCAGCAAGGGTTTGAGCAGTGACGGTCTGGTGCAGATAGACGGCGGTAGAACCACAGCCATCACTACAGGCACGGGAGAGTACGACTCTGACGAGCAGGACGTGAGCGGATGCGCTGGTGTGAAGGCGGACAGCATCTTCGTGATGAACGGTGGTCAGCTGCTCTGCAAGAGCACAGGAGCTGGCGGCAAAGGCATCAGTACCGACCAAACGCTGACCGTCAACGACGGTACTATCAAGCTGATTACCACAGGAAAACAATATACCTACGGCAGTCTCGATACCTCAGCTAAGGGTATCAAGAGCGACGAGGCGATGTACCTAAACGGTGGCACCATCATGGTGCGCTGCACGGGCGGCGAAGGCTCGGAAGGCATTGAAAGCAAGAGCACCATGGATATCTCGGGTGGAACGATTATGGCCTACTGCTACGACGACGGCATCAACTCGTCGGCGGCCATGACCATCAGTGGTGGACAGGTTTTCGCCATGGGCACCAATAATGACGGTATCGACTCCAACGCGACACTGACCATCAGTGGCGGCGTGGTTATTGCCAGTGGCACCACCGTGCCAGAGGGTGGCTTCGACTGCGATGAAAACACGTTTGCAGTGACGGGTGGGACGCTGATAGGCATTGGTGGCACCACCTCTACGCCCACAACGAGTGCCACCTCGCAGCCCGTCCTCGTGTTCGGCGGCAGCAGCATCTCCGCTGGACAGTATCTGACGCTGGCCAGTGCTGACGGCACGAACATTCTCGCCTTCAACGTGCCGCGCGACTACTCCACGCAGGGCTACACCCTTGTGGTCAGTGCACCTGGCATGACTAAGGGGAGCACCTACACCCTCACTTCCGGTGCTGCGGTGGAGAGTAGCACGAATTTCTGCGGCTACTGCGCTGGTGCGACAGTCAGCGGTGGCACCCAGTTGGCCAGCATCACTCTCTCGTCCATGGTGACCTCGTACAACTACAGCGGTGGTCAGGGCGGTGGTGGCAACCAACCTGGAGGTGGAGGCCAACCTGGAGGTGGTGGCCGTCCTGGCGGATGGTAGACGAACTAAAATCTTGACGCACATGAATGAAGTCATTTCACGCTTTGACCCGATTTCGCTGGATGAGATGTCGTCCATACGGCTCATGAACCGCACCGACACGAAGTTTGTCACTTCGGTCGGTCGGCTCTGGCAACTCCTGCAGGCCGCCGAAGGTGAGTACCGCATCCAAGAGATTGACGGCAAACGTAATATGTCCTATACCACGGTGTATTTCGATACGGACGACTATCAGTTCTATCAGGCTCACCACGATGGACACGCCAACCGACAGAAGGTGCGCATCCGATCCTATGTGGACAGTGACATGAGCTATTTAGAGGTCAAGACGAAGGACAACCACGGAAAGACCCACAAGAGTCGCATCCCAGCTGTCAACCTGCATAGTGGAACAGCGGACGACTTTCTGCGCCAGCGGATAGCGGTAGAACCGCAGCGCCTTGGTGCGAAGATGGCCAACAGTTTCCACCGCATCACACTCGTCAACCGCGACAAGACGGAACGACTCACCATCGATACCGATCTGGCGTTCGTCAATATCACGACACAGGAACGGGTGGCACTGGGCAACATTGCTATCATCGAGCTGAAACGTGACGGGCGGCAACCATCGCCAATACTGAATATGCTCCGCGAACTTCGAATACATCCCTGCGGTTTCAGCAAATATTGCATGGGAGAGGCACTCACCAACCCCTCCTTACAGAAGAACCGGATGAAGCAACGCGTGAGACAGATCATGAAGATTAATGCAGACAACGTCTCGTCGTAGACAGAAGAAACAGTTACCAAACATATACCAAAATCAATATGCAATCATTTCTTACCTTCAACCTTGAAGACATCCTGTTGATGTTGGCGGAGTTTGCCATCAATACCGTTGTGGTGTGGTTCATCGTCCATTTCCTCTACTTCCCCAAGAGTCGCCGTCGCGACTATTACTTCACGTTTATGCTCATCAGTGTCAGCGTTTTCTTCCTTATTTATCTGCTTGGTGGCGTGAAGATACACATCGGCTTTGCCCTCGGACTGTTTGCCATCTTCGGCATCATCCGATACCGTACGGAATCCATGCCCGTGCGCGAGATGACGTATCTCTTCGTTATCATTGCCCTGTCGGTGGTCAACGCGCTGGCTTCAGTGCCGACCATGGGGGAGGTGGCTCTCATGAACCTGTTGTTCGTCGGTGCTATTGCCGCGTTCGAGCGCATCAAAGTGAAGGGAAGCATGGCCACCAAGCTGGTGCAGTATGACCGCATAGAACTCATCAAGCCTGAGAACCGCCAGCAACTGATTAGTGACCTGCAGAACCGCACAGGACTGGATATCGTGTGCGTGGAGGTGGGCGGCATTGATTTCCTTCGCGACATGGCCGTGCTGAAAATCTACTATCGGGGCAACGGGCTGTCGACGATCGGCAACCTGCTGAAAGTGAATAGGGAGGAGATGTGTATGATGCAGCGCACCTGCGTTCTCGTAGCCCTGATGGGGCTGTTTGTCACGGTTGGCTACGCCCAGCAGTCTGACTTTGGCATTTGGACGACTGTTGGGGCAGACAAGAAGCTCAGTAAGCAGTGGAGCGTAGCTGGAGAACTGGGACTGCGCACCCGTGACAACTCCAAGACTATGGATCGCTACAATGTAAGCATCGAAGCGGGTTACAAACCATGGAAGTTTCTGAAATGGACCATCGGCTATAATTTCCTATATGATAACCGTCCGGAAAAAGTAACCTACCACAAGAAGGACGGTTCCGTAAACAAGATTACGCCCGCTTACTGGTGGCCGCGCCATCGCTTCATGACGGGTCTCACGGGTAGCTATAGTTTGGGAAAACTGGACTTGTCGCTTCGCGAGATGTATCAGTACACATATCGTCCTAAGGCATCCGAAAAGAAGTATGACACCGACACCGAGGAGTGGGAGGATGTGAAGAGCAAGAGTCAACACCTGTTGCGCTCGCGTTTCCAAATGGCTTATAACATCGGAAAATCGCCGTTCAAACCCTTCGGCAGTATGGAGATGTACCATGGAGAGGGTGGACTTCAGAAAACTCGCTACACCTTGGGTACTGATATCTCGCTGTCCAAGCGACACAGTCTGAAAGTCTACTACCGCTATCAGGACTTGCGCGTGAACGATGACGACGACTTGGATGTTCACGTGTTGGGCATTGGTTATAAGTACAAGTTCTAAACGCGTTGGCAAGAAAGATGATGTACGGGCAGAAAAAGTCGGAACTGACGCTCTATCTGGTGCTGTGGAGCATGCTGTACGCCGCATCGGCACTGTCTATCTATGTCGGAAAGGTCAGCTCACAGGCCGATGCGTTCGACTGGCAGGGGCTGTTCAGTGCCTGGGGGCTGCTCTCAATGTTTTTAGTGGCCTTCTGTATCCACAATTTCCTGATTGCTCCGCAGCTCGTTTACCGTGACCGCAGTTGGCTGTATGGCATTCTGACCTCTCTGTTGGTTGTGGCCTTCATGGCCTATCAGATGGTGGCTCCCCCCCGTGGACCTGAAGCGCGCCGTCCGCCGAAACCTCGCGTAGAAGGGCAGATGATGGAACGTCCACCATTGCCTGCGAGAGACGGCAGAATACCGATGGCAGACGACAGGGTGCCTCCAGCATTGCCGAAGGAAGAAAAGAAGATGAAACACGAAGACCCACCGAGTGCGTTCGGCGGAAAGGATACGGTAGCCTTCGTCATCGTCTGTCTGTTGGTTGGACTCAACATCGGAATTAAGTATTATTTCAAGTCGCTGGACGACCGAAAACGGATGAAGGAGTTAGAACGAGAGAACTTGAATCGGCAGTTGGAATATCTGAAATACCAGATTAGTCCTCATTTCTTCATGAACACGCTCAACAACATCCATGCCCTCGTAGACATCAATCCAGAACAGGCGAAATATACCATAGAGGTGCTCTCTAAGTTGATGCGCTATGTGCTTTACGAGGGAGACCGAACGATGGCACCGCTGCAGAAAGAACTGGACTTCATCGGGCATTATGTGGACTTGATGCGAATCCGCTATACGGACAAGGTGAGGATTACGGTGACGCAACCCACGGACGTGCCAGATGTGCAGGTGCCGTTGCTGCTCTTTACGACCTTCGTTGAGAATGCTTTCAAGCACGGAGTGAGCTACCGGCAGGAGTCGTTTATCGAGGTAGACACCAGTGTGGACGAAGCGTCGCAAGAGATTGTATTCCGTTGCAACAACAGTCGAAAACCTGAGCAAGAGGACGGCCACGGCGGCGTGGGACTGCAGAATGCAGTCAAACGCCTGCAACTCATCTATGGTAATAACTATACACTCCATACCGAAGTAACCGATCGGGAATATCGCCTTGTGTTGCGGTTTCCGATAACCCATAATTTCAAGAAACTATGATTAGATGCTTAGCGATAGATGACGAGCCGCTTGCCCTTCAGCAATTGACGGCATACCTGGAAAAGGTACCATTCTTCGAGGTGGTAGGCAGTTGTCAGAGTGCACTGGAAGCTATTCCACTTTTGGATGAACAAGAAATTGACGCCATTTTTATTGACATCAATATGCCTGACCTCAATGGGCTGGACTTTGTCAAGTCATTGCAAGACCCACCGCTTGTAGTCATCACGACAGCCTATCAGGAGTTTGCCTTGGAGGGGTTTAAGATTGAGGCCATCGACTACCTGTTGAAGCCGTTCGGTATGGGCGATGTTCTGCGGGCTGCCGACAAGGTGAAACGGCAGTATGACCTGTTGCATACGGCCAGCGTAGCATCGGTGGATAAGGACGATGCGATTTTTCTGAAGACAGAATACAAGGTGGTGCGCATCCTTGTGTGCGACATGGTCTATGTGGAAGGAATGGCGGAATACCTGCGCATCCATCTCTCTCAATCCAATAGACCCGTGACGGTGTTGCTGAGTATGAAAAAGATGGAGGAGCGGCTATCTGGTTTCGACTTCATGCGTGTACATAAGTCGTATATGGTCAACCTGCACCATATCACGGAAATCAATCGGAGCAGGATCGTACTGGACAACGGAAAAGATGTCCCGATAGGCGACAGCTACCGGGACAAATTAAACAGTTATATCAGCGGGAAGTTCTTGGGGAAATGACCCGAACTTCCCTGCTGTTGTGTCTTACAGGGGATATTCGTCAAAGGCATAGAGTACCGTTGAAAGGTAACGCTCACCCGTGTCGGGCAGTAGCGTGACGATGGTCTTGTTCGCATTCTCCGGTCGCTGAGCGAGTAGTACAGCGGCATAGGCAGCAGCTCCCGAAGAGATTCCCACCAGCAAACCATCCTGTTGAGCCAGTTCGCGACCTGTGCGTATGGCATCGTCGTTGTCGATGTCAAGCACCTCGTCAATCAGTGACCCGTCGTAGGTCTTCGGAATGAAACCTGCACCGATGCCCTGAATCTTGTGTGGACCGCTCTGTCCGCCGTTGAGTACGGGAGAAGAGAGTGGTTCGACAGCTACCACCTTCACTGCTGGATTCTGCTCCTTGAGGTATTTGGCAATGCCGCTGACCGTGCCGCCTGTGCCTACGCCAGCCACGAAGATGTCTACTTTGCCGTCGGTGTCCTGCCAGATTTCTGGTCCAGTCGTAGCATAATGGCGCGCTGGGTTGGCGGGGTTTTCGAACTGCTGAAGGATGACACTTCCTGGGATGCTGTCGCGCAGCTGTTCTGCGGCCTTGATGGCTCCCGCCATACCGTCTTTTCCGCTGGTCAGTCTCACTTCTGCTCCGTATGCCTTCACCAGGTTACGGCGTTCGATGCTCATGGTTTCGGGCATGGTGAGAATCAGTTTGTAGCCTTTCACTGCCGAGACCAAAGCCAGTCCCACACCAGTGTTGCCGCTGGTTGGTTCGATGATGGTGGCACCAGGTTGTAGGATGCCTTTCTGTTCGGCATCTTCTATCATGGCCAGCGCGATGCGGTCTTTGACACTACCACCAGGATTAAAGAACTCAACCTTGGCGATGATGGGTTTCTTCAGGCCTTTCGATGCCGAGTACTTCGTAAGCTCAAGCAGTGGGGTGTGGCCAATCAGTTCGGTCAGTTGTTTTGCAATCTTTGCCATAGTGTTATTGTTTTTAGATATGAAGATTAAATCTTGTCCAATGCCTGTGAGAGGTCGTCGATGATGTCGTCGATGTGTTCCGTGCCGATGCTCAGACGGACGGTGCTGGGTGTGATGTGCTGCTGAGCCAGTTCCTCGGGGGACATCTGAGAGTGGGTGGTGGTGTAGGGATGGATGACCAGACTCTTCACGTCGGCTACATTAGCCAGTAAGGAGAATATCTGCAGTGAGTCGATAAATTTCCAGGCATCGCTCTCGTCGCCCTTGATCTCAAAGGTGAAGATACTACCACCGCCGTTGGGGAAATAACGGGTGTAGAGTGCATGGTCGGGATGGGTGGGCAGAGAAGGATGGTTGACCTTGCTCACCTTGGGATGACGACTGAGGAAATCTACCACTTTCAGCGCATTCTCTACATGGCGTTCCACGCGCAGGCTCAAGGTCTCCAGTCCCTGCAACAGGATGAAGGCGTTGAAGGGCGATATGGTAGCACCAGTGTCGCGCAGGATGACGGCACGGATGCGCGTCACGAAGGCGGCTGCTCCAGCCACATCGGCAAAGATGGCACCATGGTAGGAAGGATCTGGTTTGGCCAGTGTGGGGAATTTGTCGGCATTGGCTTTCCAGTCGAATGTTCCACCGTCCACGATGACACCGCCCAAGCTGGAACCGTGGCCGCCGATGAATTTCGTGGCGGAGTGGACGACGATGTCTGCTCCGTGTTCGATGGGACGGATCAGATAGGGCGTGCCGAAGGTGTTGTCGATGATGAATGGAATATGGTGGCGATGAGCCACTTCGGCCACGCCCTCGATATTGGTGACATCGGCATTGGGATTTCCAAAGGTCTCGGCATAGATGGCCTTCGTGTTGGGCTGGATGGCGGATTCAAGGGCTTCAAGATCGTTGACGTTGACGATGGTGTTGCTGATGCCTTGCGTGGAGAGCGTATGTGTGATGAGGTTGAAGGAGCCACCGTAGAGGTTGTCGGCAGCTACAACGTGGTCACCGTTCTGCAAGATGTTTTGTAAGGCGTAGGTCACGGCAGCCGCGCCACTGGCCACAGCCAGTCCGGCTACACCGCCTTCCAGTGCTGCTACACGGTCTTCAAACACACCCTGAGTAGAGTTGGTCAGTCGACCGTAGATGTTTCCTGCATCACGTAGACCAAAGCGGTCTGCGGCGTGTTGGGAGTTGCGGAACACGTATGAGGTGGTCTGATAGATAGGCACGGCGCGCGCATCGGTGGCGGGATCTGGTTGTTCCTGTCCAACGTGCAGTTGGAGCGTTTCGAAATGGAGTTTCTTTGGGTTCATAATCTACTGTTTTTAATGGGTAAACGGTTCGTTTTTCTTTCTCGTATGATACATTTATTTTTGTCGTTGCAAAGGTACACCGAAAGTTTGATGCTGGAAATACCCTATATGGGGCATTTTGCATACCATAATTGTGGTATTATAAATTTGGTTTTTCGATCGGTTTGCACTACCTTTGTAGGAGATATGGATAGAATACAAGGGACAGTGATGGATTATAAGGAGGACTTCTATAGCCAGTTGGAACAAGCTTGCGACGATGCGTTGGACATGGCCGTGCGCTATGACATTCTCAGAGACGTGTTCCATCGGGTTGTAGAACAGGGTGTTGCCGACTGCAGGATAGCCTTTGTGGGCACATTCGTTAAACTGGATTATTGCATCAAGACCTATCAGATTCCGTATCGGGTCGCCTCGCTCATACAACGGACACGTAAGGAACTATTTCCTGAGTATAACCGAAAAAGCTTGCTGGACGAGTCTGAACTTGTGACCTTCTTTCCCCATCATCTCAAGGCTACAGCACTGTTAGTCTATCATGTGCTGGGTAAACAACCGCTGCCAGAGTCGTTGAAACGGTATTTCCCCGTGGCAGATCGAAAGGCGGACTGGGGTAGGTTTGACGAGCAGGTGGTGCGTGTTGTCGTGGAACATTGGGACGACAACTTCATCTGGGCGACCGAGGAGGTGAACAACACAACCCTGCAGGTCTGCTATGGCAGCGAGAATAAAATTCTTACACGTGACGGACAATCGGACTGGAGCTATCTGTCCGATGTGCTGTGGCAGGGTGCGCAGCTCAACTTGGTGCGCCCACGTAAGGACGATCGCGGCGAATATTGTTGTCCAGAACTCATCATTCTCGAACCCGACTACTTGGTCAATGTCACCAGTATCGCGGCCTGTTTCACTACTTACGCTGAGTCGGCTGCGGTTCATTTGGTCAACAAGATAAAACCGCAGGCCAATACGCTTGCCATCCATTTGGGAAACTTGGCAGGGCGTATGCTTGACGATGTGGTGCATGGACGATCGGTGTCGGTGGAGGAGAGTGTTCAGGAATATGTCAAGGACAATGTGCTGACGCTGATTGCTTGTGATGAAGTCCGAAGACACTTCCACGAGTTCGTGAATGATGCGGCGGTGCAGAAAAGGAACATCGACCAGCTGATAGGCCACGACTTGCCGCGGATTCTCGGTGGCTACGAGGACAGTGATGTCATGCTTGAGCCCTCTTTCTTCAGCGATGTGTTGGGTATACAAGGCCGTCTTGATATGCTTTACGAGAGAGATGGTGCTTTGACCATCGTTGAGCAGAAATCGGGTAAAGGGGAGTTTGTGGGCTACAATACACCTGGCTACGACCCCGATGTGCCGCGTGTTCGTGAGAGCCATGCCGTACAGATTGTTCTCTATCGCGCCCTTTTTCAATATCAGTTCAATAGGTATGCCGAGCAGCTACGCCATCTGATGCTCCTTTACTCTAAATACGAAAAGGGACTGCTGATGGTAGCACAGCGTCCCGACTTGTTGTTGCGCGCTGTCAAGATTCGTAATAGAATAGCATGGTCGGAGATTAAGTATGCCAAAGAAGGGATGGACATCCTTATGCGTCTCACTCCCGACAACCTAAACAGTAAAAAAACGGAAGGACGATTGTGGGAAAACTATACTCGTCGAGAACTGGTTTCCCTGCTCGATCCTATCAAGCGAGCTACTCCGTTGGAGCGAGCCTATTATCTTCGCTTCATGCGCTTTATCGCGAATGAAACACTGTTGGCAAAGATGGGCAGTCGTGAGAGGGATGACTCGGGGTTCGCCACCATCTGGCACGCCACGCTGGCTGACAAGAAAGCGGCAGGAAATATCTATGACGGACTACGACTGGAACGTCTGGAACAGGATGGAAAGGGTGTCTGCCGTATCGCACTCGGTTTTGAAGAGACGGTTGCTGCGGATACCAGCAATTTCCGCACTGGCGACATCGTCATCCTTTACCCCTACCAGAAAGGACAGGTGCCTGATGCCTGTCGACAGATGGTCATCCGTGCCTGCATTGAGGATATTGTCGAAGACGGCATACTCCTCCAGTTGCGCTTTGTCCAAAGCAAAGGTATCTTTGAGCGGTATCAAGACTGCTTGTGGGCCGTTGAGCATGACATGTTCGAGTCATCGTCCCATGCGCAGTATGCCAGCATGCATAGTTTCCTGTCGGCCACCCAGAAACGGCGTGACCTGTTACTCCTACAGCGCGAGCCAGAGGTGGATGTTGATCAAGTGCTGAAGGGCAGTTATGACGATTTCAACACACTAACACTACGGGCTAAACAGGCACGCGACCTCTTCCTAATCATCGGACCACCAGGAACGGGAAAGACCTCCTACGGACTGGTCAATCTGCTTCGGGAGGAACTGATGGAGCCAGACACTAACGTGCTGTTGTTGTCGTATACCAACCGAGCGGTGGACGAGATATGTAGCAAACTGGTGGAACTGCGCAATGAGAATGCGTCGTTCGATTTTATCCGCATCGGTTCCGAACTCTCTTGTGCTAAGGCCTATCGCGACTATCTGCTCTGCAACAGGGTGGAGGCGAAGCAGGGGACAGGTAATGCTGTTAAACGGCTGGTAGCATCCACGAGGGTGTTCTGTGGAACGACGGCGGCCTTGAATGCCCACATGTCCATCTTCGCCCTTAAACACTTTTCGCTGGCCATCGTTGATGAGGCTTCGCAGATACTTGAACCACATCTGATCGGCTTGCTCAGTGCCCATAGTGGAGAACGGGAAGCCATCGAACGCTGGATTTTGATAGGCGACCACAAACAGTTGCCTGCCGTCGTTCAACAGCCGCAGGACGAATCAGTGGTCAGCGACTCGCTGTTGAACGACATTGGTCTTACTGACTGTCGTAACTCGCTGTTTGAACGGTTGTTGAATCACTTTAAGACCCCCGACGGCTATAATCCACGCTTTGTCTATATGTTGACCCGACAGGGGCGTATGCATCGTGATATTGCAGCGTTTCCCAACCGCGCCTTCTATGGCGGACGGCTCGACGTAGTGCCGCTCAACCATCAGTTGTTGCCTTCAGGAGTGGTGGCCACCAAGAATGGAATCGCTCGGATGTTGGCTACGCATCGTATCGCCTTCGTGGCAGCTAAACGTCCACAACTGTCGCCGTCGGTCAAAACTAACAGTATTGAGGCCGGGATGATAGCCGCTACGGTTCTACAAGTATATCAATCGGCAATGGAGACATTCAATCCAGACACGACCGTAGGGGTTATCGTGCCCTATCGAAACCAGATTGCGACAGTACGCCATGCTATTGACCGATATGACATTCCCGTGTTGCACGGGATTACTATCGATACCGTGGAACGCTATCAGGGTAGCCAGCGCGACTGCATCGTCTACGGCTTCACCGTTCATCAGCCGTATCAGCTCAAGTTTCTGACCAATAATGTTTTTGAAGAGGACGGCATGATGATTGACCGTAAACTCAATGTAGCTATGACGCGTGCCCGATTGAATCTTGTAATGGTGGGCAATCCAGCACTGCTTAGTCTGAACCATACGTTCCGCCAACTGATAGATTTCGTGCGGAGTAAAGGCGGCTATGTGGACGTGTCGACGGAAGACTACTGTCAAGGTCGTTTTTAGTTGTAACAGATGTTGAAAAAAACAGGCAGCTGCCTAACCGTAAAGGTAGACAGCCGCCCAAACTATAAAAATGATAAATGAGGAAAATGATGAATCTGTGTTATGCCCAAGGATTCTCAGTGGGGTAGGGCAGTGACTTGGGCTGGTTGTAGGCGATGTCCTTTACACCAAGATACTTGAACACCTCGAAGAGCGTCTTGCCGACATGGTCGAAGGCAACGGCACCATGGTGAGGATAACCCTTTTGGATGAGTACGTGGCGATAGAAGCGACCCATTTCGCGGATGCCGAAGATGCCTATGCCGCCGAACGAGCGTGTGGGAACGTCCAGTACCTCACCCTCGGCAATGTAGCTGCGAAGATTGCCCTCGGAGTCGCACTGCAGACGGTAGAAGGTGATGGGGCTGGCGGCGATGTCGCCTTCCAGTGTGCCGCGCGTGAAGTCGGGCTTTCCACCGTTCTCCAGCAGACGGTTCTGGATGAGCTGATACTTGATGGCGCGGTTGGCGCACATCTTGCACTGGGGCGTGTTGCCGCAGTGGAAGCCCATGAAGGTGTCGGTCAACTTATAGTCGTATTTCTTCACGATGTCCTCGTCGTAGATGTACTGAGGCACGGAGTTGTTGATGTCAAGCAGGGTCACAGTGTCGTCAGAAGCACACATGCCGATGTACTCGGAGAGTGCACCGTAGATGTCGACTTCGCAGGCCACGGGAATGCCACGGCTGGCCAAGCGGCTATTGACGTAGCATGGCTCGAAACCGAACTGGCTGGGGAAGGCGGGCCAGCACTTGTCTGCAAAGGCCACGTACTGGCGTGAACCCTTGTGGTTCTCTGCCCAGTCCAATAGTGTCAGTTCGAACTGTGCCATGCGGCGGCTCAGGTCAGCATAGTAGCGGCCTTCGCCCATCTCTTTGGCCATATCCTCGCAAACGCTGTTGATGCGTGGGTCGTTCTCGTGCTCCTTATAGGAAACGAGCAGGTCAAGTTCCGAGTTCTCCTCAATCTCGACACCGAGTTCGTAGAGACCCTTGATGGGGGCGTTGCAGGCGAAAAAGTCTTGGGGGCGCGGGCCGAAGGTGATAATCTTCAAACCCTTCAGACCGATGATGGTGCGTGCCACGGGAACGAAGTCGGCCATCATCTTGGCCACTTCCTCTGCTGTGCCTACTGGATACTCGGGAATGTAGCCCTTTAGGTGGCGCATACCGAGGTTGTAGGAACAGTTGAGCATACCGCAGTAAGCATCGCCGCGACCGTTGATCATGTCACCGTCGCCCTCTGCTGCAGCCACGAACATGCACGGACCGTCAAAATGCTTAGCAATCAGTGTCTCGGGAGTCTCGGGGCCGAAGTTGCCGAGGAATACAACGAGGGCATTGCAGCCAGCGGTCTTGATTTCCTCAAGGGCTTTGAGCATATCTTGTTCGTTCTCTACGGTAGTCTGACAGTTGAAGACGTTGCCTTTATAGGCTTTTACGATGTTCTCCCGGCGCTGCGTCGACAGTGCGATGGGAAAGCAGTCACGGCTGACGGCCACGATGCCGAGCTTGACTTGTGGAATGTTGTTGCTTGTCATAATGAATTTGTTGTTTTAGTTTTGTTGTTGTTTTAATGGTCTACAAAAGTACACAATTATTTGATAACGCAATGCAATTTAAGAATTTTTATCAGTAAAAAAAGGACGAAACCGATGAGAATATAAATGAACAAGGTTTGGAGCGCGCCCAATGGTTCGAATTCGATGTGGCTGTATGGTATGGTGCTGATC